>CAIRZB010000099.1 GCA_903882935.1 uncultured Parafilimonas sp. | reverse complement strand
GCCGTCGCCGGAGTAACCGTCAACGCCCGTGCCGGCTATCGTTGTGATGATGCCCGTGGAGGCGGTTATCTTCCTTATCCTGTCATTGAGGTAATCGCCTATGTAAATGTTGCCGCTGCCGTCAACGGCTATGCCGGGCAGACCGCCCGCGTTGAAATGAAGCTGCGCAGCCGTGGCCGCGCCGCCGTCGCCCGAAAATCCGGCTATGCCAGTTCCCGCCACCGTGGTTATGATGCCAGTGCCCGCGGCTACCTTGCGCACACGGTTGTCCTTGCTGGTGGCTATATATAGGTTGCCCGATGCGTCACGCGCTACCGCGTACGGGCCGAACAAACCCGCAGATGTCGCCAACCCGCCGTCACCCAAATAGGTATGGCGCCCCGCAAATGTGCTTATCTGGGCTGATAGGGGTGTTTGTAATAAAAGAAAAGTAATCACGAGAACGCAAACGGAGAGTTTTTTAAGGTAGACTTTCAACATATAGCTTTGTTTGGGACAGATTTTAGTGCTTAACACAACAAATGTAAAGATACTGTTAAGAATAGCAATACCTTTTCAAATTAAAAATACAGGGTAATTAAAAGTTAACACATTAGATTGACCAAAAAAGGTTCGGTTTTCAATTACCCCCCCCTTGCCGGGCAAGTGGTCATTTTGGCAAATGTAATCTTACGCAATACCTTCCGATGGGGGCTAGGTTGCTCAATTAAACAAAATAGGCCCCGCTCATCATTCGCCCGCCAACACAGCAATCCTTTTGGTGAACAATTACCCGCAGAACATCAATCAGCATAGAACAAACTTCTGAAAATCAATCTACAATGAGTCTCTCCAGACTAATTCTTATTTTGAGGTGCTATTGCCACCTGATGCCAATTTATACCTGTTGCGGTTTTATCTTTTTCTTTTTTGGTTTGACCCAAAAAAGAAACAAAAAAAGTCAAGGCAAAGCCCAATCCCTCCGGTGGTCTTTGCCATCCTGCGCCTCCCCACGTGTAACAGCGTCCGTTTTGCTTTTTGGCTTGTTGCGTGATACGTTGGTTTTAGTAATGTTGCGTTTTTTGGCTTGTGTTCTTGCACAGTTTGTTCGGGCTTACCGCTGTGAGATTTGATCTTTAAAAAACTTTCGCTGATGCCTTTTAAATGACACACCTGTTAACTAATAGCACCTCAAAATAAGAATTAGCCGTCTCTCCACAAAAATCATATGGGGTAAATTACCCGCCAGGCTTTTGCCTTGCTTTTTTGGGTAGTATTTTCAGCAATATCAGTAATGTAGGCAATACTAGTTTTGTAATCGTGCCGCAGGTCTTCGTGCATGCCCTCAAGTGCCATGTTTATTTTTTTAAGCTGTTGTTGGTATAGGTTAAACAAAGCACTGCCGGCTGGCATGGCTATGCCGGTATCTTTTAGTTTTGCACAAAAAAAAGCCAGCAATTCAACCTCCGCCTGTTTAGACGCGGTATATTTAATATGCTTGTTGGTTACCGTTAAAATTTTCCGTAGGCCTTTCTTTGCCAAATACACATTCTTTGTATTAACATCAACAAACAGGCCTTCAACATGTTCCTTCACACCGGCAATATAGGCTTGTATATCGTGGGCATCAAACAACAGGTAGGCCAGCAATTCCTTGTTATCCTTTTTGTATTTGGCCAGGCGCAGGCAAAGTTCAAGCAACACTGTAGGCTGGCTGTGCTTTAGTTCCTGTTTAATTTCGTGAATGGATGCTGTTTTCATAAAAATGCTTTAAGCAAATATGGCATCACTTTGTATTTACTCCATATTTTACGCAAGATATTACCCGGGGGCTATACCGGCTAATTTCGTTTCACCGGCTAAAACTCAACACTGCAATAACCTCGCTTTTAGTTACTGTTGGCAGCCCATAACACAACAACTGAAAAGGCACCAGTGCCCCCGAAGGATACATTTTTACCAGATACCTTCTTAATAAAGGCATTTAATTGTATTTTTACCCGAAAATTAGATTACATGAGCAATAATAAAAAGCCAAAAGCTAAAAAAAAGGCAGCCCCTGCCAAAAGTGGCCTGGTGGTAAAAACCAGTTCAGTAGGCTCCAGCCATTCTAAAGCCGCTTCTATGATACCGGCCGGTAACTTCTCGTCTGTTAAAAAAGGCGGGGCACAAAACTCGGCACCGCGTAAGGCACAGTAGCACAATTTTTTGCCCTCGCAATTATATTGGTTTAAACAAGGCTGCCTCAAAAGCAATTTTTGAGGCAGTTTTATTTTCCTGGCACCCGCAACAATTACAGTTCCACAAGTTCAGCCCTCGCCATAACAGCACCCATTCATAAATACCAAGCGTGTTTTACGCATTTCCCATTTTTCTCAAATATTTTCCTCAATTTTAAAATATTCGCTTTTACTGCCCGTCTGTCTTAATATGAACGGGGTATTGACGATAAATGAAACTATGGCTGAAAACCGCAAACGCAACATAACCGAGGTAATAAATACCTACAGCAGGCGTTTGCTGGGTTTCATACGTAAAAGAGTGGACAACCCTTCTGATGCTGAGGACATTCTGCAGGATGTGTTTTACCAGCTTGTTGACAACACGCAGCCTATTGAGCAACTGACAGGCTGGCTTTTTACCGTGGCACGCAATAAAATAACCGATAAACAGCGAAAGCGCAAACCTGATTTATTGGAAGATTTGTTTGCAAACGAAGATGGCGAAGACTGGGGCTGGGCAGAATTGTTTTTTGACGAAAAAGATAACCCCGAAACAGCGTATTTGCGCAACCTGTTTTGGGAAACCTTGAATTCCGCATTAAACGAACTGCCCGCCGAACAAAAAACAGTTTTTGTGTTGAACGAACTGGAAGGGGTGCCCTTTAAAGACATTGCCGCACAAACGGGTGAAACCGTAAATACACTGTTATCGCGCAAGCGCTATGCCGTACTGCACTTGAGAAAAAGGCTGCAAGTGCTGCACGATGAATTATTAAACTATTAAAAAAAGAGTTATGAAAAAGTTTTGGATAAAAAAAGCAATCGGGTTTGTATTACTTGGCATAGGGCTTTTCTCGTTACTAAGTTTTATTGTGATGAGTTTGTGGAACGGAATTTTAGCGGCGGTGCTGCATGTTGGCTTGGTTAGTTTTTGGCAGGCCGCTGGCATATTGTTGCTGAGCAAAATACTGTTTGGGTTTGGGGGCGGAGGATGGAAGCACCGCGACCACCGGGGCTTTGGCGGCAAGCGTGAAATGATGGAAAAATGGAACAACATGACACCCGAGGAAAAAGTAAAATTTAAACAGGAATTCAAGAACAGGTGCGGACGTGGTGGCTGGAACCAGCAAGAAACCCCTACCCCTAAAGGGGAATAAGAAATAAGGACAACTACCCTAAAGCGGATTTTTAAACCTGCATTTTTTATCTCAACTTATAGGCAACGCCAGCCGGCGGAGTATAAATCGGAAAAAATTATCACCATAGTAAACGAACGAAATAAGAACAGGATTAAATTACCCACTAGTTTAACAAATTCCTTTAGGGTTCTTAAAAAACCAACTTTTATGGAAATACTCGTGTTTAAAACCAATGTGGAAGACAAAAAGCATGTGCGCCGGCTATTTAAATTGTTTAGGGCATTGCAGGGCGTGCTGCGCTGGAATGTAGACCTGCACGACCATGACAAAGTATTGCGGATGGAGACGGTAGCTATATCGCCGCGCGCCATTGAATCTACCTTGCAACAAGCCGGCTATTTTTGCAAGGAGTTGGAAGATTAGCAAGCAAAATTTCGAAAATGAAAACCACTTATTCAACTATGAACCAAACACCAACTTTATACGAATGGGCAGGAGGTAAAGAGAACTTTGAAAAACTTACAAAGTTGTTTTACGACAAGGTGCTAAAGGATGAACTGCTTTACCCTGTGTTTAGGCATATGGACAGCGACCACCCGAAACACGTGGCCCATTTTATTGCCGAAGTGTTTGGCGGCCCAACATTATACACGGCTGACGAAAAAGGTAGCCACGCCGGTATGGTGGCCCACCATGTAGGTAAAATGTTGGATGAAAAAAAACGCAAACATTGGATGGACCTGTTGCTTGAAAGTGCCGATGAAGTTGGCCTGCCCAGCGACCCAGAATTCCGATCTGCCTTTATTGGCTATGTTGAATGGGGTAGCAGAATTGCGGTAATAAATTCAACAACAACCGAAAATCCTATACACGAAAATGCGCCAATGCCCAAATGGGGCTGGGGCGAAACTGGCGGCCCATACTCACTGTGATAATTTGCATAGCCATTGTTTGTGCCTAGCGGGTTATATTTGAAAGATAAAACCAACGCTATGTACCGCATTTTAAGCATACTCACATTCCTCTCATTCACTATTGCCGGTTTTGCGCAAAAAACTATTGCCATTAAATGTGGCAACTTGTTTGATGCCACCACAGGCAGGTTGCTCTCGGCCCAAGTGGTTGTGGTAAAAGGCAGCACCATACAATCAGTTACACCTGAAGCCGATTTTAAAGAAAAAACGGACACGGTGATTGATTTAAGTGCCTACACGGTATTACCAGGCTTGATTGATGCGCACACGCACGTGCTACTGCAACAAGATGTTACCAGCCAGGAGTATGCCGACCAGCTACTGAAAGAATCAATACCTTACAGAACATTGCGCGCCGCCCGCAGTGCAAAAATATCTTTGGACAATGGCTTTACCACCATACGCGACCTTGAAACTGAAGGTGCCATGTATGCAGATGTAGACATAAAAAAAGCCATCAACAACAATATTATTGCCGGGCCCAGGATGTTTGTTTCTACTAGGGCAATCAACACCGTTGGGCATTATGCCCTAAGCCCCAAAGAATACAACTGGGAACTTGATTTACCCAAAGGCATACAAGAAATAAATGGCGCAGACGAGGCCCGCCGTGCCGTTCGGGAACAGATTAGCCATGGCGCCGACTGGATAAAACTTTATACTGACCGTGGGTATTACAAAGCGGCCGATGGCAGCTACCACAGCTACCCCAATTTTACTAAGGAAGAGATTGCAGCCATTGCAGACGAAACAATAAACAGCGGTAAAAAATTTGCGGCGCATGCCATGACGAGGGATGGCATTATTTACGCCATTAATGCCGGTGTAACAAGCATTGAACACGGCTTTGGCATGGACGACGAATGTATACAACTGATGGCACAAAAACAGGTGTACTGGTGCCCCACTATTTTTATTTGCGATTATATGGCCGAAGGCCGCGAAAAAGAAGGCAACCCCATGGATAGGCTTTTTATGCAAACTTTTCCGGCAATGTTTAAAAAGGCTTTGCAAGCAGGTGTACCTATTGTGTACGGGACCGATATTGGCGGCTATAGCTGGGACGAACCACAGGCCAAAGATTTTGAGTACATGGTTAAATGGGGCATGACGGCTGGGCAAGCCATACAGGCTGCCACCGTTACGGGTGCCAAACTACTTGGCAAACAAGGCGAGCTTGGCGTAGTGCAACCCAATGCCTTTGCCGATTTAATTGCCGTACAAGGCAACCCCTTGCAGAACATAACATTGCTGCAACAGGTAAAATGGGTTATGAAAAACGGTGTAGTATACAAATCGGTGGCGGGTCGTTAGCAACTTGGTTATCAAGTGCTACAAAACAAATGGAGTAGAAAGGCTAAGCATCAAACAACAAACCCCGCAACGTGTTGCCGGGTTTGTTGTTTGATATTTTTACTAACGTACGATATTAACCTAAAAAGCCAGCTTTTTTAAGGGATACGGTACCCTCGCCAATTTTAAAACCGTTTTGATAAATCTGCACCTTATAGGCACCTTCTTGAAATTTACCACTTTCGGGTTTCCACGGAAAACTTACTGGTAATGCCTGGCCTTGTGTGTATTGCACCGTTTGCAAGTTGGTGTACACTTTATCGCCCTCGTCCCTAGTGGTAAAGTTGCCGCTGCCGCTTGATGGCATGGTAATAGGCTTGCCGTCTGGCCCTGTAACGCAAACATACAGTTCTTTAGGGCCGCTGGGTGCCACACGGTTTTCATCTAACTGAAAAGCAATCTTAAAAAGGTCTGCCCTTTTTGCTTTGCTGGTTTCCACTTCTTTGCCATTGTGCTTAAGCTCTATGGGGGTTATGCTAACTGATGAAGCATGCAAGGTAGAGGCAATATCCTCCATATGCGCTTTTGCAGCAGCTGTTGCGGCCAATGTTTGCTCTGCAGCATGCCTGCCTTCCAAAATGGTATCCCTTTCGGTGGTAAGTTGTTGGTTGGCTGCCGTTAACTGCTTGTTTTGTTGTTTCAACTGGTCTATCTGGGCAAAAAGGTCAGTCACTTGGGCCTTCAATTGGTTAACCAAGCTGCGGGCCTCCGCCAAGTCGGCGTTTTTCTTACCCAATTCAGTCTTTATTTGGTCCTTTAACTGGTCAATTTTGCTTTTCTTTTCAGCAAGTTCACCTTTAAGCTGGGTGTTGCTGCCGGTTAATGAATCCATTCTGGCCAAGGCACTATTGTATTCGGCCTGTATCGCATTGCGTGATGAATCAACGCTTAAGTACTCACCCTGCACATGGGTCAATTGCTCGGCCATATTTTTGTCGTTAACGGCCTTGTCGTAAATTATATACACCCAAGTACCCAACAGCAGTATTACTAAAACTGCATAAATAACTTTGCGGTTATCTTTAGGCGGTTGGGCTTGGCTGGTATTATCAGCAGAGGGGTAGTTTGTGTAACTCATACCTTTGGTTTTTGTTGTGAAGATTATATATTTAAATTTATATGGGTAACGGAATTAATCTTGCGGATTTGTTTTTGCTTGACATTGAAACTGTTCCGCAATTTCCATCATTTGACCTGTTGCCGGATGACTGGAAACAACTTTGGATGGAGAAGCAAGCCAAAACCATGCCAGAAAACATAACGCCAGACGAAGGTTACCTACAGCGGGCAGGTATATTGGCCGAGTTTGGAAAAATAGTTTGTATTTCAACGGGGTATTTTTTTGAAAACAGCAACAAGCAATGGTGCCTTAAAATAAAAAGCATTTTTGGGCACGACGAAAAACAGTTGCTTGAATCGTTTGTGCAAATAAACAATAAAATACACCAACACAACAAGCATTTTCAATATACCGGCCATAATATAAAAGAATTCGACATACCCTATATCTGCCGAAGGCTGCTGATTAACGGTTTACCCCTGCCCGACTACTTACAAATACAAGGTGCCAAGCCTTGGGAGGTAAAAATGCAAGACACCCTACAGTATTGGAAATTTGGCGATTATAAAAATTACATATCCCTTAACTTGTTGGCCGGGGTTTTGGGGGTGCCAACATCAAAAACCGATATGGACGGCAGCATGGTGAAGGAGGTGTACTACGAACACAATAACCTGCCCAAAATTGTAAACTATTGCCAGCGGGATGTGGTAGTGGTTGCCAATGTAATGCTGCGTTTTAAAAACCTGCCACTCGTGGAAGAGAGGAACGTATTTATAGTTGATTAATTTTCTGCCGTTTATTGTCCGTTTGGCGGCAACGAAAAAGCAAATATTTGCTAACCGGCCTATATTAAACAATATGGCCCACAGGGCTATCTTTACAAAAAAGTAACAGTATTCATGAAAGCATCAACTTTAATAGCTACACTGTTTTTTGTGGTGTGCCTTAACCAATCCTGCGCACAAAACGGCAAGCCTACCATGGATTTTGAACGCTACAACCCACCGTCTACCCTAGTGGTGCCTGAGCATAAAACCACCAAGGCCAAATACCCCTTTATTGATGTACACAACCACCAATGGGACATGCCGGGCCAAAACATACCCGGCTTGGTTAAACAAATGGACGGGCTTAACATGCAGGTGATGGTAAACTTAAGCGGGCGGGGCTACCGCGAGCTAAACGGCCAATTTGATGTAAACAGCCCCGATTACTTGGTGCGCTCATTGGAAAATATTAAACAAACGGATGCCAGAAGGGTGGTACTTTTTACCAATATTTCTTTTGCAGGGTTTGGGCAGCCCGGCTGGATAAACAAGGCACTAAAAGAGCTGGCAGACGATGTAGCGGCCGGTGCCAAGGGACTAAAAATATATAAAGACCTCGGCCTGGAGTTTAAAGACAACGAAGGCAAAATAGTACGTGTGGACGACCCCCGGCTTGACCCCATTTGGGAAAAATGCGGCACATTAAAAATACCGGTGCTGATACACACAGCCGACCCCAAACCCTTTTGGCAGCCCATGGACGAAAACAACGAGCGTTGGTTAGAACTGGCCACCCACCCAGATAGGAAGCGTAACAACGCCAACCCCGCCCCGTGGGACACTTTAATTGAGGAACAACACCGCATGTTTATGCGGCACCCCAACACAACCTTTATTGCCGCCCATTTTGGCTGGTATGCCAACGACCTTGCAACGCTATCGCATTTGTTAGACGCGATGCCCAATGTGGTGGTTGAGTTTGGTGCCGTAATAGCCGAACTTGGCAGGCAGCCCAGGGCCGCAAAAGCGTTTTTTACAAAGTACCAAAACAGGATTCTGTTTGGCAAAGACAGTTGGGTACCCGAGGAATACAGCACCTACTTTAGGGTATTGGAAACAGAGGATGAATACTTTCCCTACCATAAAAAGTACCATGCCTTTTGGCGCATGTACGGCATGGGCCTGCCAGATGATATACTAAAAAAGATATACTACAAAAACGCGTTACGGATAATTCCTGGCCTTGACAAAACCATGTTTCCTGATTAGCAGCACCCATGGCGTGGCGGTTGCGGGGCAAGTTTGCAGTAAAAACAACCCCGGGCAAAGCAAATGTGGCACCGGATGAAAAAGGCCCCAATAGACATCGGGGCCGTATATAGTCACATGAGAGAAAAAACGTTTGTTGCGCACCCCAACCACCATCACCCACCGCATGCACGGCTTCGGCAATACCAAAGCGGCAGCGTTTTGTACAAAACACAAGCTAATATTATATAATATCTATCAAATTAGCAACCAACACATATTTACTATTAACTGCTTGTTTTATAAGCCCCAAAGATATATTGCAAGCCCTGTACTACGATTGTTTTCGCAGTGCGAATATGCAAGAAGCCCAAACACAAAAAATGCTAAAGAATGACGAACGGAGGAAAGGAACGGTGGGTGGAAACCGCCCATCCATCCATTTTTAAAGGCGTTATTAGCCAAAAAACTGAGTGCCTCGCGCCATTTGCGCTAACTGTTTGAAGGCCAACGCGACACCAGAAAACTACGGCACCAATGCATTTTAGGCACACAGCCGCAAGCCTACATTGTTAGGCCAGTTGGTAAGAAAAGAAACATTATTAGCACCACCCAATCGCTAAAGAATTACACCAGCAAATAAATAAACTAACTTGCACCCTCAATTTATGCCTTACCGCAAACCAGAAATACGAACCATTAACGTTACCCGTTACGTAACACCCCTGCGGGAGGGCGGCAGCATGCCTGCCATTGCAGAGGCCGACGACGGTTTTTTGTATGTGTTAAAATTCCGTGGGGCTGGGCAAGGGGTAAAGGCACTGATTGCAGAGCTGGTTGGCGGCGAAATTGCACGCACCTTGGGCTTACGCGTTCCGGAGATTGTGTTTGCCAACCTTGACGAAGCGTTTGGCCGCACCGAGCCCGACGAGGAAATACAGGATTTAAACAAGGCCAGCGTGGGGCTTAACCTTGCGTTGCATTATTTATCAGGCTCCATCACCTTCGACCCAGCAGTTACCACAGTGGATGCCACCCTAGCCTCGCAAATTGTGTGGCTGGATTGCCTGCTGACCAATGTTGACCGCACCTGCCGCAACACCAATATGCTTTTGTGGCATAAGGAACTTTGGTTGATTGACCATGGGGCAAGCCTGTACTTTCACCATGCCTGGGAAAACTGGCAGGCACAAGCGTTAAAGCCCTTCACCTATGTAAAAAAACATGTACTGCTACAGCAGGCAACAGAATTGGAAAAGGTTGATGCCGCCAATGGGTTACTGTTAAACGAGGAACGGATACAGAACATAGTGGATTTAATACCCGATGAATGGCTAACGGGCGAGCCATTGTTTGCCAATGCCGCAGAACACCGGCAGGCTTACAAAAACTATTTGGTACAAAGGTTGGCCCATTCAGAAATATTTGTAAAAGAAGCGCAGCATGCAAGGGAAACACTTATTTGAGTATGCGGTTATACGCATAGTGCCAAAGGTGGAACGCGAAGAGTTTATGAACGCAGGTGTTGTGCTGTATTGTGCCAAGCTTAAATTTTTGCAGATGGAATTTACCCTTGGCGAAACACGCTTGGCCGCGTTTGCCCCTTCGTTAAATATTACAGAGGTAAATGAGTACCTCTGCGCCTTTCAACGGATATGCAAAGGCGGCAAGGAAGGCGGCGAGATTGGGCAATTGCCCATGGCCGAGCGGTTCCGTTGGCTCACCGCCACACGCAGCACCGTGGTGCAAACATCAAAAGTACACCCGGGCTTTTGTGATGATGCTGCGTTGATGCTGCAACGGCTGTACACCCAGTTGGTGTTGTAGCCTTACCAGCTAAAGTAGGCCGAAAGATTGCCAAACTAATGGCTGTAAATGTTTTTAGGCATTTTTATTGCACTGTTGTGCATAAACGAAATTCCAACATCGCCCGCAGATACCTCAACACCATAATTAACCGAATACACCATCCCCCTGGGGGCCTTTGCAGGCACCATATTTACCTCCACCCCTTTTTACGGCCGGCATATTTGCAACAAACCCAGGCCACTGATGGGCATAAAAAACCCCCTGTTGAAACAAGGGGTTTAATCCGTCCCATTCCATCATGGGTCATTGAAACAAAAAGTGCATAATATCTTAGTAGCCGCCTTTCACAAATTTTGAGCGGAATATGTTTGCGTTAGTGCCCAGGGTAATAATATAAGTACCCTGCGCCAGCGGCTGTATTTGGTTAAGTGTTATGCGGTTAAGGCCTTTCACCAACTGCTGCGTGGTGGTGAAAATGGTGCTGCCTTGCGCATTTTGTATCACAATGGCGGCTTTTTCGTCCTTGTCGTTGTTAAACTCCAGGCCTATAAAGCTTTGCGCCGGGTTGGGGTACATTTTCACCACCCACTGGCCGGTGAACTGCAATTTTTCTATTTGCGAATGTTGCTGCCCCCCGTCATTATTTATCTGCCTCAACCTGTAATAGTTAATGCCGTTCAAAGGCAATGCGTCGGTAAAGCTGTATTTGGTAAGGGTGTTGCTGTTGCCCTTGCTTTTAACGGTGCCTATCACCTGCCAGTTAGTACCGTTGCCGCTGCGCTCCACCTCAAAACGGTTGTTGTTCAACTCTGTGGCGGTACTCCAGGTAAGCAAGGCCGAGCCGCCTTGTTTCTGCGCGGCAAAATCAAGCTTGCTAACGGCCAATGTAACGGAACAGGTGCCAGCGGTAATGGTGTAGGTGCCGTTGCCAGTGCAACCGTTGGCATCAGTGATCGAAACGCTGTAGTCGCCCAAAAAGGTAACATACGGCGCCTGCAGGGCCGAGGTGGTGCCATCGCTGGCAGGACTAAGCGTGGCATCGGTGTAAAACCTACCGCCGCTGGTGGTAGTCCACGCCCAGCTGGCGCCATTACCCTCAAGCAGGTTTACCCACTCCACACCGCCGGTGTTACCGCAGGTAGCCGATATGCTGGGCGACACTTGGGTGATAGCTTTCACGACTGTACTGGCTGAGGCCGTACAGTTAAGCGCATCTACCACCAGCAGGCCGAAAGTGTAGTTACCAGCTACACTGGCCAAGGCAGTGGTGGAAGGAACCGGAGACGATGCTATAGTGCCACTAGAAGTGTTAACTGTAACACCCGTAGGTGCCGACCATGTATAATTAAAGCCGGTGGTGCCGCCGGTAAAGCTGGTTGAATTGAGTGTAAAGGTTTGGCCCACGCAGGCAGAAGGTATGGTGGCCACCGGTGTACTAAGTGATATGGTGTTGCCCACTACGAGTACTGTGGAGGCACTTCCACTGGAACAGCCATTATTGTCTGTAACGGTAGCAGTATAACTAAACTTAGATATATTTGGTGTTGCGCCTGTTATAGAAGCCGTGGTGCTAGGGCTGGTGGTGCTGGAAGTGGGGTTAACCGAAGTGGAACCGGGTGAAACTACCACTGCCGTACTCCAAGCATAGTTGCTGTAGGTACCGCTGCCGCCGCTGGGTACTGCCACAATGGTGGCACTGCTGGTGCCACCGCAAAAGCCCGGCGCGCTGGAAACGGTTGTTACAGTTACCGCACTGTTAACTACTTGGGTGGGGGTGCTTGCGGCAGCCGCACAACCGTTGGCATCGGTAACCCTTACCGTATACACATATCTGCCTGTGGCAGTAGGCACGGCGGTGGTTGTGGTGGCATTGGCCAGCACCAAGCCGCCTCCGGTAGCGGGGGCTGTACTCCATACATATGTAAAGGCCGATGTGCCGTTGGTGCGGTTAGCCGCCAGGTTGATGGTGCTGCCCACGCAATAGGTGGCCGCAGTATTGGTGGTGCTTATGGAAGGGCCAGTGGCATTTACCCTGGTGATACCTGTGCTGCCGGTGGCGGTACAGTTTTTCGAATCTGTTACGGTTACGGTGAAGGTATACAGCTGGCTGGTATTGCCGCCGGTTACGGCCGAGGTGTCGTTGGAAGGCGTTGAAATGGATATACCACCAGAGTTGGGGGATACCGCCCATGCATAAGTGCTATACGGCGCAGTACCACCGGAAACAGCGGCATAAACAGAGTCAACGCCGCTATTACAAAGCCCTGTGCCAAAGCTGCTGGCAGTTGCCGAAGGCTTGGGGTTAACTGTAAGTGCCGCTGTGTTGGCCGTTACCACACAGCCTTTGCTGTCAGTTACCGTAAGGGTGTACGCGCCTGTGGTGGACGTGGTTATGGCAGCGGTGCTTACCGTTGCGGTGTTGTAGGTAGTTGCCGAAGTGGAACCCGAGTTGGCATTGGAAATGGTGCCCGGCCCGCCAGACCATACATAAGTATAGTTGGGGGTACCTGCCGTTGTTACAGTTGCGTTTAAGCCCACTGCCGTGCCCGCGCAAATGGTGGTAGTAGATGGCGACAGCGCAGCCGTTATGGCTAGGTTTGACGAATTGGCGTTAAACGAAACAGTAGCGTTTGCGGTGTTAGATGCCGTGCAATTGTTGGCATCAGTGATATTTAGCGTATACGTATAGGTGCCTGCTGCCGGTTTTGCAGATGTATTTTGCACGTTGGTGGAAACCAGCCCCCCGTTGGTGGTTGGCGTGTTGGTACCTGTCCATGCGTAGGTATACGGTGCCGTACCGCCAGAAGGGGTGGATGTGAGTGCTATGGTGCCACCATTACAAATGGTAGTGGTACCAGGCCCTGTTACAGTAACTGATGGGCTAGCATTTACGGTAACATTCACAAACGCAGGCACGTTACAAAAACCGTCATTCACCACCACTTTATATACATAGTTGCCGGCGGCAGTGGGAATTGCGGTGGGGCCTGATACATTGGTACTAACAAGCCCATTACCTGTAGGCGTGGCAGACCACAAATAAGTATAGCTGCCAGAGCCGCCGCTGGCCGATGATGTTAAGCTAAAAGCCTTGAGCGTGCAATATGGTGAGTTTGAGCCTGCCAATACCACTGGGGCCGGGTTGCTACTCACTGTTACAGAAACGCCGCTGCTTGCAGCGCAGCCTACCGCATCGGTAACAGTTAAGTTGTAGCTATAGGTACCTGCCACAGTGGGCTTAGCCGTGGTGTTTTGTATGTTGGCGGTACCCAAGCCGTCGGTGCCGGTGGGGCTGGCCACCCATGCGTACGTATATGGTGTTACACCTCCGGAAGGGTTGCCGTATAGGCTGTCTGTTTGGTTTTTACAAGAGGTTCCACCCAATAAATCGCTAGTGGTAAGCGTGGGCGCAGCGGTAACAATAATACCAGTGGTATTGGCACTTACACAACCAATGGCGTTGGTGTAGGTGTAGGTTATTACGGCCGTACCCGCAGTCAAGCCTTTGGCTTTACCCGATTTTGCATTGATGGTGGCCACTGTGGTGGGGCTTGCCGTCCAAATACCGCCGCTTTGGCTGTTGCTGAAGGTGTAATTGGTACCTATACATACATTGGGTGCAATGGTAGGGCTTACCGTAATATTGGGTAGTGGTGTAATTACAGGGTTAAGCGATATGTCGTCCAACGCAATATCGTTACCCAATCCACCAATATTGTTGTTGCGCAAAAAGAAGTCAGCCTGTGAGGTGCTGGCGGTAAAAGTAAAACTAAATAAATCCCACTGGGTTGGGCCAGTGGTGTCAATACTGCCGGTGGTTGCCGATGCCACAAAATTGCCGTTGGCATCTTGCAGCCCATAACTTACGTTGGGGGGTATGCGCACAACGGTGGTACCTGTGGTAAAGTTTACATTGGCCGCATAAAACGTAATTTGGTATTGCAGGCCGGGTACCAGGTTGGTTACCCTTTTACGGTAAAATTCGTCCTGCGCATAAGAGGCATTTACCAGCAAATAGTAGCCGGTACCAGCATTTGTATGGCTTTGTAACCCATTGTTTATAAACCAATGGGTAAGGTCTTTAACCAAGTAATATTTACCATCCTGTGGGGCAGTAGCGCCCGTTGGGGTACCATTACCCTGTGGGTAATAGTGGTAGGCAGTACCTTGCACGGTATCGCCAAAAGTTTTGGTGCCTGTACCATCAACCCCAAAATCTTCCAATATAGAGGCACTACAGGTTAAGGCAATAGCCTTAGGGCTAAGTTTTTCATTAAAAAACTGCAAGTGTACCACATCCCCAGCGGCAACAGTTACGGTAGCTGATTGGCCAGAAACACTGGTGGTAACGCTGCTGGTGGCCGGCACGTAATTGGAAAAACGGCCAAGATCCCAGGTGGCATCCGGCAAGGTTTCTGAAACAGTATAAGTGCCTGCGGGCACTGGTATCATAATAACGTTACCGTTGCTAACCCCGGCACCCGAGTTGGTATTGGTGGCTCCTGTACCTCCACCCGTTTTATACGTATAACCCACCCCTGAAACGCGCACCCGTTCATCATCAATCCAAATATGGGTGCCGTCTGTATTTCTTGCCCAAATAGTGTTTGCGGTACCGTCGGCTATTACGCCCCAGGCCTGGCCGCCGGACGATGCCGTAATTCTCTGTATCGCCCTAGACTGAGGTTCGTACACGAATGAACCGCTGGTATTGCTATATACGGCATCCCCGGCATTAAAAATTTGGGAGGAAGCCATCGCGTAAATAAACCCTTTGTCGTCAAAGGCCACGTCAGGGTTAGTGGCACTTCCGCCTATGTTATTGCCGTTGGCATCTGTGGTACGGGTAAAAGTAGTTATTGTGTTAACCGAGCCTTGGTTTACATTGCCGGCCGCCGAGCCTGTACCCCCGCTAACGGTAATTACCGTGCTATAAATGGTTTCGGTGGTGCCGTTTACGTAGGAAGATAAAATGCTGGTACCCGCCAAGTTTAAATCAAGCCGCGTTGCAGTGGTGGTATTTAAGCCGCCGTTCATGGTCGTCCAACCACCATTGTTGGTATTAATACTGGCTCCGGCAACATATTGCTTGTTATACACTTGAATAGCACCGCCGGCCACAATAGCAATATTGCCGCCGCCAGCCGTAACATCCGTAGCGTTGCCACTAGCATATATTTGTGTTGAGGTGCCAGCATAATAAAAATATACGTTACCCGACAGGATGTAGACACACTGATTGTAATAGGCACCGTCAACAGCTGTTACATTGGTTGTAACGTTTGTTGCAGCCCATTGCGCACTTGCCGAAGGCCGCCTATAAATACCGCCTGTTAAACCAGCTGCTGCCACATTGTAAGATGCAGAAGCAGAATTACCAATTATCCAAACCTCACCATCGCCGTTGCCGCTGGCAGTTGTGCCATGGCCTGCACCAATATCGCCAATCTGAATGAATGAGGGATTGTTGTTAAGACTAAAGGTATAATTAGATGTACCGGTTAATGTATAAGTAAAATCAACGGCAGACTGCTCGTTTAAGGTTTTTTGGTGGATGTAAATGTACGCATTGGGCGCGCTGTAGGTAAAGCCCGCTAAGCTGCCTGTGCCGCCCGGCGAGGTAACCGAAACGCTGCCGCTGGTACCCGCTGCAACCACCGCCGTAATAGAGGTGGAGCTTACTACGGTATACGAGGTTGCGGCAGTACCGCCGAAACTTACCGCTGTGGCACCCGTAAAGTTGGTGCCCGTTATGGTAACGGTGGTACCCGTGCCAGCCGAGGTAGGCGTAAACGAACTGATGGTGGGTGCAGGGATAAACGTAAAACCGGCCAACGTTGCAGTACCCCCCGCAGTGGTAACAGAGGCGCTGCCAGACGTGCCAGCTGCAACAACAGCCGTTATGCTGGTTGCACTAACAACTGTGTAAGACGTAGCCGCCGTGCCGCCAAAACTTACCGCAGTAGCACCAGTAAAATTGGTACCCGTTATGGTTACTGTGGCACCCGATGCGGCTGAAGTTGGTGTAAATGAGGTTATGGTTGGCGCTGCCACCCAAGTAAAGCCGGCTTTGGTGCCTGTGCCGCCCGCTGTTGTTACCGATACACTGCCGCTAGTACCCGCACCTACAACAGCCGTTATTTGTGTGGCGCTGTTTACAACAAAGGATGTGGCAGCGGTACCCCCGAAACTCACGGCAGTGGCGCCGTTTAAATTGGTTCCTGTTATTACTACGCTTAATCCGTTGCCAGACGATGTTGGTGTAAACGATGTTATTGTAGGGGCCGCCACCCAAGTAAAGCCTGCAAGTGTTGCCGTGCCGCCTGCGGTTGTAACAGAGACATTACCGCTGGTGCCTGCGCCGACAACTGCCGTTATTTGGGTTGCGCTATTTACTGCAAAAGAAGTTGCGGCTGTGCCGCCGAAACTTACGGCAGTGGCACCCGTAAAATTGGTGCCTGTTATCACCACGCTCAAGGTGTTTCCCGAAGACGTGGGTGTGAAGGACGTAATGGTGGGGGCTGCCACCCATGTAAAGCCAGCGAGCGTTGCCGTGCCACCAGGCGTGGTAACTGTAACACTGCCGGATGTACCGCCAGCCACCACAGCCGTTATGCTCGTTGAACTTACAACCGTAAAAGAGGTAGCCGCCGTGCCGCCGAACTTTACAACAGAAGCACCAATAAAATTAGTACCCGTTATGGTAACAGTTAAGCTGTTGCCCGAAGAAGTTGGCGTAAACGATGATATAGTTGGTACCGCTATTGTGAAGCCCGCAAGCGAACCAACACCTGAAGGGGAGGTTACCGAAACACTTCCATTACTACCATTGCCCACAACAGCCGTAATTTGGGTTCCTCCGCCATTAACGACGTACGAGGCGGCGGCCGTGCCACCAAAAGTTACCACGGTGGCACCGGTAAAGCCAGTACCATTTATTGTAACGGTTGCGCCTACGGCCGCTGTTGTGGGTGAAAACGACGATATGGTTACCGCAGCACGCACTGCCGCAGCCAAACAAATAAAAAATGATGTTAATAAAAGTAATTTCTTCCCCATTTTAGCTAAGTATGAACGGATTTAAAAAAACAGACTGCGCATGCCCAATGGCAAAACAGCAATCAAATAAAGTCTGTCATAGGTATTGGGCTTGGTATACAAAACACCCATTAAAAATACATATTAAAAAAAGTAGCGGGCAAAACATTAATCAAACAACACATGAAAACCGCTTTTTTAGATGCCGCGCCTGCTGCTTTTTAACAAACTAACCTGTTGTGCTTGGTTTTTTACCAAGTTTTTGCGGTTTAGAAGCCCAAACAAACCAATACCTGCGTTTTTTGTAAAAAACAAGCAGATGATTGGCTAATACAACCAATTTTGTTACTGGTATCCAACAACCAAACTGGCCATTAGACGCCTACCAACACCGATTTACGTTTAGATTTCGTCGAAAAAAACAAAAGAAATGTCACTTATCAAAAGTTTGGGCATAGCTTTTTGCCAACTACATATACCAAAAGGGCAGTTAAACAGAATTTTTGTTTCATTCGAATAAACGATAGTCACGGATTAATATTTTTATTTAGTAAATTAATTTAAAGCCAAATAAAAATAATTTAACAAAACTAAATAACTAATACGTATCAAAGAAATTTTATATAAAAAAAAATACATTTCGTTGATTTCCAACCAATTAAAACAAAATAAAACTGCCATTTTGTACAAATTTTCTAATTATTGGGAATGCAAATGGAAGTCGAAAAAAACTAACATTGTAGTTGAAAGTGTTTTTTAGCCAACCCTGCTTATCGTCCAACTTGTTGAAAAAACGCATAAATGTCACCCTACGGACGGCACTGATGCATTATCAACCCTACCCTACTTCTAAATACCTATTCCAATACAGTAGGTCGGTGCCGCCCCAAAAACCACAACTCGCCCGATTTAGAAAAAACCCTTTTTGATTACCGTAATCTTTCTTGAAAAACAGCAAAATATCTGCCTTCTGCAAAGGTAAAATCGATTGAAGTAAAATAAGCCCCTAATACAATGGGGTATAGGAAATAAAAAATCGAGAAGCACACAGCCAAGGTTTTGGCTAAACAAACTGCGTGTAAAAAGAAGTTGCGCCGCAAGTTATTCCATTGGTAAAAAATCAGGCAAACAATCCTGATTAAGCCGATTTATGTTGGTTTCTTTAATATATTTGCGTAGCAACTTAAAGTATTGCGGCCTGCCCCATTACAATTTTTTTACCTTGTAAAAAGGCAACAAAGCCTTAGTAAAGGGCGGCACATTAGTAAAAAAGCTCAATTTTTCACCTTACCCCCATTGCATTTTCAGATAAAAATCAATGCGTTGGGTAATAAATTTAGCTGTACGTTTCACAATTTTGTAATATTGCCATTTTCAAGTAGTTTGGCATTTCGTATAAAATCCCCAGTCCTAACCGGAGAATATGGAAAAAATTATTGATCGTGTTTTTACCTTGGGCGAAAAGCTTACCGATGAACAATTGGCGTTTTTTGATGAGAACGGTGCCATTGTTTTCAGAAACTTTGTTTCCAGGGACGCGGCAAAGCTCTTCATAACCGAAGCACAAAGGATCGAGAAACAGTGGATAGAAGAAGGCAGAGAGAAAGTGAATGGTACCCCATTAAAGTATGGCAAAGATGAACATGGCAATCCCACCATACAGCGCCTGTGTTTCACATCCCTGTTCAGTCCCGTGCTGCATGAATTGATACAAGACCCCAGGCTGCAATTGTTAACTGAATTACTGCGCCCTTACGAGGGCCGTATTGGCGAAAATGAGAAAGACGGGCTGGTGATGAACAATTATGTGCGCACCCCCAATAGTGCGTTTAGCCAGATGGGCTGGCATACCGATGCGCCCCGTGATATTTTTCTGGGCCAAAAAATTATGCCCATGCTGAACGTGGGGATACATTTAGACGACTGCCCAATTGAAAACGGCGGCCTGCGCATAATACCCGGCACGCACAAGCAAAGCATGCTAAAATTGCTTTTTGGCAAAAAATACTTTATCGATAACAATGCCGACCGCAGAGAAGTGGGCTTTAACATGCAAGCTGGCGACCTTAGCGTACATGACGGCAGGCTTTGGCACCGTGTGCAGCAATCGCCCAATTTTGGCGAAAAAAGCCGCCGCAGGGTAATGTATATACCCATTATTACGGGTAAATACAACCCCAAAAATGACAATAGCCGCACCCCTTTTTACCACAAGTTTGCATCAAAAGTTAACAAGTAAGGCACTTAAGGCCCAGCCGCGCTTTGCTAAACTCATTAACATATACCTTTTGGGCTTAAAAACACCCCGCATACTTGGCATGCGGGGTGTTTTTTGTTATAACCCCCAAACTGCCCTGTAGGTAACTGTTATACATAAAGGCACTGTATTAAAGTGGCTTGCACTATATTTGGCAGCAAAGTTTAATAACCACAACACTTAATATACTTAATACATGGCTCAGTTTGCATTAATTACCGGCGCCAGCAAAGGCATAGGCAAAAACATAGTAACAGAACTGGCCACACGCAAGAACAATGTGTTGCTGGTGGCCCGCACCGAGGCTCTTTTACAGGAAGAGTGCCGCCAACTGCGGGCAACCTACGGCATTGAGGCATTTTACCTTGTGGCCGACCTTGCCAACCCCGCCGCACCGCAGGCCGTGTATGATTGGTGTGCCAAAAACGGCTACCAGGTTAATATATTGGTAAACAATGCTGGCTACGGCCTCAGCGGCCTTTTTACCCAGTACACTGCCCAACAGCATGCAGATATGTTGCAGGTAAACATAACCACGCTGGTGCAGCTTACCGCACTTTTTTTACCCATGCTAAAGCAGCAGGCACGCGGGTATGTGTTGAATATTGCCAGCTCAGCTGCCTACCAGGCCGTGCCATATTTAAGTGCTTACGCCGCAAGCAAGAGCTTTGTGCTTAGTTTTAGCCGTGGGCTGCATTACGAACTGAAGAAAACCAATGTATCGGTAACCGCCGTTTCGCCGGGTGCCACCGATACCGACTTCCCCAACCGGGCCAATGTAGGTGCCAAGGGCAAAAAAGCTGCGGAAAAACTAAACATGACACCGGAAGCAGTGGCCATACAAGCCGTTAACGCCATGTACGCCGGCAAAACCGAATTAATTACCGGCTTCGTTAACAAACTTGGTGCGGCCTTAGCTTGGCTGGCCCCCAAAGCCGTTGCCGAAAAAATAGCGGCTAGTATTTATGAGTAATGGTTGACTTTGGCCCATAGTTGATAGTCCATAGTCGATGGTCCATAGTCCATGGCAGGTAAGCCGTTTGCTTTGCAACCACTGGCTTTGAAACTGCAACCAATAACTTACGGCTACTTACTACTGACCATGGCATGCAAGCCGTTTGCTTTGCAACCAATGGCTTTGAAACTGTAACCAATAACTTACGGCTACTTACTACTCACCATGGCATGCAAGCCGTTTGCTTTGCAACCAATGGCTTTGAAACTGTAACCAATAACTTACGGCAACTTACTACTCACCATGGCATGCAAGCCGTTTGCTTTGCAACCAATGGCTTTGAAACTGTAACCAATAACTTACGGCAACTTACTACTCACCATGGCATGCAAGCCGTTTGCGTTGCAACCACTG
>CAIRZB010000098.1 GCA_903882935.1 uncultured Parafilimonas sp. | reverse complement strand
TGTAATAACAGTATTCTCCGCAATCGCAGCCTATCACTTCTTGCCTAAAAAGCCGGCTTTGTCCGTTGACACCGACTCTTCATCTTCAATCCAATTATCACTGTAAATTTGACACTGTATTATGTCGAACTCACGTTATTTTAGGGATTAAAAGGCGTTTACGAATGATCTATTACTTTGCGTCCCACCAAAAAAAACTGCCCCGGTAGGGCAGCTTTCGGCAAAACATAATGCCTGATGTATAGTTGATGTTATCATTACCCTTGGCTGGGTTAATTTGCAACAGTATTGTCACCACCTGTTGATGCAGACCTGTTTTTATTGTCGTCTGTTTTGGCCCTTTCCATTGCCAACAGTTTTTCCAACCGTTCAAGCCGCTCTTGGCTCACTTGCAGCACCACTTGGTTTTGGCTAAGTTTAGCCTGCTGCTCAATTGTTTTTTGGTTTAATGCTGTATTGCTTTGGTTTAGCAACCCAATCTTGTCTGTAAGGCTTGCAATGTTGCTTTTTAGTTCGGTAATACTTGTTTCAAGTTCTATTACCCGGCTGTTGTATTTAGCTTTTTCACCCCGCAGGGTGGCGTTTTCTGCTCGCAGTTGTTTTAATTGGGCAGTGGTTGCGCAGCTTGCGAACATTGATATGCAAGCAAGCAGTATAACTATATTTTTCATGCTGATTATTTGTTTTGTGTAACGAAAAAAGTATGCCAAAAATTATTGGCTAACGCGTAAGTGGCCTTGTTCAAGCAGGCTGTTTGCTGGTTTTTAAAAAGGTTTAACAAATTGAAGGGGTGCAGCGGATTGTAAAAATAAAATTTGTACAAACGGTGTAGGGCATATCAAATTTCTTTTATAAATTGTGTATGCAATTTCATTGAATTGGTTTCAATTATGAATAGTGTTTTTCCGAAAGTTTAGTTTTTGATCATAGGTGTAAAAACTGCCCCATTACTGGGGCGGTTTGGTTTATGTAGGGGTATAACCAGGCGGTAATACCCAATTTTGTAAGTCCGCTACAAATCTGCCTCCCTAAAACAGGCGCAATTGCAAACATTTGCTTTTACTGGGTGCTTTTGCATCACCATAAACTGTTTTGCCACCGTACTTCCAAGCGTCAGCCCTTTCTTTTTCAATCAATTCTTCAAACTGCTCGTTGGGTATAAAATTTTTTTCTGCTTTTGCCGCCAAAGTATGCAATGCCTTTATAGCTTGGTGTTTTTCGGTTTGCCCCAGTTTGGCTTTTTGGACCGCTATTTGCAGGGTGCTGATGGTTTCGTCATACACCTTTATTGGCACCGGAAATGGGTGCCCATCTTTTCCGCCGTGGGCAAATGCAAAACGGGCAGGGTCTTTAAACCGGCTGGGCGTGCCATGTATTACTTCGCTCACCAAAGCCAGCGATTGTACCGTTCTTGGCCCAACGCCTTTTAGCAACAGCAATTCCTCAAAACCGCCCAAGTTATGTTCATGGGCCATCCATAAAATGCTACCCAGCCTTTTCAGGTCAACGTCCTCGGCCTGCAATTCGTGTCTGCGGGGCATCAACAACCGTTGAATTTCAGGTATCATCCATCCAGGTTTCTCCTGGGTTATTGCCAGCATGGCCCTGCGCGCACCCGCCGCTTCAACGGCTGTAACGTTTAGTATCGGCCCCTGGTTGGCCCCGCAAACTGCGGTATGCGGCTCTTCCACAAAGTTTTGCAGGCTGCCGCTATGCCAGTGGTAGCGCCTAGCCATGCCACTGGCATCGTTCATGCCTTGCTGTATAACCGTCCAATCGCCTGCAATGCTTACAATAAAATTGTGTGTGTACAATTTAAAGCCGTCCTGCACGGCTGTATTATCAACCTTGGCACTCAGCTTGCTGCACCTAACTAGGTGGGTGCCATCTAACCCCGTTTGTTCGGCCAGGCGAATAAGTTCTGCCGGTGTTTCTTTTGAAAACCTGCCTTTGCCGCCACAAATGTATAAGCCCAGGGCCTTGGCATGTGGGTTTACGGCCTTTTTTAGTGCACCTAATACGGAGGTGGTTATACCGCTGGAGTGCCAATCCATACCCATTACAGCCCCGAGGCTTTGAAACCAAAAAGGGTCGCTTAAGCGCTCCAACATTGCTTTGGCGCCGTATTCGGCCAATACCGATTCCGTCACTGCCAGCCCCAGCTTCGCCATCCGTTCCGCCAGCCAAGGCGGCACTACGCCGTAATGTAAAGGCAAATCTGCGGAACCGGCTTGTTGCATAATGCTAACAAAATTAGTTAAAAATTGCTTTTTTTAGCAATTTTAATTGTTTTGTTGGCCAAAAGCATCCAAATTTATAGTGCCAAACAAACACCCAATTGTTATGAAATTACCCGATGGTTATTTGCCGGTTATGCCCTACTTGGTTATACAAGGAGCCAGCAGTTTTATTGATTTTATGAAAGTTGTTTTTAATGCAGATGTGCGTTACATAGCCCCAAGGGACGACAGTACTATTATGCACGCTGAATTGCAAATACAGGATGCCGTGATAATGGTTTGTGATGCCACACCTGAATTCAAGGCTTTTCCGGGTAGTGTTTTCTTATATTTGGATGGGGTGGATGACATATTTAGCAAAGCGCTTGTGCATGGCGCATTGCAATTGCAAGAACTCGCTGACAGGGATTATGGCCGTGGCTGTGGTTTTGCTGATGCATTCGGCAACCATTGGTGGGTAAACACGCCGATTGAAAAATGAAGCGTTAACTAATGCGTTGTGTTTCTTTGCGTCTTGGCGTTGTTGTGTGAACCCTTTATATTGGCCGTATCGCGCGAAGACGCCAAGGCGCAATGGATAGGGATATTTATGTTTTGCAGCAAATTGTTGTTTTTGTATCTTGGCGCATGCCCAACAAAAAAATACTGCCAACTGCTTTGTGTTGCTTTTTATATACACTCGTTGTAGCGCAGCCGAGAACAGACGTACTCCTGAAAGACTTATTGGCTGGCAGTAATAGCGTGGTGCTGAAGCAAGTATTGCAACACCCGGATGAATACCGCCCACAAATAATATATACCCAGATAAACCGGGACAAAAACAATAAGCCCAGCTTTACTAACTTTAATTACAATGTTGATTCGCTGTTGTATTTTAACCCTGCCAGTACAGTAAAGCTGCCGTTGGCATTGTTATCGTTGGAAAAGCTGCGAGCCATGCATATTGCCGGGGTTAACAAGTATACCCCCATGCAATTTGACAGCGGCTATAACACGCTGAAGCCCGAATACAAAGACAGCACAGCCGAAACGGGCCTGCCATCCATAGCACAGTTTATACGTAAAGCTTTTTTGGTGAGTGATAATGATGCCTACAACCGGATGTATGAGTTTGTGGGGCAACAAACCATTAACCGGCAATTGCGTAGCAAAGGTTATGGGGATGCACGCGTTATAAAGCATTTTTATAAGATGACGGAAGACCAAAACCGGCATACCAGCCCGGTAAGGTTTATAAAGCCAGATGGCACCACCATTTATGCGCAGGCGGCGGCATACAATACCGATTCGTTCGATTTTAGCCATACCAACCTGCTGGGCATTTGGTATTACGACAGCAACGACAGCCTGGTGCATGCCCCCATGAATTTTACCCGCCACAACAACGTTAGCCTGCATAGTTACCAGCAAATGTTGCAAAGCGTTATGTTTCCACACTCCATGCCTGAAAAACAGCGGTTTAAGCTAACCGCGGATGATTACCGTTTTTTGTACCAATACCTGTCGCAATTGCCGGGTGAAACCAATTACCCGAAATATGATACGGCCGAATTTTACGATAGCTACGTGAAATTCTTTTTTATGGATAGTGTAAATAAAAAAATGCCCGAAGGCATACGGGTGTTTAACAAGGTAGGCTGGGCCTATGGTTTTTTAACTGACATAAGCTATGTGGTGGATTTTAAACATAACATTGAATACATGCTCGCCGCCACCGTGTACGCCAACAGCGACGGTGTATTGAACGACGACAAGTACGATTTTGAAACCGTTGCCCACCCATTTATGTACGCCGTTGGCCAGGCCGTACACCAATATGAGTTGCAACGAAAGCGCAGCTATAAGCCAGATTTGTCAGCATTTAATATACAATACGAAAAACGGGTAGAAGATAAGAGGACTGTTATTAAGCAGGTAGATAATTGAGAACAGGGGCATAAAGTCTAGACCAATAAGTCATTGAGGGAGGATGGATTTTTAAAATAATCTAATCGCCCACCGTCTTTAAAAGGCCATGTAACAGTGTTGTAGAAACGCGAAAATTTGTTTTTTGTATTTTATCAAAATGGGGTTTAAGCGAGGTGATAACTCCCCGTTGCTTTGCCAATACCAATACGCCAAGGGTTCCCGTATGCATCAGTTGCAGCCGCTTGGCCAATTTTCTCCCCTTAAGGTCATCAATAATAAGCAGGGCTGACGTAATTTCATTTGCAAGAGTTATAGCGCTTGCCTCGCCCAAGTCAACATCTTCCTCGAAAGTTTGTTAAAGTCTTTTATCGGTAACAGAAACAATGTCGACCCATTGTGGCAATGGTTTACCAAATTCTAAAGCAATTTCTGGTGTAGTTATAATGTAGGGAAAGAGTGCGGGTAAAATATGCAGCGCATCAATTTTATCAAGCAAAATAAAACAATTGGCATCTGTTATTACAACATGCCATTTATGAAATTCTTGCAACATCTTGTAGTATGTCTTCTAAGGAATAATTTATATATGAAACACCATAGTCTGAAAGTATCTCTGCAAAATCAGCCTTACCCAGCCCAGCCATTTCGGCTGCCTGGCCCAATGATAGTTTACCACTCTCATATAGTTTGGCCGCAATGAAGCGCACCGTATCAGTTTGATGTTCGGCCAAATTATTTGGTACCTGTAGTGTGATAATACGCATATTGTAAATATACGCAAATAAAAAACAAAACAAAAAGCCATCAATTTGATAGTTATTTCCAACGTTATGCGTTCATTTGTAATTTATCATACATCACAACGTCCAAAAATCAGCAATCCCGCTCACTCGCTTTGTGCAAAAATCTTTTCGTATTCGCTGTTTTCCTTAAACATCTTTATCCCATCGGCGAAGCTTAAATAGGGTGCGTTGTGTTTTTTGTGGTTGATGATGCTTATTTTATATAACAGGTTCCAGTGCCGGCATATTTCGTACCAAGCAAAAAAGATGGAGTGCTTGGGGTCGTATATATGTGTTGGTTCGCTGCCGGCGCCGTTTACTTCGATAACGGAGAAGTTTTTGCCCTCGCACAATTCCTCCCAGGTGTTGAAACGCACATCCATGCGGCCATAATAAAACGCCGGTATTTGTTTGCAAATGGCATCAATGGTATTAGTAAGCCTTTCATCCGTAAGGTGGCTCACGTCAATAAATTTAGCACCACGCGCATGGTTACCGTAAGGCACCATCAAAAATTTTTCATTGGCAGGCAGTATGTTGTTAAGTGTTTTGCCGTAGGTGGCTTTAAGCACGGGCAATTGCAAAATAAACCGCATGTCTTTTTGCAGTAGCTGTAAAATTGTTGATGTTCCATCGCCTTTAACCGTTAAAAACTCCTTGCCCACAATGCCCGACACAACCCCTTTATCCTCACCCGGAAAACGGTAATAAAACACGCCTATCTCGTTTTCAAAAGGCACAAACTGTTGTAATAAAAAATCAACTTTGCTTTGCTGCGCGTACTGCAATACTTCATTAAGGTTGTATAGCTTTTTAACGCCCTTACCGCGGCCGCCAATATCAGGCTTGCCTATCATAGGGTAGCCCAATGGCGTACTTAGTAACGCGTTTGTTATTTCGTTCTCAGAGGCCCCGGCTTTAAACAACAGGGTGGGGGGGTACAACGCCTGCGGCATAATATCGTATATCTCTTTTTTGCTCTCCATCAAAAAGCCGCCGTTTTTAATGGTAGGGTTGGAGGCATTGAAGAAGAAAAACGAGCGGGCTTTTATACATAACCCTATCCAATATAAATACAGAGGGGCATACACGGTGTTGAACGACCAATATTCCCAATGCAGCAGTTTAATAAAAAAGGGCCGGTAGGCTAATTGTTTAAAAAAATTCATGGTTGTGTTTAATGCTTCTGTTTTTTCGCCCCATCCCGCCAATGGGGAACACCTTTTGGAAAGCGGCTTTATAACGAAGCTAATTGTTTTGCAGGTATAATTACGCAGTTAACAATAGGGGTGCTAATTCAATTTCTTTTGTGTATAGCTTGTTATTTTGTAAATCTAGGTACCGCATGGCCGCAAGTTCATTGCTTATCTCCATGCCAGTTATACTTACGGTAAGCATTTTTCCTTCTCGGTTCATCCGAAAGTCGTTGTGGGTATCCCCCTCGCCGCCAAACCGGTGGAAATCTAAAATCTCCTGCCGGGTGGGTTGGGGGTGTGTGCAAAGCCATTCAGCAAACCACTGCTTACGGCGGTAAACCACTTCTTCGCCATACAATGTTGCACTGCTCCAAATATGGGGCTTGGAGTTATCTAATTTATTGATGCGTTTTTCATTCCCGTCCCAACGGCATTCATGCAGTTGGCCACCTGTGTGCAATAGTAACGTAAATGGCTCAATGTTAAAAAGAGTAACCTCCCTAAAACCATACACTGGCTCCGCAGCGGTAAAAATATCCAAAAAAACCAACCCCCTGCTTTTGCGGTAGGGGGGGGCTGGTATATGTTTTTTAAAAGCACCGTTTAATAGCACTGCCGCATCACCATTGTGTTTCAGGGCAATCCATGTACCACCCGCCTGTGCATCTTTTGGGTAGGTGATAATGGTATGCCCGTGCCGGTAAGTTATGGGCGGCATGGCGGGTGGCCGAACCGAGCTTTCGTCCCGGTTTGATGTTAGGTACACGGTTTCGCCCACCGGTAAAAACGTTACTGTGCACATGCTTTGCGGTATTTTATTGTAGAAGAGGCTACGCCATAACCTTCTGGCAACTTAATTGCAGACACATCCGCAATACCCACCCGTATTAGGGCCATATGGTGTACCGTATGCTCAAGGTTATACACCACCTCTCGGTAATAATTGCTTTGTATGGTCAATAGCTCGTCTGAGTGTTCATCATAGCCAGCTTCCAGCAACAGTTGTTTGTCGGGCCTTTCAATGGTGTTGTAAATTTCTTGCAATTGCGCTGCGGCAAAGGCTTTGTCGGTTTCAATGCGGTAATCCCTTTTACGCTTTTCGTAGTTTACCACGCCGCTTTCATAGCCCTTTTCCAATTCTATAAAAAGTTCTATAATGTGCCGCACATGCTGCCCAATAGTGGCATTAAAAAGCGTGGGGCTTGGCTGGCTGTATTCCGCGTCAGTCAGCTGGCCAATTGACGCGCTCAATTGCACAAACACCTGTTGGATGGCGTGTTGTATAGTCATAAAGCTCAGTTTGAGTAATTGTCTAAATTAATGGGTTTTTCGCAAAAGCGGGCTTACTAAGCCTAAAAGTTGGTTTTTTGACAATAAAACCAACACCCCGCAGCATACGAAAGTGATAAGGGCGTATAAAAACAGTATGTAGTCGCCGTCGAATTTTATGCCCAGTTTGGTAAGGTGGAAAAATATGGCACCTGACATTAGGCCTACACCCAAAAGGGCACCTAAACCGGTTGTGCGCGGCATTAGTATTAGGATAGATGCTACCAGCTCAAGACTGCCGATGCCTATGCGGCCCCAGGGTTCCATACCCAAAATGGTAAATAGGTGAACGGATTGCGGTGCTGCTGAGAATTTAAAATACAACGTTTGTAACATGATTAACGCTGCAAGAACCCTTAATGCCCAGGTAAAAACTTTGAGTGCCATAGTGTTGGTTTGTTGGTAAAAGATGTTTGTTGGTTATTTTAGGGTAAATACGCGGCGTGTTTTTATTCCTTTCACCAAAACAGCATTTTTTTTGCTTGCCGGGCGGCTTTAACAAATCATTTACCCATTTTTATAACGTTGCCGTTGGCAATGGCAAAAACCCTGTCAGCTTTTTTGGGCGAAACGCAATGCATGCCTGAAAAGGCGCTAAAAGCGGGCAATACGGCAAACTTGGGCGTAAAATAATAGCAGGGAAACCGCAGCGATTGCCTGCTGCCTGTTTTAAGCACAATGCCTGGGTGTATGTGGCCGGAGAAATAAAAAGGGTTACCGGTTACTGGTTGCTGGTTGCTGGTTTGGGGTTGGACATTGATATTGGTTTCCAGTTTCCAGTTTTCAGTTTCCAGTTTTCGTTTTGCGATTGCCGATTGCGGATTGTCATCAGTTGGTGAAACCTGGGTTTTGCTTGTGGGCGATTCTTTCCCCTGGACAATGGGCAATGGGCTATGGACTTTCCCCTCGATTAACGATTGACGATTCACGCCTTCCTCTTCTTTTCCATGGACTATCGACGATGGACTATGGACTTTCCTATTAATTGACGATTGACGATTCACGCCTTCCTCTGCTTTACCATGGACAATGGACAATGGACCATGGGCTTTCCCCTCGATTGATGATGCACGATTCACACGTTGCTCGGCTTTTCCATGGACTATGGGCCATGGGCTATGGACTTGCTTCCCGTCTTCCCTCACGTCCTCCATATCATGCACAAAGCAAAACCCGCCGATGTGCAAAAACTGGTGGGAAAGGGTGATGCCCGCCGCGTTATAATATCCATCCAGCAAAATATCGTGGTTGCCTTTTACCAGTTGTATGTGCAGGTGCGAAACATCATTGCGCCAACGGGTAAACAGGTCAACCTCCTTATTCATCCGGCTGTGGAACATATCGCCGGCAATAATCAATTGCTCAGGTTTGTAATATTGTATCAAGTGGAAGAGGCGGTGCAAGTCATCCTTGTAAACACTTTGCGGCACCGCGATGCCCTCCTTACGGAAATGCCCTGTTTTGCCCAAATGCAGGTCGGATACGATAATGGCTTTTTGCTCCTCCCAATACAGTGCCTTCTGCGGCAGCAGCCAGAATGTGTTGTTTCGTATGTTATAGTGAACTGGTACCGCCATAAGCGGCAAAAGTAGGATATGCTAACGATTTTAGCGCACGCGGTTTATTATTTAATGAATGGAAGGATGGCATCTCAATAATTAATGAGTTACTGCATGGGCCTTCTCCGCCTCGGTCTTCCTGTAATGTGCAATAATTTCCAACACATGCTTGGCCCTTTCTTCAATGGTGTCGTAACGCTCTGCGTCAATCAAGGGTTTGCTCACCAGCTTGCTGCCCATGCCAACGGCAACCGCACCAGCCTTAAACCATGCGGCTATGCTGTCTCTTTCAGGCTCCACGCCGCCGGTGGGCATAAAGCACACATGGGGGAATATTTCTTTTACCGAGCCGATATACGAAGGGCTGAGCAGGTTGCCCGGGAACAGTTTGATTAATTTTGAGCCATTGTCTTCGGCCACCATAATTTCTGTAACGGTCATACAGCCGGGGCTCCATAACAGGCCCGCCTGCACCACCACTTTGCCAACTTCGGCAATAGTGCCCGGTGCCACAATAAAGTCTGCGCCCGCGTCAATAAACGTATGCGCGTCGTCCACGGTTTTAATGGTGCCTACGCCAATCAACATGTCAGGAAAATGGGCATCTCTTTCGGCCTTCAATTTTTTATATACGTCCAACGCCTCGGCCCCGCGGTTGGTAAACTCAATCACACGCATACCCGAGCGGTACAACGCATGCATAATTTGAATGCTAACCGAGGCATTGGCATTAAAAAACATGGGCAGTATACCTTGCTGTTTAATGGCGTTAAGGGCTTCAAATTGCGTAGGCATGGTGTTTAATTATGTTGTTAATATTGTCGGTTGTGTGGTTGGTAAAATCCCCTTTCTCCTGTAGTTTGCCAAATGCCGCCGCAGCAGCAAATTCAACCGTGGCTTCGGGGGCGTAGCCGTTTCGCAATGCAAATATAAGGGCTGCCATAAAGCAATCGCCGCTGCCAATTTTATCGGCGATGCTTGGCGCGGTAAAGTCGCCGGAGGCAAACAGTTGGCTGCCCGTATACAAACTGCCGTAATAATGTATGCCGCCTTGCGGTGTGTTAAACCTAAAGGTAAGGGCCACTTTTTTACAGTTTGTAAACTGTTGCTGTATGCCTATGGAGGTTTGTTCGGCGTGTACTAAAAAGGCTGCCCTGGTATTTTCGGCAATTAAGTTGCTATGCAGTGGTATGCCCAGTAAGGTGTTGGCACTCCAAATATTGCCCATTATTATATCACAATGCGCTGCTAACTTGGGTACAACTTCAACGGGTGTTTTGCCGTATTTCCACAGGGTGGGGCGGTGGTTAAGGTCAATGGAAACGGTGAGGCCTAACTTTTTGGCAGCCAAAACGGCTTCCATGCAAACGGCCGTGGTGTTTTCGCTTAAGGCGGGGCTTATGGCCGTAAAATGAAACCAGCCAACCCCTTGCAGCACTTCATCCCAATTGACCATGCCGGGCAAAAGCTCGCCAAAGGAGGAATACCGCCTGTCGTACACAACGCCGCCCTCGCGGGAGTCACTGCCATGCATCACGTACATAATGCCCACCCTCGACCCGCTGAACTGCACCAGGCTGGTGTTGATGTTTTTTTCCTGCAAAAAAGTAAGGATGTCGGTAGAAACAGGCCCTGCAGGCAACGCCGTACAGTAGTTTACCGGCACACCCCATTTAGCCAACGCCACAGCAACATTGCATTCGGCCCCGGCAAGGTTGGCGTGCAGCTGTTGCTGGTGCAGCCAAGTTGTGTCGCCCGGCAGGGAAAGCCGTACCATCACCTCACCAAAACAGAGGACAGAACCCGGTGCCACCCCCTCCAACCTCCCCGCAGGGGAGACTTCGGGCAGCGTTTGGCTTTGAATATCGTTAGTTTGTTCGTTCATCGTAAACCGAAAGTTTCCATAAATAAAAGTTGCCAAATAATGTAAGTTTCCCTTTCTCTACCAAACAAATCCTCATCGGGTATTAAAGTCTCCCCCCTGCGGGGAGATTTAGAGGGCGAAATACCCCTTCGCGTTCCCGTAACAAATATCCTGTATTATCTTCCCCGTCCAGGCAATATCGCTAGGTAATTCGCCTTTTTCAATCTCCTCCCCAAAAATATTGCACAATATGCGCCTGAAATATTCGTGCCTTGGGAAGGATAAAAAACTCCTCGAATCCGTTAACATACCCACAAACCGGCTCAACAAACCCATATTGCTCAGGGCGTTTATTTGTTGGGTCATGCCATCCTTCTGGTCTAAAAACCACCAGGCGCTGCCCCATTGTACCTTGCCAGCCACGGTGCCGTCGTTAAAGTTGCCCGTCATGGTGGCCATCATGGCATTGTCGGCCGGGTTTAGGTTGTATAAAATGGTTTTGGCAAGCTGGTTGCTGCCATCCAATGTATCCAAGAATGTAGAAAGCGATGCCGCAATAATGCTGTTGCCGATGGAGTCCCAGCCGGTGTCGGCCCCTAACAATCGCATCGCGCGGCTGTTGTTGTTGCGTATGGCCCCAATATGGTATTGCTGTACCCAGCCTTTGGCGTGGTACATCTTGGCCAGTTCCACCAGCATGAGCGATTTAAATTGCAGCACCTGCGCCCTGGTTACTTCCTTCCCATTGCGCACATTGGCAAAAATTTCTGCTGCCTCAGCGCGGGTATATTGTTCAGCTATGGCCTGTTCCAGCCCGTGGTCGCTTATCATACAGCCTTGCGCATCAAAATAGTCTACCCGTTTTTGCAGGGCACCCAATAATTCATCCAATGTGGCGATGGATACATTTGCGGCGGCCTCAAGCTTGTTGATATAACTATTATACACCGCTTGGTTTTCCACCGCCATGGCCTTGTCGGGCCTAAAGGCAGGCAGTACCGTAATGCCAAATCCGCTTTCCTTAATTTGCTTATGAAAAGCAAGGTCATCCACCGGGTCGTCGGTGGTGCAAAGCATTTCTACGTTCATTTTGCGCAATAGGCTGTGTACCGAATATTCGGGTGAGGAAAGCTTGGCCGAGCACTCATTATATATTACAAACGCTGTTGTGGGGCTAAGCAGGTCGTGTACGTTAAAGTAGCGTTGCAGTTCCAGGTGCGTCCAGTGGTACAATGGGTTGCGCAATGTATAAGGCACGGTGGCAGCCCATTGGTTAAATTTTTCAACATCCGGTTTATTACCTGTACAATAGCTTTCATCCACCCCGTTTGCGCGCATTGCCCGCCACTTATAATGGTCGCCATACAGCCAGGCCTGCGTTAGGTTGCCAAATTGGTGGTTGTTGGCAATCTGGTCGGGTGGTAAGTGGTTGTGGTAATCAATTATAGGCAGCTCTTTCGCAAACCCGTGGTACAATTCCTGTGCTGTTTTTGTATGCAGTAAAAAATGCTCGTCCAAAAATTTTTTCATGTTGCCGGCTTTATATCGCTGTTCAACTTCGTTGTGTCACTCACTTCGGCTGCTAGGATATGCATCAGCAGAAAAGCGTGGCAGAAAGCCCCACAAATGTAATGCCTTCCTAAAAACAACAAGTTTACTAAGTACACCTTATTTTTGCCGATAAATTAAAAACTGCGCATGAATAACGGCATACGGAACGACTGGAGCATTGAAGAGATACATGACATATACAATTCGCCTTTATTAGAACTGGTTTATAAAGCCGCCACCGTACATAAAGCATACAATGACACCGCCGAAGTACAGGTGTGTACCTTGTTAAGCATTAAAACCGGCGGCTGCAGCGAAGACTGCGCCTACTGTCCGCAGGCTGCCCGTTACAATACCGGTGTTAACGTACAGGCGTTGATGAAAAAGGATGAAGTGCTGGAATACGCCCAAAAAGCGAAAAATGCGGGTAGTACCCGTTTTTGCATGGGTGCAGCCTGGCGCGAAGTGCGTGATAATAAAGACTTTGACCGTGTGTTGGATATGGTGCGCGGTGTGAATGAGATGGGCATGGAAGTATGCTGCACGCTGGGAATGCTGAATGAAGAACAAGCCGCCAAGCTGGCGGATGCTGGTTTGTATGCGTACAACCATAATCTGGACACATCCTCAGAATATTACGGTGAAATCATCACCACCCGTACTTATGACGACCGCTTGCAAACATTGGATAATGTACGCAAAGCCGGGGTAACGGTATGCTGCGGCGGTATTATTGGCCTGGGCGAGACCCATGAAGACCGTATTGGCATGCTGCATACCTTAAGCACCATGCCACAGCACCCCGAAAGTGTGCCCATTAATGCCTTGGTGCGTGTAAAAGGCACACCGTTGGAAAATAACCCCAAGGTAGACATTTGGGATATGGTGCGCATGATTGCCACTGCCCGTATACTAATGCCTGCCACCATGGTACGCTTGAGTGCCGGCCGTGCCGAAATGAGCACCAGCGACCAGGCCCTTTGCTTTATGGCGGGAGCCAATAGCATTTTCGCCGGTGAAAAGCTGCTTACCACCCCCAACCCCAGCTTTGACGAAGACAATGCGATGTTCCAACTACTTGGGCTGAAGCCAAGGGTATCGTTTAAGGCAGAAAAGGAAAGGTTGATGGAGATGGCGTAGGGGGGGTAACGCTAAATCGACATTAGTTTGGTTTCAAAGCGGTTAATGAAACCTTTGAAGTATTTGCAATTATTGTAAACAATGTCAAAATCCAATAATGCGAATACTTCAGGGTTGAAAGATTCGTCATACTTTTTGCAGTTTTCCTTAAGGAATTCCTTGGGGTTTTCTTTTTCCATTGGGTCTTCGGAATATTCGATGTTGCTATTGAAATAATTATTGAAGTTTTGAATATCAGCCAAAAGCAGGGCTTCAATTTCAAATATGTTCAGCAGCAATATCCCTTTTTTATTGACCACGCGGTTAAAATCCCGGAAGAATGTTTTTCTGTCAGTTAGGGTTGTGTTGTTGTTAATTGTGCCATCCAAATCCCTTATGAAAATCAAAATATCTGGCTTTTGGTTTTCAAATTCAATGCGCAAGAGCCGCTTGGTTTTCTGGTTATCCAGCATGCTTCCATTTATCCTTTCAAGCAACGGTATGTATACATAATTGCCAGACGGGTATCTTTTTGAAAGCAAGTTTTTTATAGCGGTGGTGTCGGACGGGGCTTCACCAACTAAACCAATTTTCATAGGGTTGCCTGTGTTTTTTCTTTTTCAAGATCGGAGAAACGCCAGTAATCGCCCAGGTAGTCTTCTTCCATGTATTGCTGTGCTTTGGCAATTTCTTCCCCATCAAGATGCCTGAGTTTAGTGCCTTCTCCTTTTTCGTAAGAAGCAATAATAATATTGCCTAACTCATCTTTATTTAAAATATCCAACACCTGCGGGGAATGGGTTGTGATGATGATTTGCTTGCGCCGTGATTGTTCTTTGAGGAAAAGCATTAACTCGTGCAGTTGGTGAGGGTGGATGCCAAGTTCGGGTTCTTCGATGAGGATTATTCGACTGATGTTATAATATTCGGGAATTGAAATGCCAGTATTTGTAAAGTAATACTTGCTGTCAAATGCTACTTCTGAAACGATATAGAAGAGTCTTTTTGTTCCATCAGATAAATTTGAGAAAGGGTGCCAAAAGCCATCAATTAAAAATTCCAAAAACAAATTCTTTATTGTGTATCTCCCTTTGTCATCTTCAAAAATATTATAATCACCATTAAATTGAATATCTTCAATTGGTGATATTTTTATTAGATAGGGCTTAATAGTATTGACGACATCAAAAAAGTTAGCAATTTTTTGTTTTATGAGTTCTTTTTGGTGCGATGCCTCAGCCTTATTATACGGATAACTTAGATATAGTAGGCCTGTTAAAATTGATTTGATAAAATAAGGTAAATTGTTATTGCCCATTACTAAAACAAATAATTCCGGAGGAAACCCATGAATATTAATCTCAAATGAAAATGGCTGATCGACTAAGAGGTAATCTTTGGGAATTCCGTGTCCTATAAAAGCAGGGGTAAGTAAGATGTTCTTAATAAGCAATTCGGTTTTCAAATCGGCAGATAAATCTTCTGTATCTACCAACAGGGTGTTATCAATGAATGCTTTACTCTTAATCCTATTGGTTGATACGGCACGGCTTTCTATAAAACTCTGAATATTCAGCGCGTTGTTTGTTTCGACGATAATCCTTTTTCCATTTCGAATCGTAATTTTTGACTTGAATTCAAATAAGTCTTTATACGAAAAATTAAGCGCTTTAAACAAAAACGTAAAAAAGTTGGTTTTGCCAACCGCGTTTTTGCCAATTATGATATTAATTCCTTTATTAAAAGTTATTCTGGTGTCAAATATGGATTTGTACCCGGATAGTGTTACTTCTTCCAAGAAAAGCCGTTCTTCATGATGCAGGTTTTGTTCCACTTCAACTATTTAATTAGAAGGCAATGTACAAAAAAATGCGTTACCCCTGTTTTGCATGCCAATCCATTTGACGCCGAATTCTCAAAATCAATCAAATCAAATTAATCAATTTAGTCAACGGCCCCCTTCCAACCACACCATCAAATCATTCCCCAAACCATCCACGCTAATGGTTGTATTGGATAGCATTATTACAGCAAACTTTTTTTGCAGGTTTACACCCAGGTAGCTGCGGTAGCCGCCGGTGCCGCCATTGTGAAAGAGTATTTCGTCCGCACCAGGTTTTATATAGTGCCAGGCGAGGGCAACGGTGGTGTTGCCGCTGGTAAACGTTGGGGTATGTGTTAGCTGAATAGCCTTCTTCAAGGCAGTGGGTGCTTTGCCTAACTGCGCTTCCGCATATTTTACCATGTCTGCCGCCGTGGAGCGTATGCCGCCAGCACCCATAAAAGCTTTAAAATTCCAAGGGGCGGCATAGTTGCCGTCGGCATAGCCTTTGGCAAAGCGGGCCGAGTCTTCTTTGTGCAAGTACTGCTTGGTATCGTTCATGCCCAGCGGCTTCGTAATGGTGTTGAAAAGCATGTTTTCATAAGTGGCTTTATTCAATTTCTCCAATATTACCCCCACTGTGCCTGCTGCAAGGTTGGAGTATTCGTAGGATGCACCCGGCTTGCGGGTGGGTTTAAAGTGTTTATAAAAGTTGAACATTTTACTGTTGTCATAATCCTTATAAGGGTCGTTATCGTCCGCACTGGTAAAATTATCGGGCATGCGGGGTATGCCTGATGAATGGTTGATGAGCGTTTTTATGGTTACCGGCACACCCGCATAAGCCAATGTAGGGATAGAGTCTGGCAGGTACTTGTTTGCCGGGTCGTCCAAATGAATATTGCCTTTGTTCACTGCATCGGCAAGCAGGGTGGCCGTGAATGTTTTGGATATGGAGCCAATTTCAAAAATGGTTTTCTCGTCTGGCACTTGGTTATTGCCTTTGGCCGTTTCGCCAAAGCCATAATAATGCACTTTCCCGTCTATTAAAACGGCAATGCTAACGCCAACGGTATTTAACTGTGCCATAAAAGGCTGCAAAAGACTGTCAACTTTCTTGTCCAGTGTGGTAACCAAGGGGTTTGCAAAGGGTGTTTTACTGGTTTTCTTGGCACTGGCATCGGTGTAAGGCCTAAAAAGGAACGCTTGGATTTTATCGGTTTTGTCAAGGCTAAGCAGCAAATCAAGTGTCGCAGAGGCAAACACCGCTTTGTATTTGCTTACGCCGTCGGTAATACTTTCAAAAACAGTCTCTCTCAGCGCCCCCAGCGGAAAAAGATTATTGGTACATACCTGCTTGAATGTTTCCGGCGGTAATTGTTTGTGAAAATCTTCGCCTGCCAATGCAAATAGCTTTTCGGCATCCTTTGCGTTAAAATACTGTTTAACCAATTTGCACACTGAATCAATTTTTTCCTTTTGTGTTTGGGCAAATACCTTGTGGGTTACCATAAGCAGTGCCATTAAGGGTAGAAGATGTTTCATGGTTTATTTGATATAGATAAAGGTAACGCTGGATAAACATCCGGTCAGTAATGAATTTATAAACGGCAAAAGCGCTTATTTGCAGCGTGTTTTTTTGGTGCCTTATGGTGGTTATGTGTTGGCAAGCTTTTACTTGCAAAGGTACTTTTACTTTTTACGGCTTAAATTGGCCTAATTGCGTTTAAAACAAATAGTGTAGCAATAGCAGGGGGCCACGCATCGCGGCCCACTTTTGGGTGCAGGCTATGCAGGTTTTTTGGTAGGGCTTTTGTTACCGAGTTTTGTATAACAATTTAATAACATGAGCCAGTTATTTATAACACGGACATTTGCATCCCAAATTAAAATAATATTGTATATGTCTGCTTTCGGTCGTGTATATGTATTAATTTTTGCAACAATATGAAAAACAGTGTCTTTTTACGGCCGAAATTTTATTGTTTGTCAGCTACTATGTTGGGCCTTTTAACTATTTGCACCTGCAAAAAAACAGCCCAACCTATAAGCCAATTGCCCGCCAACACCTACGATACTACCCCTTTGCCCAATACCTTATATAAAACCGACACGCTACATGTTGTTGCCTATAATATTTTAAACTATGGCGATGGCTGCCAAGGACCTACCGACAGTTTGGATGGTTATTGCAGAACCTTTGTACAATATGCCCGGCCTGATTTGTTGAGCTGCGAAAAGCTGGCCGCCTTCCCCTTACAGCCGGGCGTGGTTGGTAATTTGGCAGATGAAATTAGAGACAGTGTGTTGAATACGGTTTTTCCTGGCAGGTATGCGTATGCAACACCCACACAAGTAGCCAACAGCAGTAAAATGTCGGTATTGTTTTATAACAAACAAAAATTAACCCCAGTATACACAAAAACGCTGTTGGCCGATGTGGAGGATTTTGACCTGTACAAGCTTTTTTACAACGATGTAAACTTGGCCGTTACCCACGATACTACGTATTTATATGTGATAGTAAACCACACCCAGTCAGGAACCGCCAGCACGGCCCGTGATTACCAAGTGACAAATGTGATGAAGACCTTGCGGGCCAAATTTGCTTACCTGCCCAACGTGATAAATATGGGCGATTTTAATGTACATAGCAGCTACGAAGCCGGTTACCAATCAATTGTGTCGGCGAAAGACAGCACTACGATGATGAGTGACCCGCCTTTTTACCCCGATATGAAATTGGCATATCCCGCCAACTGGGATGCCCGGCCCGACCTTTTTGCGCCGTACCTTACAACATCAACCCGAGGCTCTATCAACATACCCAATACTTGTGGAACCGGAGATGGTGCAAAATCTTGGTACGACCATATTTTCATATCACCGTGGCTAGTAAAAGGCGGTAACTATATGCAGTATATACCTGGCTCCTATACCACCATTGGTAATGATGGTAACCGGTTAAGTGTCTCAATAAACAGCCCCGCACCTGTGCTAAACACATCCGCACCTGTCAATGTGTTGGACGCGATGTTCCAATTTTCAAACAAATACCCGGTATCGGTCAAGCTTTTGGTAAAGGCAAACAGAAGCGGCCACAGCATAGCCGACCCGGTTGAAAGAAATTAGCCGTTCCATTAAACCGGCTGTTAAGGCCCGCAAATAAAAAATCCCCCATAAAAATGGGGGATTTTTTATAACCCTTAAAACAACCAACATGAAAAATACTCCTGTTGATTTTTAAACTAACGGTTTTTATTACCGCCCGGTTTGCTGTAAGGGCAAATATTTTATTGCAGGGCAATATCCAATACCTGCTGCATGGTTTTAACGTAATTAAATTGCAAGCCTTCAATAAAAGTGCTGTCAATTTCCTTCACATCCTTTTCATTTTGCCAGCACAGTATTATTTCGCGCAGGCCTGCCCGTTTGGCGGCTAGTATTTTTTCTTTAATACCGCCCACAGGCAGCACCTGCCCGCGTAGGGTTATCTCCCCCGTCATGGCAAGGTAAGGTTTAACCTTGCGGCCGGTAAACGCTGATGTAAGGGATGTTAACATGGTAACGCCCGCGCTGGGGCCGTCTTTGGGTACCGCGCCTTCCGGCACATGCACGTGCACCATTTTTTTGCTAAACAATTCTGTATCTATACCTATTTTTTTGGCATTGGCCTGCAGGTAGGTAAAGGCGGTGCTGGCACTCTCCTTCATAACATTGCCCAAATTACCGGTGAGTTTTATTTCGCCTTTGCCGTCGCTTAACACCGTTTCAATAAACAATATGTCGCCGCCCACGTAGGTCCATGCCAGGCCCACGGCCACCCCGGCCATATTGGCTGTTTTATAAATTTCGTTGCTGTAGCGGGCCGTGCCGAGTATCCGTTCCACATCTTGGCCAGTAAGCGTGGCTTTTATTTTGTTGCGCACCGCATACTCCTTGGCTTGGTTGCGCATTATGCTGGCCAATTGCCTGTCAAGTTCGCGCACGCCGCTTTCTCTGGTGTAGTTTTCAATTATTTTCTCCAGTACCTTGTCGCTTATTTTAAAAATAAGGTCGTTAAGGCCGTGTGCTTCTTTTTGTTTTGGCACTAAGTGGCGTTTTGCAATTTCTACTTTTTCCTCCACGGCATACCCACTCAGGTCAATGATTTCTAACCGGTCGCGCAGCGCAGGCTGAATGTTTTGTAAGTTGTTAGCTGTGGCAATAAACAGCACCTTGCTTAAATCATATTCAAGTTCCAAGTAATTGTCGTAAAAGCTGTTATTCTGTTCTGGGTCCAGCACCTCCAACAATGCGGAGGAAGGGTCGCCCCTAAAATCGCTGCCCAGTTTGTCAATTTCATCCAATATCATCACCGGGTTAGATGATTTTATTTTGCGTATGTTTTGTATAATGCGGCCAGGCATTGCACCGATGTATGTTTTGCGGTGGCCGCGCACTTCGCTTTCATCGTGCAGGCCGCCAAGGCTTACCCGTACATATTTTCTGCCCACAGCATGGGCAATACTTTTGCCTAGCGATGTTTTACCTATGCCCGGCGGGCCAACAAAGCAAAGTATAGGGCTTTTCATATCCCCCTTAAGTTTCAGCACGGCCAGGTATTCAATAATCCGCTCCTTAATTTTCGTCATGCCATAATGGTCATTGTCAAGCACCTTACGGGCATTGTTAAGGTTGTAGTTGTCTTTGGTGTATTCATGCCAAGGCAAGTCAAGCAACAAATCCAAATGGTTGTATACCACGGAATAGTCGGGGGTGCTGGGGTGCATGCGTTCCAGCTTTTCAATGCTTGTTTTAAACATCGCTTTGGCAGCGTCGGGCCATTTTTTTAACTCAGCCTTCTTTTTCATCTCCAGCAGTTCCCGGTCATTGTCGTTGCCGAGTTCTTCTTTGATGCTTTTCATTTGCTGCTGCAAAAAATATTCGCGCTGTTGCTTGTCAATCTCGGTGCGGGTTTTGTTAGTTACCTTGTTTTTTAACTCTGCAAACTGTAATTCGCGTTGTAACAGGGTTATCAACTTTTCCGCCCGCAGTTTAAGGTTGTCAATTTCAAGCAGGGCCTGCTTTTCGGCCAGTTCGCTGTTTAAATTGCTGCCTACAAAATGTATTAAAAACGATGGGTTCTCAATATTTTTTAAAATAATGGCCGCTTCCGCAGGCATATTTGGCGACAATTGAATTATTTGGGCGGCTAGTTCTTTAATGGTGCTGGTATAGGCGTCAAAGTTTGTTTCACCATCTTCGGCGTTATCGTCTGGCAGCAATGCTATCCTTGCTTTAAAATAGGGTTCTTCCTCCACCAATCCTAATAAACTAAAGCGCTTTTTGCCTTGTATTATAATGGTGGTGCCACCGTCGGGCATTTTTATCAGCTTCACAATTTTGGCAACGGTGCCGGTTTCGCAAAGGTCCTCCAAGGTTGGTTCTTCTACATTGCTGTCCTTTTGGGCCAAAACCCCTATCAGTTTGCTGGCTTTGTAAGCGTCATTTACAGCTTTTATGCTTTTGTCTCTGCCTACGGTTATGGGCAATACAACTCCGGGAAAAAGTACTGTGTTACGCAAGGGCAACAACGCCAGAATATCAGGTATAACTAGGTTTTTATCTTGCTCATTGTCGTTTTCATTAATGGGTATAATCGGCACAAAATCAGTATCATCATCAGCCCTCATAAAAAAATTGTCTTTATTCATACTATCTTTTCTTAACGTCAAAATGTCATATTCTCCTTGGCCAAATTGTTATCAAGTCGCAAGAGGCATGTAGGTCAATTAAAATGCCAAACGAAAAATTTGGGTGCCTGCATAAACAAATTGTCATAAAACGTAAAAGCACTACCGGTAAAAGTAGTGCTTTTGGCAAAGTTAATAAGTTTGCGCATCTACCCGCACAAAAGTAACGGGCGGTAGTTGGCGAGTATTGGCTACAGAATAGTGAAGCCAACGCCCAGCTGTATTTGTTGGCTGGTCCATTTGTTTGTATCGGTAGCATCACCAATATCAGACAACCCTATATTGTAACGGCCGAATATTTTTAAGCCGCCAATGTTTACCCTTGCACCTAACACAATGGCAAAATTGCCGCTTTTAAAGGCATCCTTGCCGTTTTCCAAAATCGTTTCGTGCTTATTCATCAAAATGCCATACTGTGGGCCTAGTTGAAAAGTAAGCACTTTGGCCGCTTTTATATTTAGTAATACCGGCACTGTTAAATAATTGAGTTTAATATTAGACCCATCTGATAAAGCGGTGTTGCCTTGTTGCAACACAGTTGCGCCTGCGCTGGTGTACTTGGTGTCAGTTTGGTTAAAAAGCACTTCAGGCTCAATGGCAATAACTTTACCAATGCCCAGTTCTAGCCAGGCGCCGCCTTGGAAACCAGCATTGTACCCCTCTTTAAACGACTGGCCCTGTACTTTGTCTAGGTTGGCCCCCAATTTAATACCCAAGTGTACTGACTGTGCGTTGGCGGCAGCGGCGGAAACAATGGCGATTAATGCCGAAAGGATGATTTTTTTCATGGCGTTTTTTTGATGATTGGTTTAATGAAACAACGTGTTTTACTGTTAAACGACCAAGTTTTGTTTGTATTGCGGGCATTGCTGGTGGCAGTTAAACATTGGCAACATTTTACCAACAGGCAATGGCGTTTTTAAAACAGCTTGGGTTTTTATAACAACAACATACGGGCAAAACGGCCAGAGGTTAATTGTTTGGGTAAAAAAATATTGTTAAGTATAAAATAAAATTAACCGGTGCAGCGATTAACAATTAAAATTGTCTACTTTTATGGGTAATCATATTTACCTAATGACTGAACAGGCCATCTTAGCTGGATGTTTAAAAAACGATCCGGTAGCGCAGCGGGAGTTATACAACCGGTATAGCCCCAAAATGCTATCCGTTTGTTATCGTTTTGCCCAAAGCCGCGAAGATGCCGAGGATATGTTGCAGGAAGGGTTTATTAAGGTATTTACACAAATACAAACTTTTCAAAATAAGGGTGCTTTTGAAGGATGGATAAGAAGGATAATTGTACACACCTGTATTAATTTTTTGAAGAAGTATAAAAAATTTAGCGAAAATATTGACTTGGCGTATGCCGGTTACCTACAAGTTAAAGAAGAAACAATCCCTTCAATCATGCAGGCAAAGCAGGTGGTTGAGTGTATTAGGTTGCTGCCTATTGGGTATAAAACGGTTTTAAACTTATACGCCATTGAAGGATATAACCACAAGGAAATTGCGGAGATGCTGGATATTGAGGAGAGTACCAGCCGAAGCCAATACACAAGGGCAAAGGCAATGTTGGAAGGGATATTGGTGAAGAAGAAGATATTGGAGAAACCGGAAGCTGAATTAACTTGGGCTGTGGCCTTTAAAAAATAGAACCAACTAAACTAATTGCTAGTAAGCTGAATATCGATGAGAAATCCGATGGACATAGACGATTTTGAGAGTTTCCTCCAAGACGAGGTAAACCAACACCGGATGTATCCATCGGATCATGTTTGGCGGAATATTCAACAGGATTTGCATGGTTACAAAAAATGGCCGGCACTCACCGTTATAACGTTATTTGTTATATCTGCGTTGGTTGCTGGCACATTGCTTATAAAGCCCAGCATACAGCCCTTGGTTAGTTACCCGGCTTTGGCAGCTAAAAATGCTGGTGGCCCAGTAGTAAAGGGTGTTGATACCAATGAAAACTTGCAACAAAAACTTTCGCCCGAGCACATTACCCAACAAACCATTTCTGCTGTAACGGCTGATTGGGATATTGAGGGGTCAATACAAAACGCTTTCTCTCCTTATCACGCATTCCCTGATATGACGGCTGCCACAATTGCCACTGATGCCATTGCAGATATAAGCCCAGTACAAATTGCGGATGTTGCCGGTAGTACTTCGCCCACCGCAACCACAGGCCATGGGCAATTAACAACCCCTGTTAATGAAGCTAAAGCAAACTTGGCTGTTTTGGCAGGAGTTAGCCATCAGGATGCTGGTTCGGGTGTTAAAAAGAGCGTACCTTTTTGGGATAAGAGAATGCTTGGATTTAATTGGATGAAAGCAAATGATGTTGACGCGCAAAACCCCGATAGGTTTTACTATACCAAAGGTGTTTGGAAAGCTGTGTACGATGGTAAGGTGTTATATTCATTTGCGGACAGGTTGCCCACCCCGAAAAACATTAATTTTAATCCCATTTACAATGTGGAGCCCAAACCTGCAGGTAAACAAACCAGTAGCGTTTATACATCTAAATTAAAAACTGGTGGTAGGTTTAACGTACAAGCCTATATTACGCCTGCTGTAAGTTATAGAATTTTGGCTCGTTCGGGGTCTAAATCCAATACTTATCTGCCGGGGCCCACATCCAGCAGTGTTGGTTATTTGGTTGACGTTAATACATTGGCGCGCAAAAAACCTGCACCAGGGTACGAGGCTGGCGTGGCATTTGGGTATAAGCTAAACAATAGGTTTACGTTAAAAGCAGGACTGCAGTTTAACGTGCGGGAGTATGATATACAAGGTTCTGCAGTAAGCCACTTATCCGCTACCCCAACTAACCCAGCAAGCAACGGTGGCATAGCAAACGGGTTGGATTTAAGCCAGCAAACTGCACAAAGTATCGTTAGCACTAAAGAACTGCCCAATGTTATCTTAACCAATATGTACTACCAAATTGCGGCACCTGTTGGTGTTGATTGGAAGGCATGGGGCCACCATCATTTTGCATGGAACATTGCTGCATCGGTTCAGCCAACTTATATCTTAAACAAAGACCCATTCATAATTACCTCGGCCGACAAAAGTTATGCGGAGGGTTCGGCATTATTACGTAAATGGAACTTAAATTCGAATTTGGAAACGTATTTCTCTTACAGCACCGGCAAATACACATGGCAAATCGGCCCCCAAATACGTTACCAGTTGCTTTCAACGCTTAAAACCAACTACCCTGTTGCCGAACATGTGGTTGATTATGGCATTAAGGTAGGCTTTGTTAGAAGCTTGCCTTAGCAATAAACTACCCACAAATATTTGACAGCCAGTATTGTTATTATAGCAATAGCCCTTTTTTTAGCCTTAAAAGACGCGAGGCATAGTTGGTTATTTTATTTGGTACCTACAGGCTTACATTAACATTCAACCGGCCAATTCTTCCCCGAGGGCATATTTTTACTGTTGATGGCTATTAAAATTTTTGGAATGGTGGGTGGAATATTGTTATCACAACCTTTATTGTTGAATACCATGGGCTGCTTTATAATTAAGGCCCATGCAATAACTTAGCGGCATGAAAAATAGCGTAGCCATAAAAGGGGTAATTATATGGTTTGTTGCAATGGTGTTATGGGGTTGTAAAAACAAAACCGGTGGCACCAATAAAACTGTTACGAGCGATACCGCCGTTTTTTACCCTGTTAAGGAATATTTTTTGCAGCAGATACGGGAGGTTGACAGTTCGGCCGGGTTTATTTATAAAACAACCCTGGAAAACGGGCGTGCAGACTCAACTGCATTAAGCAAAAAGCAGTTTGACAGCTTGGCACAGTTTTTTTTACGGTACGATATTAGCGACAAACGCGTACGTAATTATTATAAGGAGAATATTTTTTTAGACGAAACAACCCACAGTTACACGTTTAATTACACAGCGGCCGACGACTTGTTGCCGCTTAAGCGTTTGGATGTATTGTTAGATGTTGGCAGCACGCAGGTGAAAAGGGTGTTTATAACTATTTCCGAAACCGTTGACGGATATGAAGTTACGGATAAGGCTGGCTGGAAAACAGGAGACCGGTTTTTTATAAACAGGATAACCGATCGCGGCGGCAGCACAAGTGTGCAGCAGAATACAATTGTTTGGCGGAATCAGCCTTAATTTTGCAGTTACGTATGACGGCATCAGAATTTCAGTCAATAGCACACACCATTCCGGTGGAGGCAGGCATTTATAAATATTTTGACAGTGGGGGTGATTTATTGTATGTGGGCAAGGCTAAAAGCCTACGAAAGCGTGTAAGCTCCTATTTTAGCAAAACCTTTACCAGCTACAAAACACATGAGCTGGTGCAGCGCATCAGCCGTATTGAGTTTACGATTGTAGGCACGGAACAGGATGCGTTTTTGCTAGAGAACTCGTTGATCAAGCAGTTTCAACCAAGGTTTAATATTAACTTAAAAGACGACAAATCGTACCCATACATCATCATAAAAAAGGAACCCTTCCCAAGAATATTTCTTACCCGTAGAAAAATTAATGATGGCAGCGAGTACCTTGGCCCATTTACCTCGGCCGGAAAAGTACGCGAGCTGATAAGCTTTATACGGCAGTTTATACCGTTACGTACCTGTAAATTACCCCTAACAAAGGCAAGTATTGACCGAGGGAAATTTAAAGTATGCCTGGAATACCATTTGGGTAATTGTAAAGGCCCATGCGAAGGCCACCAAAGTGAGGTTGACTATGCCGAGGGGTTGCAGCAGGTGCGGCAGATGCTAAAGGGCAACCTTAACCCCATTATGCAGGGGTATAAAATGCAAATGGGCGATTATGTGGCAAACCTGCAATTTGAAAAAGCCGAAATAATTAAGAAAAAGCTGGAACACTTGGAAAGTTACCAGTCAAGCTCGGTTATTGTGAGCAAGCATTTGGCCAATGTGGACGTGTTTTCAATACTGAAAGACGGTGATGCGGCTTACGTAAATTATTTGATGGTTGAAAACGGCACGATTGTGCAAACCCACACCGTGGAACTGCAGCCCCGTTTGGAGGAAACGGATGAGGAGGTGTTGGCCTTTGCCATTGCAAACCTGCGGGAGACCTTTAACCCAATTACAGGTGGGGCGCGCGAAATTGTGGTGCCCTTTGAAATTGAATATCCTGACGAGCGGGTTACGGTTATCGTACCCAAAGGCGGCGACCGGAAGAAATTGCTTGAACTGTCAGAAAAAAATGTGAATTACTTTAAAGAGGAGCTGAAAAAAAGGAAAATATTACAGCTGGAAGGCAAAACGGATATGGAGAAGAAGAAGGTGTTGTACCAGTTAAAAGACTACCTGAAGCTATCTGATTTGCCAGTGCATATTGAATGCTTTGATAACTCAAACTTCCAGGGCAGCTACCCAGTGTCGGCCATGGTGTGCTTTAGAGACGGGTTGCCCTATAAAAAAGACTACCGGCATTTTAACGTAAAAACGGTGGAGGACATTAACGACTTTGCCACCATGGCGGAGGTGGTTGAACGCCGATATAAGCGTTTGCTAATGGAAAACACCCCCCTGCCCCAGTTGGTTATTATTGACGGAGGCAAAGGCCAATTAAGTGCGGCCATGGAAAGTATTAACGCGCTAAACCTACATGGGCAGATGACAGTGGTTGGTTTGGCAAAAAATGAAGAGGAGATATTTTTTCCCGGCGACAGCGAATCGCTTAAGCTGCCTTGGGACAGCGACAGCCTAAAACTTATCCGCTTTATTAGAGACGAAGTGCACCGTTTTGGCATAACCTTTCACCGCAACAAACGCTCCAAAGGCACTTTTGTTAACGAACTGGAAGGTATTAAAGGCATCGGCAAAAATACGGCCACCTTATTGTTGCAGCAATTTAAGTCAGTAAAAAACGTGCGTACCAAAAGTATTGAGGAAATAGAGCAATTGATAGGCAAAGCCAAAGCAAAGCTTGTATGGGAGCATTGGCAGAAATAAAAATGGGGCCCGGATTAAAATCCCACCCCGTTTTAAAATCCAATATCCTATGAAAAACCGTTACAAATGTATGTTTAATTGTTTGCTAGGAATTGTTTTTCAGAAAATTTCTAAAAAATTAATTATTTTTTGTATTTTTTGCCAAACTTGTCGCATCGGGTAGCTACTGAAACGCGCATTATCATTTCTCCTAATATTCGTCGTGGCGCAGTACATTGCGCAAATGTAGGGCTGGGCTGTAAGGTAAAGCTGTAAGTAACGTCAGCACGTTAAAACGTATAAAATGGTAAAGCCCCGTATTTTTTTTGCAGTTTTGTTCTTGCTGGTCTTAACAGTATGGGCCTGTAACTATTGCGTGGCCGGCCGCGGCAAGGGGCATGGCAGCATATTTCAACAAGTAAGTACACCAGGTTTTGCGTTGGTGGAACTTTTTACTTCCGAAGGGTGTTCAAGCTGCCCACCAGCAGATGAGGCGGTTGCACAGTTAGTTAAAAGCGCACAAAAAAACATTTATGTATTGGGGTTTCATGTTGACTATTGGAATAGCCTTGGTTGGAGGGATGCCTTTAGTGATGCCGCATACAGTGCCAGGCAGCAGCAGTACGGCAATGCATTCCGTCTTAATTCAGTGTATACCCCCCAAGCCGTAGTTAATGGTAAAATGCAGTTTACGGGTTCTGATACCAAACGCTTAAAGCAGGCGGTGGAGGAGGGGTTAGCGCAGCAACCTGCCAATACACTGGAGGTATCTGCAAAAATGGGCAATGGGCAAACAGTTATGGTTGATTGCCAAATTGGCAATGCCGAAAAAGGGGGTACAATTAACCTAGCACTGGTTCAGCGTAATGCCAAAAGCAACGTTGTACGGGGCGAAAACTCCGGCAGGGTTTTAGCCCATGTAAATGTTGTAAGGGTTTTTAAAACCCTTAACGTAGCTGAAGCCAAGGTGCAAACCACCTTGGCTCTGCCACCGGGCGTTACTGCCAATGATTGTAAAATAATTGCCTTTACCCAAAATGCAGCTTTAAAAGTTACCGCTGCGGCTGATGCTGCCATACAGTAAGGTTTGCAGTACAGATTGGTTAATTGTATGTGGTGCAAAACTATTTATGGATAACATAGTGTTTATAGGCCGTCCTTGGATATTTTTGCGGTAATTACAACACCAACTATTGAAAGCGACATTTATAATACTACTGTTATTGATAGCATATAGTGGGTTTTCGCAGTCTGATACTGCTTCAAAAGCCACTACAAATGCCCCCAAAAGCCGTGAAATAGCCCCCTCCGCGCCTAGGGATACGGCCCTTGTTGGGGTAAACGCCCCGCCACATGTTGTTGATACCGCAACCCAAAGCAACATAGGCGATACGTTAAACAAGGCCGCCATTGATAGTGCCATAGCTATAAAACCAACGGCTAATTCCGTTGCCACAGTTTTAAAGTGGCAAGATGATACTGTTTTTGCCCATTTTTTGCAGTTTGCCCATTTGGAGGCTGGAAAACCCCTTGCGATAAATGAGGGCGAGGAGCGGCACGCCGAAGGCAAGGAACTGCTTTTTTATATTATGGCTGGGTTGGTTTTGTTCGTTGGCATCATCCGGGCCGCTTGCCCCAAATATTTTCAGGATGTGTTCAGGCTCTCCATCCAAACATCCCAGCGGCAAAAACAAACGCCAGAGCAAATAGTACAGAGTTACGCGCCCGTTTTTTTATTCAATTTGCTTTTTTTACTGGTGGGCGGCATGCTTATAACGTTATATGCCATTAAATACAAATACCTGTCGGGGCCGGTATGGTTGCTCGGTTTGTATTGCGCGGGTGTTTTAGGGGTTATCTATCTGGTTAAGTACACCGTTACAGCGTTTGCAGGTTGGGTGTTTAATGTTAAAGAGGCAGCGGGCATGTACAGTTTTATTGTGTTTTTAATCAATAGGGTACTGGGCATCAGTTTGTTGCCGTTGCTTATATTAATCTGTTTTTATGGGGGGGATGCCAATACGGTTTTATTTACCGTGGTGGTAAGCATTGTTATTTTCCTGCTGCTTTACCGGTACGGCCTTTCGCTCACCGTGATTAGGAAAAACCTAAAGGTGAGTGCTTTGCATTTTTTTATCTATCTTTGCGCGGTTGAATTGATGCCCTTGCTTGTTATATATAAGGAATTGTTCAACCAGGTACATAGAAAATAAATAATTATAATTCTTTTTAGCAGAACAGCATGGTAAATAACGGGGCAAAAAAATCTCCTGGTATTGTTGAAAAGGAACAGCGCAGCATTCTTATTACCCAACCGCGGCCAGAAAGTGATAAGTCTCCTTACTTCGACTTGGCGCGTAAGTACAGTGTTGAGTTGGTGTTTCATCCTTTTATTAGGCTGGAGCCGATACCTGCGCGTGAGTTTCGCAAGCAAAAAATTGATATCTCAAGTTTTACGGCCGTTATTTTCACCAGTAGAAACGCCATCGACCATTTTTTTAGGATGTGCGAGGAGATGAAGATAACCATTGGGCAGGATACAAAATACTTTTGTATTACCGAGGCCGTGGCTTTATACCTTCAAAAGTTTATACTTTACCGCAAACGCAAAGTGTTTTATGGTGCCGACGGCAGTAACAAAAGCATGTTTGATGTTATAAACAAGCATAAAGAAAATGAGCGCTTTTTATATGTTTGCAGCGAAAACCAGCAGGATAATGATATTGTAAACTGGCTTAAAAATAACCATTGTGGGTTTCAGCTGGCATTTATGTACCGTAGCGTAAGCAACGACATAAAATTAGTGATGGAAAGCAACAGCTTTGATGTTATCTGCTTTTTTACCCCCAGCGGCATAAAAAGCCTGTTTGACAACTACCCTGAGTTTGACCTTAACCGTGCATTTATTGGTGCTTTTGGCAGCAATACCGTAAGGGCGGCCGAAGAGGCTGGCCTGCGCGTGGAAATAAAAGCACCTGTTCCACAAGCACCAAGTATGGTGGCAGCATTGGATAAATATTTGGCCACTACAGTTACGGTAAAAAAGTAACCAAGGTTACCAAATTAAAATAATTTAAATCCCGCCCCATCAGGCGGGATTTTTGTTGCATTATTTTTATTACTGGCCATTGGCCGCCAGCCAACGGCTTAAAATAGAAGATTCATGTTATGAACAAACTAATTAACGAAACAAGCCCCTACCTTTTGCAGCATGCCAACAACCCAGTTAATTGGTACCCTTGGGGCCACGAAGCTTTGCAGCTTGCCCAACAGCACGACAAACCCATTTTAGTTAGTATAGGTTATTCCGCCTGCCACTGGTGCCATGTAATGGAGCGCGAAAGTTTTGAAGATGAATCAACGGCCTCCATCATGAATGAACTGTTTGTAAACATAAAGATTGACAGGGAGGAAAGGCCTGATTTGGACCATATTTATATGGATGCCCTGCAAAATATGACGGGTGGGGGTGGTTGGCCCCTGAATGTTTTTTTAACCCCGGAAGGCAAGCCATTTTATGGCGGCACCTATTACCCCCCTCGCCGCGCCCATAACAGGCCAAGTTGGAAAGAGGTGCTTTTGGCAGTGGCTGATGGGTACCAAAATAAAAAAAACGATGTACTTGCGCAAGCCGAAAACCTTACCAGGCAGCTTGCCAATGCAAACAACTTTGGCATTGCCAAAACTGCCGAGGGCGATTATGGCACAATTTTCAGCCAGGAAAACTTGGCAACCATTGCCGCCAATATTTTGCAGCAGGAAGATGCTGAGTGGGGCGGCTTTGGCCGTGCACCAAAGTTTCCCCAAACATTTTCGGTGCAATTTTTATTAAGGCATTATCATTATAGCAAACACCAGCCATCGCTACAGCAGGCCTTGCTGAGTATTAACAAGATGATGCAAGGCGGTATTTACGACCATATTGGCGGCGGTTTTGCACGGTATAGTACTGATACAGAGTGGCTTGCCCCGCATTTTGAAAAAATGTTATACGATAATGCCCTGTTGATAAATATCATTTGCGAGGCCTACCAACTTACAGGAGATGCGCGGTACGCGGAAGTGATTGAGGATACTTTGGCGTTTTTAGAAAGAGAAATGCTTTCACCTGAAGGTGGTTTTTATAGTGCGCTTGACGCTGACAGCGAAGGGGAGGAGGGGCGGTTTTATGTATGGGGCAAACAGCAGATAACCGGTGTGCTTGGCCCTGATGCGGATTTGTTTTGCAAGGTGTATAACATTACAGAAAAAGGCAATTGGGAGCATAGTAATATTATATGGCTTAAGCGGCCGATGGAGGAAGTGCTGTTAGAAGCCGGGGTTGACGCCGTGCTGGGTGCCGCCATATTGAAAAACTGCAGGGAAAAGCTATTAGCCGAACGCGAAAAGCGTGTGCGGCCAGGCCTTGATGACAAAATTTTGACGGGTTGGAACGCTTTGATGATAACAGCATGTTGCAAGGCAGCTTCAGCTACCGGTAAACTAAAGTATAGTCAGCTAGCGCAAGACTGCATGCTGTTTTTGGAGGAACAATGTGGTGTTGGCAGGTGGAAACACACCTATAAAAACGGGGTGGCCAAATACCCGGCCTTTTTGGATGACTGCGCGTACCTTATACAGGCATACATTAACCTGCAGGAAGTTACGGGCAACAGTACATGGCTTTATAAGGCAAAGGCATTGACTGAGCATGTGCTGCAAGATTTTTCAGACAACGAGCAACTGCTTTTTTATTATACCCCGGCAGGCCAAGAAAACTTAATTGTGCGTAAAAAAGAGGTTTATGACGGGGCCACCCCATCCGGCAATTCGGTAATGGCACAAAACCTGCACTATTTATCCATCATATTTAACAACAACCAATGGTTGGCTAGGGCCCAAGCTATGGTTGCATCACTCGCGCAGGCAAGTATTAAATACCCTGTTTCGTTTGGTTGCTGGGCATCTGTGTTACAAAACATTACCGTCGGCACCAACGAAATTGCTATTGTGGGCGCCGATGCCCAAGCGGTTTTGCAACAGTTAAACAGCAAATACGTGCCCAATAAAATAGTGCAGGCGTCGGCCGTGCCATGCGAGGATTTTCCGTTGTTGGCGGGTAAAACAGCGGCCGTGCCCGATACCCTTATTTACCTGTGTAAAAACTATGCGTGCCTTAAGCCCGTAAGTAGCTTGCACCAATTGGCAAACCTTTTTTAGCAGGCAAAATTGACACCCATAAAAAAAAATGTTAAACAGCATACTATTGCCACAAAAAAGCCGTTTGTTAAAAGGGGAAGATTAAATTTTATTTATAACTGTGGCATTATTTAAGGTAAGTGGCAATGGGCTATTGTTTTATTAATTATTTAATTACATTTGCCCAATACCCTATATATTAATAATATTAAAAGAATGAAGAGCCAATTCTTAACAATTTCAGCATTAACCGTAGTAGTGTTTTCACTGGTTGGCTGTTTGAAAGGTAAAATGCGGGATGTGCCTGATAATGGACAACTTGTAGGTGTTGCCCCGGCCGCAAAAGGCGGTTTAGGCAGACCAATCGGTATGGTGTTTGTACCTCCCGGAACCTTTCACATGGGCCCCAGCGACGAAGACGTGAATTACAATTTTACAGCACGTAACAAACAGGTTTCAATCAGTGGTTTTTGGATGGATGCCACCGAAATTACCAACAACGACTACCGCCAGTTTGTAAACTGGGTTCGTGATTCATTGTCGGCAATCCAGTTAGGTTTTGTTAGGCAAAGCCAAGATGGCGATACTGCCGTTGATTGGAACAAAGCCAGAACCATTAACTACGGCAACCGGTCTACTTTGGAGAAATTAAATACTCTTGTGCTAGCGCCAGACAACCGGCTGTACAACAGGATTGAAATTGACCCTTCAAAATTGGAGTACAACGTACAAGGCTTTGATTTAAAAGAAGCTGCCAAACGCGAAAATGCCAACAGACCCCGTAAGGATTTTGCTTACCGGTATTCAGAAAAAATATATCCCGATACATTGGTTTGGATGAGGGATTTCTCTTACTCCTACAACGAGCCGATGACCAAAAGGTATTATGCGCACCCTTCATTTGGTAACTACCCTGTGGTAGGTATTACTTGGAAAAAGGCTGTAGCGTTTTGCCATTGGCGTACCCACCGCTTAAACAGCTATTTGGAAAAAACCAAAAAGGCGGTTGAAAGCGATTACCGTTTGCCAACAGAAGCAGAGTGGGAATATGCAGCCCGTGGCGGCCGCACCCAATCAATGTTTCCTTGGGGTAACTACTACCTGAGAAATAAAAAAGGTTGCTTGCTGGCTAACTTTAAACCAGGCCGTGGCAACTATGCCGAAGACGGTGGTTTTTATACCGTTAGGGCAGATGCCTACTGGCCCAACAATTTTGGTTTGTACAATATGGCCGGCAATGTATCAGAGTGGACGTCATCTTATTTTTACGAAGGTGCTTACAACTTCCAACACGATATGAACCCCGACGTACGGTACAATGCATCAGATAACGATCCTCCGCGTATGAAACGTAAAGTTGTTCGCGGTGGCAGTTGGAAAGATGTTGGTTATTTTCTGCAAACAAGTACCAGGCAATACGAATACCAAGATACTGCAAAATCGTATATTGGGTTTAGGTGCGTAATTGACCTGCCTGCCCAATTGAGAAAATAGAATTACAACAAAACGGTTCTTTGTATTATAAGTAAAATAAAACTTAATCTCAAATGCTAAGCTCGGGCATATAACTTGTCCGGTACAGGCAATACAAAAATAAAAAATAGCTATGGCAGCCGCAATTCCTCCTAAAGTTAGTAAATGGTTCGACGTTTTAGTTTCAGTAGCAGCAGCAGTGGTAATTTATGGTGCATTGCAGAAAATTTTGCACACAGAATACGCCGACATAATGTTGAAGGTAGGTTTAACTGTTGAAGCGGTAATATTTCTCGGATATGGCATATTGTATATTGTTTATCCTGCAATTGACGATCATGAAGTTCATCTTGATAAGAAGATTACCTTGCCAATGAGCGAGGGCAATCCGGCACTTAAAACGATGGAGAAAATGCTGGGTGACGCGGATATTACACCGGCAAGCCTGTCAAAACTGAGCGAAGGGTTTCAAAAATTGGGCGTTACTGTTGATGGCTTTGGCGAAATTGGTAATGCTGTTGCTGCAACTGGTGAATACACACAAAAGACCAAGGAAGCTACAAAAGCACTTACGGCCGTTAAGGATGCATATTCAAGTGCCGCTGATTCAGTAGGTGCCTTTAACGATGCTACTTCTGGGGCAAAAATTTTCCATGCGCAAATACAAGTGCTTACCAACAACTTATCTTCTTTGAATACTATTTATGAGTTGGAATTGCAGGAAAGCAACAACCACCTGAAAGCATTGAATTCATTCTACAGCAAGTTGAATGAAGCTTCTGCGGCGATGACGGGTACTGCGGCCGATGCTACAAAAGCCAAAGAGCAAATTGTTAGCCTGGCCAACAATTTAACCAAGTTGAACCAAATTTATGGTGGCATGATAACCGCCATGCAAGGCAGGTAGTGTTAATGACAACATGTAGCGTTACGAAACCCAACAACTTATAATAATTAAACGATAAGTACAACATGGCACTACCCAAAGAGCCACGGCAAAAAATGATTAACCTGATGTATTTGGTGCTAACAGCATTGTTGGCTCTGAATGTATCTGCGGAAATATTAAATGCTTTTAGAACAGTAGACAATAGCCTTGGCAACGCAAATACAACAATTGATAAGAAAAACCAACAGCTATTCTCTTCATTTGATGCCTTGAAAAATGACCCTAAAACTAGAGAGCGCGCACAACTTTGGGGCGAAAGGGCGAATCATGCGAAAGAGTATTCTAGTACACTGATTACGTACCTCGAAGGCCTTAAATTGGAGATAAAGAAAGCTGCAGAACTTAACCCTAAAGGCGAATATAAGGAAGATGATTTAGAGGCGGCTACCCGTATAATGACTTCGCCTGGCACAAAAGGGGAGGAATTATTAAAAAAATTATCTGATTTTAAAGCTAATTTATTAGCGATTGACGATTCAGTTAATTTGCAATTTAAAGATCAGCTGCCCATTGATCTTAAAATACCAGTTAGTAAAAATGAAGCGAGCAATAAGAGTTGGTCTTCGGCCTATTTCAACATGACGCCGGCCATTGCTGCCGTTACCATCCTTAGCAAGTTTGAAAATGACGTTAAGAATAGCGAAGCAATGGTAGTAGATTTTTGTCACCAACAAGTGGGCGCCGTAGCTTTTGTTATCGACCAATACCAAGCATTGGTGGGACAAAATTCGAATTACTTGATGCCTGGTGGTGAATTGCTTATTACTGCTGGTATCGGAGCATTTAACAGTAATTCAAAGCCAGTAGTTACCGTTGACGGGCAATCGGTACCTTTAAATGCAAATGGTGTAGCTGAATACAAGTCTACTGTAGGCGGGCCCAATCCCAATGTCGTAAAAAAGGTTCACATCGTTTATGTAAATCAGGCGACTGGTCTTCAGGAATCTAAAGATGTAGATGTAAAGTATGCGGTAGGGTCGCCTACTGGTGCAAGTGTGAGTGCAGACGATGTAAAAGTTCTTTATGTTGATTTGAATAACCATCTTTCCATCAATGGTGGCAATGTGGGTTCTGAGAAAGTTCAAGCGTCGCTTGACAACGGAACGCTGGATAATTTAGGCAATGGTAAATATGTGGCTCACCCTGCTAAACCCGGTGAAGCTAATATAACCCTTGACATTGCTGGGCAACAACCGCAGAAATTTACTTTTAAAGTTAAAAGCGTACCCGACCCTGTTGGTATAGTTGGTAACAATAAAGGTGGCAGGATGCGCGTTAATGAGTTTAAAGCCCAGTTTGGTGTTGGTGCATTGCTTGAAAATTTCGTTTTTGAAGGCGTTAAATTCAAGGTTGTCGGTTTCACCATTGTTTGTACAGGTAACGGCTTTCCTCAATTGAAATTTGCAGATGTTGCTGGCGATTCTTTTGACCCAGTTAGGGGAACCATTATTGAACAAACAAGACCAGGCACTACCGTAGTAATTGACAATATAAAAGCATCTGGCCCCGGTGGTACGCGTACATTGCCTCCGATTGCGTTTAACCTTTTTTAAATTTGATACATATATGATAATTAAAAATATTAAATGGTTACTTTTTGCGTCTGCCATTTTGTGTCTGGTAAATGTTACTGAGGCACAACGCAAAAAAACTAAGAACCCGGTTAGGACCAATACCCCAACCCAACAGAACTCAAATTATGGGGGTACTAATTATGGTACCGCAGACACCACAAAAAAGGCAACTGGCAATAATTATGGCACAACGCCGCCAGCCACACCAGCAGCATCAAATTTGCCAATTACTGTTGTCGCAGGGTCAAACGGGCTGTTGGATAGTTCTAAGCCATCTTTGAGAAATGATGCCGCCATTGAGTTGAACCTTATCAAGGAAAGAACACCCTTGGAATATGAAAATATTCGTGAGGATGACGCTGTGTACAGGGTTAGGGTTTGGAGAGAGATAGACGCAAGGGAGAAAGTTAACCTGCCTTTCCGTTATGCTGCGGTAGAAGATAATGGTAGCCAACGCTTTATTTCAATTTTGTTGAATGCAATTAAAAGCGGTCAGGTTACTGCTTTTAGCAGCGATGATGATAGGTTTACTACGCCGATTACGCCTGATGCTGCCTTCTCAGCCTTTGGTGGTGGTTCTGATACCGTGCCTATATTTGACCGTGATCAAAATAAAATTGGTTTGCAGGTTAGGCCTAAATCGGTTGATCCTGATTCAATATATAAATTTAGGATTAAAGAAGAGTGGATATTTGATAAGCAAACAAGCCGTATGTATGTTAGAATATTGGGAGTAGCACCAGTTATCCCTTACAAGCTTTCAACAGGTGATGTTGTAGCAAATAGCGAAAGGCCTGTTTGGTGGGTTTATTATCCAGATATTCGTCCTACATTGGCTAAGTATGATGTGTACAATCCCAAAAACAAAGGTGCGCATACCACTTGGGAAGATTTGTTTGAAGCCCGTATGTTTAGCAGCTACATTTTGAAATCGTCTTTAGACAATTCATACGATCAAACCATTGCCCAAAAATATCCCAACAATACGCTGTTCAGGCTGTTGGAAGGAGAGAAGATTAAAGAGAAGATATTTGACTATGAGCAGTCCTTGTGGTCATACTAACCAAAACTAATTGTTATTAAAAAGCCTCCATATTTTGGAGGCTTTTTTATTTTGGGTTCAAATTTGTGTTTTATTCTTTGTCTTTTATCGCGGTCCATAACTTGTCTGCAGTCAATATTCTTTTGTCTTGTTCCTTTTTCCAATCTGCCTGTACATCAGTGTTGTAGTTTAGGTACAACTTGCCGTTTACAATGCTCCAGGCTTCTGGTTTGGTAGGTGCTTTGTGGTTTTCTGACACGCCGTATGCACAATAGCCGCCGTACTGTGGCGCATACTTTGCTGGGTTGGCTTTAAAAAGGTCTAAGTCCTGCTGGTCGGCAAAATACCATGTCGCGTTGTTCCAACTAAAAGATAACTTACTATCGCCTTTTACCGGCTTGCCTTTGGTAAAATACGCCACCACATCGTAGCCATGCACGGCCACACCCTTGTCGTTAAATATCTCGGCCTTTTGGGCATGTACTGCGCCAAATGCTAAAGCTGCAAATGCTGCCAACACGAACATCTTTTTCATAAATTTGTTTTTGGTGTATGACGCAAACTAGGTGTTTGCCTTACAACCAAGTGAGTTCGTTTTTTGGGGCCTCCGTCCCACTTGATGTGCATCCCATTTGCCTAAAACTAACAAGCCAAGCCTACACTTCCCTAGGCAACAATAATTTGGCAATCAACCCCGTCCACCCAGTTTGGTGGGATGCGCCAACGCCCGCCCCAGTATCGCCATGAAAGTATTCGTAAAACAATACATAATTTTTAAAATGTTCATCATGCTGCATTTTACCATAGCCGTTTAACACTGGCCGCTCCCCATTATTGTTGACTAAAAAAAGATTCTTTAAACGGGTTGAGATAAAGTCGGCAATGGCGTTAAGGGTAAGGTATTGGCCGCTACCCGTGGGGCATTCCACTTTAAATTCTTCGCCATAATAGTAATGGAAGCGTTGCAGGCTTTCGACTAATAGGTAATTTACCGGCATCCAAATGGGGCCGCGCCAGTTACTGTTGCCGCCAAAAAGGCCAGTGTCGCTTTCCCCGGGTGTATAGTTAACGGAAAATTTTGTGCCATTTACCCACATTTCAAATGGATGGTCGTGATGGAATTTCGATAAGGCTCTTATGCCGTATTCACTTAAAAACTCTTTTTCGTCTAACATGCGCAACAGCAGCTTTTTCATGCGGTGGCCGCGCAGCAGGCTTAGCAAATGGGTTTCTCCACCACCTTTTTCTTGCCAACGGCTCACCATGCTTGCCAGGTCTGGGCGGTTGTTTAAAAACCAGGTAAGGCGTTCTGCAAATTCGGGTAGTTTGGTCAGTAAGTCATGTTCCAATACTTCCACCGCAAACAAGGGTATTAGTCCAACCATACTGCGTACGCGCAGTTTTTGGCCCCTGCCATCGGGCATACGTAGGGCATCGTAAAAAAACTGGTCCGTTTCATCCCAAAGCCCGTTATCATCCGTACCCATATTGGCCATGGCACCTGCAATGTACAGGAAGTGCTCAAAAAATTTAGTCGCTAGGTCTTGGTAAACCGGATTGTAGCAGGCCAGTTCCAAGGCTATTTTCATCATGTGCAAGCTGTACATAGCCATCCAACTGGTACCGTCGGCCTGCTCTAGGTGGCCGCCTGTGGGCAGTGGTGCACTGCGGTCGAACACGCCGATATTATCCAAGCCCAAAAAGCCTCCTTCAAAAATATTATTGCCCTCTGCGTCTTTACGGTTTACCCACCAGGTAAAGTTTATTAGCAATTTGTGGAACACTGATTCAAGAAAAGCAATATCGCCACCACCGCCGGTTGATTTTTTTTCCATCTCATACACACGCCAGGTAGACCACGCATGCACGGGTGGGTTTACGTCGCTGAACGACCATTCGTAAGCGGGTAGTTGGCCGTTGGGGTGCATGTACCATTCCTTAGTTAACAGGCATAGCTGGTTTTTTGCAAAGGCTGGGTCAATGGTGGCAAAAGAAATACAATGAAATGCTAAGTCCCAAGCGGCGTACCAAGGGTATTCCCATTTATCGGGCATGGATATAACATCGGCGTTGTTGAGGTGCATCCATTTGCCGTTGCGGGCATCTTTGCGTTGGGCGGACGGCTTAGGTTGGGCGGGATCGCCGTCGAGCCATTGCTGAATATCGTAATAATAAAACTGCTTGCTCCAAAGCATACCCGCATAGGCTTGGCGTTGTACTAGTTTTTCATCGTCGGTTTTTATGTCTTTTTGCAGGGCATTATAAAACTCGTCCGCCTCTTGCAACCGGCTGTTGAAGATGGCATCAAAATCCTCAAAAGGGTGCTGCAAATTTGTTTTTTCCATCCTTAGCCGTATGGTTACGCTCTGCCCGGCTTTTACGGTAACATCATAGTTTATGGCCGCCTTTGTGCCTGCCGCGTAAATATTAACCGCTTTTGTGTTGTGGTTAACTAGGTAGTCGTTTATTGCATCTTTTGGATGGGCTGACACATTTTTTGTGCCGTATAACCTTTCGTTATTGGTTTCGTTGTCGCAAAACAGTGTTGGGGCGGCCGTGTCAAGGTGTATTGTATAGCTGCCAAGGTCACGGTGGTTGATAACGACGTTTCCATTGTTTGACGACATGATAGAGGGCTTGTAATCATCATATCCCCAAGCCCAGGTGTTGCGGAACCAAACGGTGGGCAGCACATGAACGGATGCATCCTCAAAGCCACGGTTGTGCACTGTTATTTTTATCAATAGGTCATCGTCGGCGGCTTTTGCATATTCTGTAAATACGTCAAAATAGCTGTTATCGTTAAATATGCCGGTGTCAATTATTTCAAATTCAGGCTGTAGCCTGTTGCGCCGCTTGTTTTCCTCAATCAGCCATTGGTACGGGTAAGCCGCCTGCGGGTATTTGTACAGCATCTTCATGTAGCTGTGGGTTGGCGTGCTGTCTAAATAGTAGTACAGCTCCTTTACATCTTCCCCATGGTTGCCCTCCGCGCCAGTTAGGCCAAAATACCGTTCTTTAATAATCGGGTCTTTTTTGTTCCACAGGGCAATGGCAAAGCACAGCAGTTGCTTTTCATCGCAAATGCCGGCAATACCTTCCTCGCCCCAGCGCCAGGCCTTGCTGCGTGCCATGTCGTGGGTGGTGCTTCCCCATGCGTTGCCACCGGGGCTATAATCTTCCCTAACCGTGCCCCACTGCCTGTCTGACACGTAAGGGCCCCATTTTTTCCAGGCCGGGTTTTGTAAGCGTTGTTGTTCGTTCATATCGTGAAACGTGAATTTCGTGAATATCGTGAAGCGTGAAACGTGAAACGTGAATATCGTGAAACGAGAATCGTGAATCGTGAAACGTGAATATCGTGAAACGTGAAACGTGAATATCGTGAAACGTGAATAACCTGAAACGTGAATGTCGTAAATATCGTGAAACCGCCCTAGGTCTTTTGCTAAATATGAACGAAAAAATTCTTGTTTATTTTATTCACGATTCCCGATTCTCGTTTCCCGATTCTCGTTTCACGATTGCCGTTTCCCGATATTCACGTTTCACGTTTCACGATTCACGATTCACGATTCTCGTTCCCCGATTCTCGTTTCACGATTCTCGTTTCACGATTCACGATTCACGATTCTCGTTTCACGATTCCCGTCTCCCGTTAAAGGTTTATCATTTTTGAAAGCTTGGAGAAGCATCTTTGCATATTTTCACCCGTGCTTGTTAATTGTTCCTTTTGTACATATTCAAGATCGGCTGAAACGTCAAAAGCTGCGTCAATTTCAATAATAGAGCCCCTTGCTATTTCGTAGTATCTTTTTCTCTCTTGTTCTGACTTCCTTGATGAACCTTCCGCAATATTAAGATGTACCGATAATGCTGCACGCCTAATTTGCTGGATTAAATTAAACCGTTCATCTGGTGGCAATAACTTACTGGCTGAATAACAGTCTTTTACAAAAGCCCGAGAAATTTTATACACATCTAGTTGCTGGTGATTTAACTGCAAAAACATAGGCTTGTTTTAAACGTGAATAGGGTGATTGTCGTGAAACGTGAATATCGTGAAACGTGAAACGTGAATGTCGTGAATCGTGAAACGTGAATCGTGAATGTCGTCAAACGTCAATTATTAGCGACAACGTAATTAGTAAAACATAAAACTCGCATGTATTTATTCACGTTTCACGTTTCACGATTCACGATTCACGTTTCACGATTCACGATTCACGTTTCACGATTCACGATTCACGATTCACGTTTCACGATTCACGATTCACGTTTCACGTTTCACGTTTCACGTTTCACGATTCACGATTCACGATTCACGATTCACGTTTCACGTTTCACGTTTCACGTTTCACGATTCACGATTCACGATTCACGATTCACGATTGCCGTTTCACGATTCACGTTTCACGTTTCACGATTCACGTTTCACGATTGCCGTTTCACGATTCACGTTTCACGTCCATCATCCATTCGTCGTAAACCCAGGGTACAGCGTCATGCCGCCGTCAACAAATAGGGAGATGCCGTTCACATAGTCACTGTCGTCGCTGGCAAGCCAAACTGCCGCGTTGCCAATATCTTCGGGCTGGCCTATCCGTTTGTAGGGTATAAGGGTAAGTAATGCGTCCATGGCTTCGGGCGTGTCCCATGCCTGCCTGTTAATGGGGGTTTGTATAGCCCCGGGGCAAATGCTGTTGATGCGTATTTTTTTGTGTGCATACTCCTGCGCAATGCTTTTCATCATCAGCATAATACCGCCTTTGCTGGCTGCGTAGTTGGCGTGGCCGGCCCAGGGTATTACTTCGTGTACGCTGCTCATGTGTATTATTTTGCCGGCGGCTTTGCTTCTGGTTAGGTCAACGCCACGCCGCAAGTATTCTTTTATGGCTTCGCGGGCACATAAAAACTGCCCGGTAAGGTTTACGCCAATTACAAAATTCCATTGCTCCAAGGTCATTTGGTCAAACGGTGCATCTCTTTGCAGGCCTGCGTTGTTTACCAAAATATCCACGGTGCCAAATTGTTTTACCACATCGGCAAACATGGTCACTACCTCGCTTTCTTTGCTTACATCGCACTGGTAGGTTATGCCTTGGCCACCCGCGGCAATAACTTCATTCAGCACCTCATCAGCGGGTGCTTTTGTTGCGGCCACGGGGTGGTTAATTACCACAGTGGCACCCGATGCTGCAAGGCTTTTTGCCACACCTGCGCCAATACCGCTGCTGGCACCTGTAATAATAGCTACTTGGTTTTGAAGTTTTTTTTCCATAATAATTGGAGGAAGGTTTTTGGTTTATGTGTTTTTCAGTGTAACAGTTTATTAATGGTTCTTATAAAGTCCCAAAAGCGTTATTGCGCGCTAATAGGCAAAAGGGTATAAGGCCCATGCATGCTTTTTGGCTAATAAACTTACTAAATGTAGGGTTAACGCATTACACTTGGTCGAAACATAAAAAGTTTTACTTTTTTTTAATGTTACGGCTACCGCAATTTTTTAACAGGGAGGTTTAAATTATCTACTAGAATGTTGTTTGCCACAGCCTAACAAAGCAAGTTTGCCATACAGCACAACTGATGCCAGTTAAGTATGCTGTGTGGCAAACTCGTAATTTATTACCGCCGCTGTACTTTTTTCAATCCTACTCCGTCCGCAAACTCTCCACCGGGTTGGCCGTGGCCGCGCGGAAAGTTCTTATCAACATTACCACAAATGCAAGCACTAGCATGGTTGCGCCGCCAGATGCAAATACCCACCAAGCCAGTGCTGTTTTATAGGCAAAACCTTCCAGCCATTTGTTGGCGCCCAGCCAGGCAATGGGTACTGCAATTACAAAAGCCAAGGCAATGAGTGCCAAAAAATCTTTGCTCAGCAAGGTAACTATCTGTGTAACAGTTGCACCCACTACTTTGCGTATGCCAATTTCCTTAGTGCGTTGGTTGGTAACATAAATCACTAGCCCCAGCAAACCAAGGCAGCTGATGAATATGGCAAGCCCCGTGGCCCACATTAACAGGCTGGAGATGTTTTTTTCGGCAGTGTAATACTTTGCTATGGCATCGTCTATAAAGTGGTAATCAAAATCATCTTCCGGGTAAATGCTTTTAAACGTTTTTTCAATTTTGCTGATGCCTGTTTTCCATACGGTGCCTTCTGCATTTTGCGGTTGCAGGGCTATGTTAATTGACCTAGACCTTTTGTTGCCATTGGCAATTACCAATGGTTTTATCAATTCGTGCAACGATTTTTGGTGAAAGTCGGCCACCACACCAACAATGGTTTTTTTCTTATCCCAATCTATTTGTTTGTTTAAGGCCTGCTGTGGGTTTTTAAAGCCTAAAATATGCAAATATGTTTCGTTGATGATTACGGAATTGGTGGTGTCGCAATTGCTAAGGTTGGTGCCAGCCAGTAATTTTATTTTATACAAACCAATATAATTGCTGTCAGCAATTTTTACCTGCACATCTGTTTCAATGTTTTTTTTGCCGTCTTTATATTTCATGGTGCTGCTCCAAGTGCTGTTGCTGGATGGTGGGTTGTTTGCCACGCTTACCATGGCAACTTCTGGTATGGTTCTTAATTGTTGCAGCAATACCGATTGGTGGGTTTTTAGGGTATCGTAATAATTGGTGCTAAAATAGAGTACGGCATCTTTTCTAAAACCGAGGTCTTTATTGAGCGAAAAACTTATTTGCTTGCCCACCAATATGGTTGCAATAATAAACACCTGTGCTATTACAAACTGCGATACGGTTAATGATTTGCGCAGCCAAGCCGAGCGGGTTTTACCTGCATTGCTGAATGTATGGTTTTTTAACACCAATACTGGGTTGTATGATGAAAGCATGAGTGCCGGGTAAAAACCTGATAATAAAGTTACCGTTACAATTAGCCCAATCAGGAACAATATAATGCCAGGCTGTTTTGCCAAGTTAAAATGCAGCCCTTCTGGAACAAAATCGGCAAATACTTTTAGCAGTAAAGGTGTTAATGCAATGGATAGTAAACCAGCAATGAGGGTTAACAAAAATGTTTCGCTTAAAAATTGCGAGGCAAGTTGTTGTTTGGTGCTGCCCATGGTTTTGCGTATGCCAATTTCCTTGGCGCGCTGCGATGCCTGTGCGGTGGTAAGATTTATAAAGTTAATGCATGCCAACAGCAACAGAAATGCTGCGACGGCCAACAAGCCGTATAAGGTAGGCTTATGAGCTAAATGCCCACCCTCATAACCTTCATACACTTCATTAAAGTGCAAATCAGCCAGTGGCTGTAATGCAAAGCTTGTAGTGCTGTGGTCTTCGGGGTCGGGCGTATGGTGAACCTCAAATAGTTTGTTGAGTTTGCGCGTTAACTGCGCAGGTGTTGTGCCGATGGACGTTTTTACAAACAACTGCGAAGCGCCGTTGGTGTTGCCCCATTCATCCCAATCCATCAAGCCAAACCTTTTTGATTTAAGTGTGGCGAATGATACAAACGCCTTGAACGTAAAGTCGGTATTTTCTTGAATGTCTTTTACGATACCTGTTACAGTTGTTTGCACGGTATCATTAAACCTTACCTGTTTACCAACTGCCTGTGCCGGGGCAAGGTTGGGAAAGTACAATTTTGCCCTGCTCTCTGTAAGCACCAACTGGTATGGTTGGTTGAGGGCTGTTTTTGGCGAGCCTGCTACCCACGTATACCCAACCAGGTTAAAATAATTTTCGTCGGCAAAAATGGCATCCTTTTGTTTTTTTATGACAACCGGCTTGCCTGCATCGGGGTAAGGCACGGTTACTTTTAGGTTGTCATCCCATTCATAAAAAGGGGCAACAATGTCAACACCTGTTACTTCTTTTTTTACCGCTGCCGCCAACGGTGCACATACCCCGGAGTTATGGTATGCTTCACCACCAAATGTAAAGTCGGAAACAACACGGTAAATCCTTTCCCCGTCTTTATGAAACTTATCAAAATTAAAATCGTACGACACCAATAGAAAGATAACCAATGATGCGCTAATGCCGATGGCGAGGCCAATAATGTTAATCAGCGAAAACACTTTGTTGCGCCAAAAGTTTCTGAGTGCTACGATAAGATAGTTTTTAAACATATTAATAGTTTATAGTTTTCAGTTTTCAGTTTGTGCGGATGATAGAACGCAGATTGTTAGGGTTTTCAAGATAATTGCAGATAAATAAGAAAATCTCATTCATCCAGGCCATCCTAACAATCTGCGTTCCATCAACAAGTGTGTGTGCCTAAAATAGGTTGACATGTTTTTTAATTAATATCAAACAAATTTAACTGCGTTGGCTGCGATATCCTTTCATCATTTTTGATGGTGTATATTGTCATTTTGTTGCGTTTGTCTGTTTCGATCCCCAACAAGTGTTTTTCATATTCAACAGGCGTATTCTTGTTTATGCTCTGGGGCGGCCTCTCCTCGTTATAAGCCTTTATGGCTGCATGCAGCTTTTTTTCAAGCTGCTGCCTGTTGTTGATCTCCATCCTGTTGAGATATTGGTTTTTGATAGTGTCGTTAAGCCTTTCTATGTGTGTGTTCTCATACACTTCGTCGCACATGCTTATGCGTATCCCATAGTCCCCAAGCAGGTCTGTGTAGTCATTGGCTGCATACTGGGTGCCTTTGTCAGAGTGGTGTATGAGGCTTCCGTTGTAATTGCCCACACCCCTCAATGCCAATGCCATCCTGAGGGCAGAAAGGTTGTTTTCTGCCCTCATATTACCGGCAAGGCTGTAACCCACGACCCTCCTTGAGTAAACATCCATTATCAATACTATGTAAAAGAACTGGTCCAGGCAGTACAGGTAAGTGATGTCGCTGCTCCACACCTGGTTTATACCTGTAAACCCCATGCCGCCCAGCAAGTTGCCGTAACGGCTGGACTTGATGCTGTAGGTAGTCCTCGTGCTCTTCTCAATACTCTTCAGCCTGAAGCCCTCCTGCAGGCCCAGTGCCACAAATGCATCCCTGCCTATGCCTTCCGGCCTGAGCATCTCGTACATAGTGCGTATGCCCATGCCCGGGTGTATCTCCCTTACCTGTTCCATCATCCGCACATACAACTCCGCATTCTGCCCTTCCTCTACATGCCTCTGCACAGATTGGTGGTGCGCCTGCCGGCTTATGCCGCACAACGCAAAAACATCGTTCATTTTGTACCCGTGTTTTTGCTTGTGGAACCTGTACCATTCGACGGTGGCGTGCTGAAATTTTTTTTTAGGTCAAACCCCAACTCCGAGCTACCCACCTCTAAAAGCCTGTTCAAAAAATCTATCTCAAGCTGCTTTTTGCCCACGGCCCGCTCAAGTTCAGCTATCCGGCCTGCAAATCTTGGTTCTTGGCTTCCTCGCTTTTCATCTGTACTACTAAAGTACACTTTTGCTCATGATACGGGGAATACTTGTACAGCCAACGGTAGACTGTCTGCGCGCTGACTTGGTGTTCGGCCATCAACTTCGTCACAGTCGTACGCTTGCCCACCAAGTCTTTCACCACCTTTTTCTTCAACTCCTCAGAGAATACACGGCGCTCACGGACTTCGAACTTTTTCTTACTTTCATGCCTCATAAGTGACATTTTTTTGTCAACCTATTTTAGGCACACACAAAGATTCACGATTGACGTTTCACGATTCACGTAGGTCATTCCGTCCGCAAACTCGTCACTGGGTTAGCCACAGCCGCTTTAATGGCCTGGAAGCTAACCGTGCAAATAGCAATGGCAACGGCCAATATGCCGGATGCGGCAAACACCACCCAACTAATGCCGGTATGGTACTCGTAGCCTTTCAGCCATTTGTCCATAAGCCACCAAGCCACCGGCGTTGCCAGCACAATGGCTATGGTAACCAGTTTTATAAAGTCTTTGGATAGTAGGGTGGCAATGCTGCCCACGGAGGCCCCTAACACTTTGCGTACACCTATTTCTTTTATCCGGTTCTCGGCCATATACGAAGCCAGGCCAAACAGGCCCAAACAGGCGATAAAAACTGTGAGGCCCCCAAACAAGGCTGCCAAGGTGCCGGTAAGTTTTTCTTCCTCAAATTTGTGGGCATATTCGTCATCGGCAAAATGGTAGTCAAAAGGGTACTGAGGGTTATATTGTTTAAATATTTTTTCCATATCCGCAAGGTTTTGTGCGGTGGTCTTTTGGTTGTTTAACTTAATATGGATGGTGTTGAAAAACTGTATGTGCGGGCCAAAAATAACGATGGGCCTGATGGGCTCGTATGGCGATTCCATGATAAAATCCTTCACCACGCCCACTACCGTATAATTGGTGTCGTTGTTAAGCACCTGGCCTATGGGGTGCTTAAATTTCATAATTTTTGCTGTTGTTTCGTTAATTACGGCCGACAAAGAATCGCCGGGATATTTTTTTAGGTCAATGTCACGGCCGTCAATTATTTTCATGCCTGCGGTGGGTACTAAATTGCCATCGCTGCAAAACAGGTTGATGATTGTTTTGTCGTTGGCGGCCTTACCCTGCCAGCCGATGCCCCAGGTGTTGCTCCACGATTCTGTAATGGGCGAGCTTGTTTTGCTAATGGATGTGGCAATGCCTTTTTGCAAAAGTTCTTCTTTTATCGTTGTATATTTTTTTTCCACATCACCCGTCATAAACACATATACCAGGTTGTTTTTGTCGTATCCGTTTTCCCTGTCTTGCCCATATTTTAATTGCTGTTCAATGATGATGGTACAAATGATAAGTGCAATGGCAAACGTAAATTGCAATACCACTAAAATTTTGCGCGGCGTAACCAAGGCGTGTGCTTTTTTAAATGTGCCTTTAAGCACAGCTACGGGCTTAAAGGATGATAGAAAAAACGCTGGGTAACTGCCCGCCAGAACGCCCGTGAATGTTATAAAGGCGACGAATGCTAGCCAGAAATACACCGAGCCATAATTAATAAAAAGCTCCTTTCTTGTTAGGTTGTTGAAGCCATGCAGGCTAAGCTGCACCACACCCAATGCCACCAGCCCGGCAATAAACGAAATAAGGATGGATTCTGCCAAAAACTGGCCTATAAGGCCTTGTTTAAGCGCACCCGCCACTTTGCGTATGCCAACTTCCTTGGCGCGTTTTTCACTGCGCGCGGTGGATAGGTTCATAAAGTTTATACAGGCAATCAGTAAAATAAAAATAGCGATAATAGTAAACACCCGCACAATATTAATGCGGCCGCCAACGGGTATGCCATTTTTAAATTCGGAGTATAAACGCATCTTGCTTAAAGGGTATAGGAAATTTTGGGTTGTGGCACCTTGCCCTTGGTGCTTTATAGAGAAGTTTTGTATTTTGGCATTTACATTGTCAATGTTTGTATTTTGTTTTAGCAGTATATAGTTGCGGGTGCTGTTGTTGCCCCAAGTGCTGTCATCATTATTTGTTAAGCGCATGTATGACCAGGGCAGCAAAAAATCAAAACGAAAATTGGTGTTGTTAGGCAAATCCTTCATTACGGCGCTTACGGTAAAATTATACTTGTTGTCAATTTTTACCACTTTGCCGGGGGCATTGTTTTCGCTGCCAAACAGCCTAATCGCCATTTTTTGCGAAAGTACCACAGAACTTGGGCCATTTAGCGCCGTATTTACGTCTCCGTTTGCCATGGGTAAGCTAAACATGGTGAGAAAGTCGGGGTCAACCATGGTACCCTGCACGGTAATGCGTTTTTCACCCACGGTAAACAATAAGTTTTGGTTCCAATTAACGCGCGTTTCCTTTTCCACTTCTGGAAACTCATGCTTTAAGGCTGGGCCAAACACTTTTGGGGTGGTACTCCAGCAAGTTAATACATCGCCCCATTTATCGCGGTTCCATGCCACGTACAGCCTGTTGGCATTAGGGTAAAAGCGGTCGTAGCCTACTTCATTCTGCACCCATAACAAAATAAGCATGGCACTGGCCATGCCAATAGCAAGCCCACTTATGTTCAGCAGTGAAAATCCTTTGCGGCGCATCATACTGCGCAAGGCAACTTTAAAATAGTTTTTTAACATATCCTCAGTTTATAGTTTTCAGTTTGCCCAAAGGGATACCTTCGGGATAGATTATAGTTGTGCCGATGTGTACGCCAATTGTTGAACGCAGATTGAATGGATTTTAGGGATTACCGCAGATAAGGGTGCGAGGGCGTAATTGAAATTGTACAATAAATCGCTTGCATCCCTTTCAATCCTGAAAATCTGCGTTCCATCCATAAAACATCATTCACGTTTGCCGATTCACGATTCACCTCCCCTATTCCGTCCTCAAGCTCTTCACTGGGTTCATTAACGCCGCCTTGCCTGCTTGGAAGCTTACGGTAAGCAGCGTTATTAACACAGCCGTAAGCCCCGCTACCACAAACATCCACCAACTTAAACTAGTACGGTAGGTGTATTCCTGCAGCCATTTGCTCATACTGTACCACGCCAGCGGCGATGCTATTACAAAACCGGTTATCACCAGCGTTAAAAATTCTTTTGACAAAAGGTTAAACAGCGACCCTGTGCTGGCACCAAGTACCTTGCGGATACCGATTTCTTTCTTGCGTTGCTCAGCCGTAAACATAGCCAGCCCCAATAAACCTAAGCAGGATATAAATATGGCAAGGAATGCGAAACAGTTTGCCAGCGTACCCACCATTTGTTCATCGGTATACAGCTTCTTATATTCCTCATCAGAAAACTGGTAAGTAAAAGGGAATTTTGGGTTTAAGCGGTGGCACAAAGCCTCAATACTTGCCAGCGCTTCCTTTGTTTTGCCGGGCTGTGTTTTTATAAGCATGCTACCATACCCGTCGGTCTCCCCGAGGCGCATAATTAATGCATTAACAGGCACCTTTAGGGAGTTAAAATGGAAGTCCTTCACGGTACCCACGATGGTGCCGTTTTTGCCCCAAAATTTTATGCGCCTGCCCAAAGGGTTTTTGTACCCCACTTTGGCCAACGCCTGCTCGTTTAAAATGTAACCAACAGAATCGGTGGGGAAGTCCTTCGAAAAATCGCGCCCCTGCAGCAGCTGTATATTCATTGTTTTAATAAAATCGTATCCAACGGAAGCATTGGTAAACATCGGCTTTGAATTGGCATCCTTGCCATCCCAGTCAACGCCATAGGTGCCGTTTTGTATTTGGGTGGGCGTTTGCGAAATGCGGGTGATGCTTTTTATACCGGGGCTATTGAGTGCCTGTTGTTTTAATAGTGTGTATTGCTTTGGCAGGTCGCCTTCCAAGGGAACATAAATAAGGTTCTCCCTGTCGTAGCCCAAGTTTTTTGTTTGTATATAATTTATTTGTTTGGATACCACTATTGTGCTGATGATAAGTACAATAGACAGCACAAATTGAAATATAACCAAGCCCTTACGGAACCACACCACGCCCGAACTAAATTTGGGCAGCCCTTTTAGCACTACAATGGGGTTGAATGACGATAGAAACAGGGCTGGGTAGCTGCCTGCAAGCAGCCCTGTTAAAAAGGTTAACCCCACTATGGCGGCCCAAAAAATGGGGTTACCAAAAGGAAAAGAAATTTGTTTTTGTGTTAGCCCGTTAAACAAGGGCAATAGTATAATTACCAACAGCAGTGCCACTAAAACAGACAAAAACGTTAGCAGTATTGCTTCGCCAATAAACTGGCGTATTAAAGCAAAGCGCACAGCACCAACCACTTTACGTATGCCAATTTCCTTACCCCGCTTAACCGAGCGGGCAGTAGTTAGGTTCATAAAATTAATACAGGCAATCAACAGTATAAATACTGCCACCAAGCTAAACAGGTTTACATATTCAATTCGGCCGCCGTCTAACTTACCCTGGGCATCAAAATGCGAGTGTAGGTACTGGTCGTCAAAGCGCTGCATGCCAAGCTCAATATGAAAGCCTTTGCCTTGTTCTTTATTGTATTTATCCAAAAATTTGGTGATGCTTTTTTCAAAGTCAACAGGGTTGGTGCCTGCTTTCAATGTTATTAGTGTTTGGGGGCCATTGTTACCCCATTCCTTTGCCCACTCATTGTCTTCAAAAAACGCCTGCCAATTGATAATGTAGTCAAACTTGGCCGACATGTTTTCGCCGGGGTTTTCAAAAACAGCGCTAACGGTAAAGTTTTTCCGGTTGTCGAACCGTACTGTTTTGCTGATGGCCGCCTGGGGGCTGCCAAAAAAATCGTTGGCCATTTTACGGGAAATGGCTATCGTAGCCGGTGTGTTGAGTGCTGTGGCGGCGTTGCCCTGCAACAGCGTATAACTGAATATTTTGAAAAAATCAGCACTGGCGTGGTTACCTTTTTCCTTCATTATCTTGTTGCCAACCTGAAAGGTATTGTCCTCGTTCCACGCAAAGCCGCTGGAGTATTGCACTTGGGGCATCACCCTTTTAATTTCCTCGGGCAGCACACCAGGGGTTGAGTGGAATGCATCAATTTTATTATCGTAATACTGCCGCTCGTAAATACTGTATATCCTGTCGCCGTCCTTATTAAATTTATCCATATTGCGTTCATCCGTTACCCACAACATGATTAGTAAGCTACAGGCTATACCGAGTGACAGCCCGGAAATATTAATGAACGAGAATGTTTTGTTTTTGCGTAGATTTCTAAATGCAACCAGTAAGTAATTTTTTATCATAAAAGTTTTTTTGGTTTATCAAACCCAATACTTGTTTTTGCTATTAAAGGTTACTGCCAAGGCGGTAATTCTGCTGTTGATACTTTCCCTGCGCCCAAATACCGATAGCTTCTTGGGCACAGTTGTTTTGTATCAGGCATAATATGCCCAATTAACCTTTCAACGGGTATGCCAACCACAGAAGGCATTGTGAATAAAGGGGTTAGGTAAAAGCACTTAATTGAGGTGTACGAAAACGTACACTTCGTGTACGAAATCGTACGTATATGAAATCCGATTGCAAGGTTATGGTTTCAGGTTTCATGGTTGTGCGGATGTAAGGGTGCATGGTGCGCCAGCGCCAACTGTTTATTGCTAAATCCGGAATTCAGCAATAAACAGGGCCATTTCACAAAACCTCTGTTCCTAATACATAAATGTCCTTTTCCTCCACCTCTTTGCCCTTAAAGGGGGAGGGATTAAGGGAAAGGGTATGCCTCACTCCGTTCTTAAACTCTTTACGGGGTTTTTCAATGCTGCCTTAACAGCCTGTAGGCTAACGGTTGCCAAAGCAATTAGTAGGGCCATGGAACCGGCGATGGCGAATATCCACCACGAAATTTGTACACGGTAGGCAAAGTCTTGCAGCCATTGGTGCATAACCCACCAAGCAATGGGGGTGGCAATGATAATGGCCGCCAACACTAGTTTTATAAAGTCTTTGGAAAGCATGTTGATGATATTGGCAATGTTGGCACCAAGTACTTTGCGTATGCCTATCTCCTTTATGCGCTGTTCTGCCGCATAGGTCACCAACCCAAATAGCCCCAGGCAGGCGATGAGGATAGCCAGCACCGAAAACGTGATGGAGATGTTGCCAGTGCGCTGCTCGGCCTCGTACTGCTTGTTAAAATCTTCATCCATAAAAGAATAGCTAACTGCCTGCGATGGCACCAAGGCGTGCCATTTGGCCTTAATTTGGCTTAACAGGCTGGGTATGTCCTGCGTTTTTATTCGTACGGCCATGCTGCCATAGTTCTGGTGCAAGTAAAGTGCCAAGGGGGTAACCTCCTCCTTAAGCGTAGTAAAATTGAAATTTTTTACCACGCCTATTATATTATACTTGATTAGCTTTTTGGTTTTTATGTTGTCGATGCGGTAAAGTGTTTTGTTAACTGGGTTTTGGGTGCCTAAAAATTTGGCCGCCGCTTCGTTGATAATAACTGCGCTGGAGTCAGAGAGGAACTGTTTTGAAAAGTTCCGCCCCAGCTTCATGGTCATTTGCAGGGTAGTTATATAATCCTCGTCCACCTCCCATTGTTGGGCAGAAATGGCTTTTTTTATGTCTAGGTCCGTAGTGGGGAAAATAGCATCGTTGTTACGCCAGCCGGTTACAGGCAAATAGCCGGTGTAGGTGGCATTTTTTACGCCGGTCATTTGCAAAATATCATTCCTAAAGGCTGTTTGCTGGTTGTTTAGCGCGTAGGTATTTTGTATAACCAATATTTGGTCTTTACTAAAGCCAATATCTTTATTGCGTATGTAATTTAATTGGTTATAGATAACTGCGGTGCCTACCATAAGCATGATGGAGATGGCAAATTGGAACACCACCAGGGCATTGCGTAGGATAGAGCCTTTGAAGCCCCTTGACAGCCTGCCTTTCAATACTTCAATCGGCTGGAAGGAGGAAAGGAAAAACGCTGGGTAGCTGCCTGCCAAAAAACCTACCACCACCATTAATGCCAAAATAGCAAACAACATGCCTGGGGTAAACAATGCCAGCCAGCTTATTTGCTTTTGCGCCAATTGGTTAAATAGCCGCAACATGAAGAATGAAAGGCCAATAGCCAATACGAATGATATAAGGCTTATCAGTAGCGACTCAGTTAAAAACTGGCCGATTAGGTTTTTGCGCAACGACCCTAATACCTTGCGTACCCCAACTTCTTTCGCGCGGTTGGCGGAGCGGGCGGTAGATAGGTTCATAAAGTTTACGCAGGCTATCAGCAGTATAAATATGGCGATGGCGGAAAAAATATACACGTATTCAATATTGCCATTTACGCCCAACTCGTCTTTTTTGTTGCTGTACAGGTGTATTTTGGTAAGGGGCATAAGGCTAACCTTTACAAAACCGCCGCCTTTTTTAAAGTCGTTAATGTCGAGGTTTATAACGCTTTTTAAAATAGGTGCCACATATTTCTCCAATTCAATATTAAAAGTGGCGGCAATACTGGCAGTGTTTGTACTTGGGCGTAGTACAATGTATGTTTGGTAATTGTTGCTAAGCCAGTTATCGCCTTTGCTGTTGCCATCTTCGCAAAGCGGTACAAAAAAGTCGAAGTTGAAGTGCGATTGGGTTGGTATGTCGTTTATAACGCCGGTTATTTTACAGGTGTTGTCGTTAACCAGTAGTATTTTGCCAACGGCGTGGGTGGTGCTAAAGTACTTAAGGGCGGTGGAGGCCGTTATTACCAGCGAATGCGGGTTTTTTAGTGCCGTTTTTGGGTCTCCGTCAATAAATGGCAGGGTAAATACGTCAAACAAGGTGGAGTCGGCATAAACAGCTTTTTCTTCCCTAAACTTTTCGCCTCCCCTTTTTATGGTTAGCCCGCCGCGTTGCCTAAACCTTGTAAATTGTACAATTTGCGCAAATGTTTTGGCAAATACGGGCCCCAAAAGGGCGGGGGCATCAGTGCCGTCGTAGTGGTTGTCGCCAAACTTAATCTCTTCGTCAATCCGGTAAATGTTTTCGGCTTTCAGGTTGTATTTATCATAACTCAGCTCATCCACCACATACAGCAATATAACCAGGCAGGTTGCTACGCCAATTGCCAGGCCAAATATATTAATAGCGGAAAACCCTTTGTTTTTCCACAGGTTACGGATGGCTGTTTTAAGGTAGTTTTTTAGCATGGCTTGGTTTTATACCGTGCAACGGTGCATGCTTGTAAAAGTTACTGGCCTTAAAAAATATTGGGTTGGTGGCAAAGTGGTAAGGCTCAGCCTATATTTCAATGTCGTTTACTTGAGCCCTTATTTTCGTTTTTCCATAGGACTCCGATGGAGTGCAGGCACAACCGAAATTGCCCGCCCAGATTTGTACCAAGGACTCTTGGAGTTTCTTCACAAATCTCTAAATTAAATGACATTGGCCTATATATTGGGATTGTGGTTACACCTGTTAGAAGGGTGGGCCGGGCGGGCAACTCTAAGGCACCCGCCCCGTGGCTTATATAGCCACAAATTAATTTAATTAAACACACTTGGCTTTGCCATTTGTCTATTTACCGGTAAGGCCACCTATATAACTGGCTATCAGTTTTTCATAAGGCTGTACGTCTTTAGTGGCAGTTACAAAGTATTCGTCTGCTGTTAATATTATATACAAACGGCTACGGTTTGCGCTTGATTCCTTGCTTGCATATTCCCTTGCGGCCTGTTCTGTTGAAAACGAACTGTCAATTTGCTTTGTGTACATATACTCTTAAAATTGCTTGTTTATTAATATTGTTATGGCTAATGGCTACCTGTTGCTAATTATAAAGCCTCATAACCTTGTTGCTAAAAGTTAGTAGGGTGTCGCTAATGCTTGCTGTACCCGTAACGGCTGCGGCGTCCTCATAGTCAGGTGTACGGGCAAGCGGCATATACCCCTCTGCCGCAAAAAGGCCGTTCGATGGGTCAAGCCCTATCCACCCGGCACCGGGTATGTACACCTCCACCCACGCATGCAGCCCTGTGGTACCCGGTTCGTTGTTACTGGTGTTGGCAAAACCGTTGGCAAATTGCACGATATAGCCCGACACGAAACGGGCAGCTAGTTGTAAGTTGCGTAATATTTGCACCAGCAGCCAAGCAGAATCCCTGCATGAGCCCGAGCCCAATTGCAACGATTCCCCTGGCGTTTGTACCCCTGGTTGCATACGTACCTTGTAGGCAATATCGTTATACACTATGCTGGTTAGCGTTGATAGAAAGGAGATTGTCTCCGTTTTGCTACGGTTAACCTTTTGTAGCCAAGTGTTTATAGCAATGTCGCTGTAGTTTGTTTCAAGGTACAGGTAAAGTTCCCGTTTTAGTTTGCCGGTGTATTCAAAAGGAAAATCCTGCGCATAATCATCCACAAAAAAATCAAACGGGTTCACGGGCTGCATTACAGCGGTTATTTCTACGTCAATTACCAGTTGCTGCACACTACCCTGAAAGTCAACCCTGGCTTCAAAATTGCCAAATGGGTCCTGCAACCAATGCACAACATGGTTGCTCGGGTAAATGGTTAGCGAATAGTTTTCAATGGCAGTTGCACAGTCGGCAGTGGGCTTAAGCCTTATTTTATGCGTTGAAAGCAATACTGGCTGGCTATAGCTGTAAACGGTGCTGTGTTGTATTAATATTTTTACGGCCATGGTGTTTTTGTAGGTGTTATACAAAGCGTTAGGCCCGGGCGGCCCACACAATATTTTGGCTAAATGTCGTTTACGCCAAGCCTCGAAAAACCTGAGCCGTCGAATATTTTAGCCAAGTTGGCATCCTTCGACTCATTCCAAGCCTGCATGTTGGGCACGGAAACAACACGCCAAAAGTTTTTTGCCTTTAGGTCGTTGTAGTCTTTGCCTTCCACAAATAGCCCGTACATGGTTTCCCGTTTTTTAAAGCTTATTTTCACCTGTTCGCCTTTGTGCGATTTTTGCTTGCCAAGAAATTTTTCTATTTGCTCAATATTCATTGTAAAGTATTTTAATATTAGGTTGCAATGGTTATTTTTGTTAATCAATTACTGCCATAAGGGTGCTGTGTTGTTAAACAAGCTTCTTTTAATCCATTAGGTATTACGCCCCTTAAAAATTAATGGTTGCTATTTTATTAGCCATTATTAAATGCCGGATTGTTTATGCAGGTAACAGGTAGCGCGATAGCTGTTAAGCGTATTACAGGGCGTACAATTAATAGAGGGAAACCGTCAAGTTTGTCAAAAAGGCGATGTCTTGCTTATAAAGGTATTATAAATAATCCACAGTTTTTCAATTATTTTATTACAGTAAGGGTATTTGCCAAACGCAGCAATGGCATTGCAACAAAAAATTACCAAACCATATTGGGGTAATTAGCCTACTTTTAACGCGTTGGCAGCACTGCAATTCAGCATGTGCCCAACCACATACCATGGCTAAAGTTTCATTTAACAACAAAGAGCAGGTGTTTTTCAAGTCGCTGAAAAAATCGGTGGATGATTATTTTGCAAAAAATCAAATAAAGAAGACAGGCAATTATAAACTATATATTAAGGCGTTGATATTATTTCCCTTGGCCCTTTTTTTATACGCTTTTCTATTGTTTGGCAGTTACCATGCCTTTGTAGGTATTGTTTTGTCAATTGGGCTTGGCTTAACGCTTGTATCCATTGCGTTTAATATTATGCACGATGCCTGCCACGGCAGTTTTTCCGGCAAGAAATGGGTTAACGATACCATGAGCTTAACAATGAATGCATTGGGTAGCAACGCCTTTATTTGGAAAATAAAGCACAATATAATACACCATACGTATACGAATGTGGATGGTGTGGACGATGATATTGTAAAGTCGCCCTTATTAAGGCATTGCCCCACACAGCAATGGAAGCCCGCACACCGGTATCAGTTTATTTATATGTTTCTGCTCTATTCGCTAAGCACCATATTGTGGGTGTATTTAACGGATATGCTTAAATACTTTTCCAGAAAAATTGTGGTTACAGATATGAAGATACCTGTTAGGGAGCACATTATTTTTTGGGTTAGCAAATTGTTGTATGCAGTTTTTTACATAATTGTACCCATTTACTGCGTTGGCTGGGGTGCTTGGTTGGTGGGTTATTTGTTGGTTAACATAGCCATGGGGCTTACCTTGTCAGTTGTTTTTCAACTGGCGCATGTGGTGGAAAAAACTTCTTTTGAAGAAGCTGGGGAAGCACCTAAAGTAATACAGAGCGAATGGGCAGTGCACGAGTTGATGACCACCGCAAATTTTGCCGAAAGAAACAAAATGATCTCGTGGTTTGTGGGCGGTTTAAATTTTCAGGTGGAACACCATCTTTTTCCCCGCATCAGCCATGTGCATTATCCAGCACTAAGTAAAATTGTGAAGGAAACATGTAACTCATTCAACATACCCTACCACTCATACAAAACAATGGCAGGGGCCCTTGCATCGCATGTGCGGTTAATGAAGCAGCTGGGTTCAAAGCAGTTTCAGTTAAAGTAGCAGTAATTTATATATTATAATTGGTGGGGTAATGCAATGTGCATACCTTCACCTATATTAGTATTTGTTTATACTCCACGCCTGAACAGTTTTTTTGCTTTCTGCTAAAGTATCACCTGTGCATTTTTGGTTTTTACGGTGCTAATCTAACCTAATACATTCTATCAAAATTTTTGTTTATTATGAACATGTACGTTTCTAATGTTAGCTATCACACTAGTGAAGAAGATTTAAAAAATTTATTCGGCAAGTACGGCGCAGTAAAATCAGCTAGGCTGGTTATGGATGTGCTAACCCAAAAATCGCGCGGGTTTGCTTTTGTTGATATGCCCAGTGACGCAGAAGCTAACGAAGCTATTGTAGGGCTTAACAATAAAGAGATTGAAGGGCGCCCGTTATTTGTTGCACAAGCAAGGCCCAAAGAACCTAGGCGTACCGACTACAGCGACAAAAGCGGCAGCCGTAAGTGGTAATATTGTATAAAAGAAAACGGCGGTTGTAGCTGCTGTTTTCTTTTAGTTTTTTATATTCTCACTCTCCAATTTCTTGCTAAGTGTTGCCAATGGCCACTAACTTTATTGCCACCACATTGGGCCGCAAATGTCTTACAATCCATTAGTTTGCTCCAATCAATCTATACAAACGCATACCCCGTTCAAAGGGTTGAAATCAACAGAACAAACTGCACTGCCGTTAAGCCACAATTACTAAAAAAAGGGTTGTGAAAATTGCTGTTGCAATAAGCTTATATTGTATGCAGTAACTTTTACATATTCCAAATCCTGCGTAGGGGCATATTGCTTTTTTAGATGTGCTGGTTGCATAAATTCATTTATTTTAGTGGAATTTTTATGTGGTGCTTATGCTGCATTAGTCACATGAAACGCTTTGTTTGCGCGTTGATGTTAGTCAGCCCTCGCCGTGACTCATGTCACGGTTGGTAATGCCGCTGCGTTTTAGCTTTGCCTTTATAAACAAACATTCTTTATCAAAAAACTTTGCCATGAAAAAAAATATGGGCTCTGCTGACCGCATTATCCGCATTATACTTGGGGTTGCGTTTATACTACTGTATGCCCTTAAAACGGTGGAAGGTACATGGGGCATAGTTTTGGCCGCCGTGGGTGGTGTGTTTCTATTAACAAGCTTGGTTAGTTTTTGCCCACTGTACACTATTGTTGGCATTAACACTTGCAAAGTAAAAAAAGCGTAGGGGATTGGTTTTGTAGGGGTTGGATGGAAGGCAGCAACGCAGTAACGCATTGCTGCCTTTTGCATTGCGGGCTTTTGGCTAAGCTATGGGGAGCCTGCTTGCTTAGTGGCTTTGCGTTTTTTGCGCGCAACCCGATGCCCACCGGGGGCTGGCTGAAAAAAATGTTTCCCCAAAAGCGCAAAGCTGCGAACATGAATGATGCGGCTTTGTGCGCTGCCTAGTGTTTTTCAACCCGTTTTAATTAATGCGTTTGGAGGTCTTATCCATCCCGGCGGCTTGCAATATTTTTTCCAGCGGGCAAAATCTGCTAACTGATGACTGCAGCAGGTTTACACCAACAAAAACAGCGAGCCATAACCAGTGGATATTTACAGCTACTGCAAGCACCAGGGCTATTAGTACCAAGCTGCCTGCTACGGCGCGAACAATTCTTTCTTTCATAGTGTCAATTTTTAATTCTCGTGAGAAGAGGCATCCACAGGCATAATAAATGCCCTAACCGGGAAGTTGGTGGGGTTATCAGTGTTATATTGTTTTACCAATAACAAAGCTTTGGCCGCGAGTTCTACCGTTGTAAAGCTGAACATTGCAGCGGAGCTGAACGCGTCTCCGCCGCTGCTGAACCAGTCATCTAACAGGTTGGCAGGTGCAAAGCCTTTAAAGCCGGTAGTTTCCACCGCACTGTAAATGCCTATTTCCGCTCTTTTAAAAATGGCCGCCACCGTTTGTCGGTCTTCTTCCAGGCAAAGCGCTATCAATAGTTTCATACATAAATGTTTTAAAATGGTTAAAAAGCCGGGTGCTGCATTGGCCGCTGCCCGGCCCGGTTTTTCTATTTAACTTTTTTACGCATCATTTTATAATACAGCAACGGCACCACAAGCAGGGTAAGGAAGGTTGATGTGATGGTACCGCCCATAAGCGATATGGCAAGCCCCTGGAAGATGGGGTCGAACAGTATAATCACCGCGCCCAGTGCCACCGCACCAGCCGTTAGCAGGATGGGGGTTGTTCTTACAGCACCCGCTTCGATGATGGCCTGTTTAAGGGGTATGCCTTCGCGGATGCGGATGTTTATAAAATCTATCAGCAACACGGAGTTGCGCACCATCACCCCGGCCAGTGCAATAAACCCAATCATGGAGGTGGCCGTGAAATAAGCACCCAGCATCCAGTGGCCAAGCACGATGCCGATGAGCGACAAGGGGATGGCGGCAAGCATAACCAACGGCACGGTAAAGTTTTGAAACCAGCCCACTATAAGTATGTAGATGATGACGATAACGGCCGCAAACGCTATACCCAGGTCGCGGAACACCTCGAAGGTTATCTGCCATTCACCGTCCCATTTTACAGTGTAGTTATTTTCTTCTTCGGGCTGTTTGGTATATTCTTCGCCAAGGCTGTAACCCGCAGGCACTTTTATGTTCTTTAAACTGTCCGACACTTTGGATATGGCATAGAAAGGGCTTTCCAACTTGCCGGCCATATCTGCCAGCACATACACCACTTCTTTCTGGTTTTTGCGGTAAATGCTTTTTTGCCTCGTTTGTCTGGTCACCGTCACAAGGTCCCGCAGCGGAACAGAGTTGCCTTGCAAACCTGTAATATTCACGGCAAGTATATCATCCATGCTTGTTTTATCGGCATCTTTCAATTGCAGTTCAATACCGGTTTGGTGGTATGAGGATGGTTGGTACAGGAAGCCTGCGTTCATGCCCGTTAATGCCGCGTTAACCGTGGCGGTGATCTGCGCCGGGGCAATGCCGTAACGCATGGCTTTTTCCTTGTCTACTTCAATATTGTATTCGGGCTGGCTGTCTTCCACCATCCAGTCAACATCCACCACATCTGCAGTTTGGGCAAGCCTTTGTTTAAGCTGCGCCGCAATATCTATTTGTTTGCTGTAATCAGGGCCGTACACCTCTGCCACCAGGGTGGACAATACCGGCGGGCCGGGTGGCACTTCCACCAGTTTTACGTTGGCATTATATCTTGCGGCAATCGCCTGTATGGCGGGCCGCATGGCTTTGGCAACATCGTGGCTTTGCATTTTGCGCTCTTCCTTATCCACAATGTTCACCTGTATGTCGGCCATGTTGTCGCCGCCGCGCAAGTCGTAATGCCTTACCAGCCCGTTAAAGCTTATGGGGGCAGATGTGCCGATGTACTCCTGGTAGTTTTTAACCAGTGGCTGTTTGGCAATATACAGGGCTATATCGTTGGCCGCCGCTTGTGTTTTTTCCAATGGGGTACCCTCTGGCATATCAATCACTACCTGAAACTCATTTTTGTTATCAAACGGCAACATTTTTACCGGTACAGCTTTGGTATAAAACAGGGTTAGCGTGCCCAATAAAACAACTACAATGCTTACAATAAATGCCCAGCGTTTCCTCCTTTTCTCCAGCATGGGGTGTATGAAGGAGCGGTATATTTTGTAGATGCCGGTTTGCTCCAGCGTATGCGGCTTGCTTTCCTCATGTTGGATGCCTTTCTTTTCTTTCTCCCGTAAAAAAATGTACCCTAAATACGGCGTGAGCGTCAATGCCACGATCAACGAGAACATCATGGCTATGGATGCACCTATGGGCATGGGGCTCATGTAAGGCCCCATCATGCCCGATACGAAGGCCATGGGCAGTACCGCCGCTATCACCGTAAAGGTGGCCAATATGGTTGGGTTGCCCACCTCGTTTATCGCGTAAATCGCAGCCTGTAGCGGCGGCATACGTTTCATTTTAAAATGGCGGTGCATGTTCTCCGCTATGATGATGGAATCATCCACCACAATACCCGTGATAAATACAAGCGCGAACAGGGTGATGCGGTTAAGCGTATAGTGCATGAAGTAGTAGCTGAACAGCGTTAATGCAAAGGTTACCGGCACGGATAAAAATACCACCAGCCCGCCGCGCCAGCCCATGGCCAGCATTACAAACAGCGTTACCACCACAATGGCAATAAAAAGGTGGAACAGCAATTCCGATACCTTGGCCGACGCTGTTTCGCCATAATTGCGGGTAACGGTTACCTGCACATCCGACGGGATGAGGTCTTTCTTCAGGCGCCCCACTTTTGCCAGTATTTTTTCGCTCAATGCCATGGCATCGGCACCTTTCTTCTTATTGATGGCTAGGGTAACAGCCGGGTAACTGCTCCTGTATGCTTTTGCTGCCGAACTATCGGCACTGCCATAACCAAACAGCACATACTGGCTGGGTGTTTGCGGGCCGTCTGTTACCGTGGCCACCTGTTTAAGGTAAACGGGCTGCTGCCCATTTACGCCTACCACAATGCCCGCCACATCATCCGCACTTGTTAAAAAATTGCCTGTTTCAACTGAAAAAGCAGTATCGCGCTGGTACAATGTGCCAGACTGCGCCTGGCTGTTGCCGCCCTGTAAAGCACGGTTGATGGCCAGCAGGTCAACATGGTTTTGGGCCATCTTGTCTTTGTCAACAACCACTTTCAGTTGACGGTTGCGGCCGCCGAGGATGTTGATGTCGGATACATCCGTTATTTTTTTTATTTCATTGGTAAGCTGCTGCCCTATTTGTTTTATCCGGTAATCATCATAATGTTCGCTCCACAATGTGAGGCCTAGCACCGGCACATCATCTATGGCCCTGGTTTTTATAAGGGGCATCGTAACGCCCGCGGGCATCTTGTCCATGTTCTTCATCAGCTCGCTATACAGTTTTACCAGCGAGCGTTCCACGTCTTCGCCCACATAAAACTGAACGATGAGCATTGTTTGCCCTTTCATGGAGGTGGAGTACACATATTCAACACCTTTTATGTTTGATATGATTTTTTCCATGGGTGCTGCCACCTTCGTTTCCACATCCTTGGGTTCTGCACCGGGGTACCCTAAGTATACATCGGCCATGGGCACCTGTATCTGCGGTTCTTCTTCCCGGGGTATCAGCATGGTGCTGTACACGCCCACCAGTAAAAAGGCTAACATCAGCAGTATGGTTAACTTACTCTGAAGAAACGCTTTTGCTATATTGCCTGAAAATCCTTTTTCCATATCAATTGTGTTTTATAGATGTTCAGAGGGTTCTGGGTTTTGGGTTCTGCGTTCTATGTTTAATGTTCTGTGTTTGACCAGCCTGGTTAACGTTTACGGGATTGTTTTAATATTAAGATTCAAGTAACCCGGAACCCAGAACACTGCCTTATTATTTTACCTGCACCGGTGCGCCGTTGTACAACCTTCCGTCCGCACTAACAATAAACGGCTCGTCTTTATCCAGGCCTGACAGCACTTCAATCTTGCCGCCATAGGTTTTGCCTAGCCTTACCCATCTTAACATGGCCTGTTTGTTTTGGCCGATGGTATACAGCCCTGCCAGTTCATCCTTATAAAAGATACAGCCCCCGGGTACCAAAATGTTGTTATTGGTTGCATCTGTATTTATGGAAGGCTTTGCTGACGGCACGGATACATTAACATACATGCCTGCGTACAGCCCATTTTCGGCTTCGCCCGGCAGGCTTATTTTTACAATATATTGCCCGCCGGTAAACTGCGACGAAGGGCTTATTTGGGTTATTTTACCCATAAATGTTTTATTGGCTGATTTAATGGTTACCAGCGCATCGCCACCCTGTTTAATGCCTGCAATTTGTGTTTCGGGTATGGAAGCGCTCACCTGTAAATTACCGGATTGCTCCAGTGCCAAAACGGGCATACCCGGGGTGGCCATGTTGCCGGCGTCCATTATTTTTTGGGTTACCAAACCGCTGAAGGGTGCTGTTACATCTGTGTATTGCAGCTGTGCTGTTACTTCGTTGCGCTGTTGCTTTGCCGCTTCAACCGCCGCTTTTGTACTGTTGTATTGTTGCGTAACATTATCCAGTTCCTTTGCCGTGGCACTTTGCTGTTTGTATAACGCGGTAAACCTGTCATAATCTTTTTGTGCATTTGTTAATGCTGCTTCTGCCTGCGCAATGGCTGCGTCTGCCTGTGCCCGTTTTGCCTGTATGTCTGTACTGTTTACTGTAAAAAGCAGCTGGCCCTGTTTTACGGCATCGCCAACGTTTACGTACACTTTTGTAATGTAACCCATAACGCGTGTGCTTATATTGGCAGTTTGCACCGCTTCTACCTGCCCGGCCGCAGTTATTGCGCTGGTTATACTGGTGTTGCCTGCCGTTGCCACGGTAACTTTTATGGCACTTTCGGTTGACTGAGGCTGTTCGCCCCCAGGCTTGCTACCGCACCCGCTTACAAAAACAGCTGCGGCAAATAAGGCAACTGCACTAATTGATTTTTTATATAGCATATTATGTTTATTTAATTGGGGTTATTGATTAACGGTTGTTAAAAACTGCATATAAATTAATGCACTGTTTTTGTTGAACACGGCTTGGGTATATGCAAGCTGCTGTTGCGATAGCTGTGATTGCGCCATTAAAACATCCGTGGTATTCACCAGCCCTTGGCTGAACCTGTTTTGCAGAATGCGGAGGGCTTCTTCGGCCTGTTCAACAGCCTGCCGCGCCTGTGTTATGGAATATTCCGCATCGGCAACCATACGGTTGGTTTTGTTTATTTCCGTTCGGCTTTCATCTTTCTGCTCCTCTAACTGCTGTGCCAGTTTACTGCGCTGCAACGTTTGTGTGCCGATGGTGTTTTTTGTTTGGAAGCCTTTGAAAATATCCCAGCTCAATTGTACGCCTGCCAAGTAACCGCCGCCGCCAAAACCAAGCATACTTTTGTCATGCAGCTGGTAATTGGCAAAAGCATTAAGCTTTGGCAGGTAACTCATTTTGTTGCCCTTTATCATCAGGTCGTACGATTGCAGGCCAGCTTCCATCGCCATAAAGTCGGCACGGGCCGCAGGCAGGCTATCTGTTACAGCCTGCTGGCCAGTTGATGATAAAGCAGTGGTTAAATAAACAACCCCCTGCGCGGTGTTCATCAGCAGGCTTAAATAGTCACTGGCATTTTTTATGTTGCTGTCAGTTAAGGCAATATTTGTTTCAATGGTTTTTACCTGCACCTGTGCATTCAGCAGGTCGTATTTTTGTAGCAGCCCTTGTTGATACCTGTCGTTTATAAACTTATAAGTTGCCTGGGCGGTTTTTAAGGTGCCTAGCAATACTTTTTCCGCGTCATAGGCAAGCTGCAGTTGCAGGTAAGCCTGCTTTACCTGCCAGGTTATGTATTCGGCAGTGCGCAGTGTTTTATAATGTTGCACTGCTGTTTGCCTAAGGGCACTTTTACGCATATACAGCATGTCTAAATTAACCAACGGTTGCTGCACCATTAGCTGTGCCATAAAATCAGGCGTGCCGCCGGGATGGTTTAACACGGAGGGTGCAAAGTCCTGTTGCTTAACATCTTGCTGTTCCAGTTTAAAGCCAAATGTGTTTAGTGGGTTGTTGGTTGAATAAGCAGTGTAACCCAAATTTACCTGCGGCAAAAAAATGGCATCTGTTTGTTTATAATTGGCCGCAGCAATCTTCTCATCCATTTTTGCCAGCGTAACAGTTTTATTCTGTTGTATGGCGGTGGCAACTGCCTCGTCAATGGTTAGCGGCCTTGTGCTTTCTTGGGCATGGGCAAAGCTGTTTTGCAACGCCAGCAGTGCCAATAGGTAAACCCATCGCTTGTAACTGTTGTATTTCTTCTGCGTCATTTGTTTGATAATTTAAACAAAAATATTTGTTTTGCTAAACGTTATCCGTGACATATATCACAACGGGCAGGCAATGGAAACGCCAATGATCTTTTACATACCGTAGCGTGACTTTTGTCATGCCATGGTGTATGATTAGCATTATACATTTGCTTATTAAAGCAATTTTGCCATGAAAGATTTTTGGGATAAACGATATGCCGGCTGCGAATCTTTTTACGGGGACGCGCCAAACCATTTTTTTAAACAATTTATTGACAGGCTGCCCACGGGGCGGTTGTTGTTGCCTGGCGAAGGCGAAGGCCGGAATGCTGTTTATGCGGCAAAAAACGGTTGGGGGGTGGAGGCGTTTGATTTTAGCGCAACGGCAAGGGCGCATGCCGCGGAAGCAGCGGAGATAGCCGGTGTGTTGTTGCATTATGAGTTGAAGGATATTGCCGATTATAAGGCCACAAAATTATACGACTTAATTGCGCTGGTATACATACACCTGCCGGAACCGCTGCGGGTGGCGTTTCACGGAGAATTGGTTAAGTCGCTTAAACCCGGGGGCTACATAATTATGGAAGCTTTTTCTAAAGAACAAGTAAACAATGTAAGCGGCGGGCCAGAGGATGTTTCGCTGTTGTACAATGCCCAGGAGATAAGCAGGGATTTTAGCGCATTGCGGATACTGCAATGCGAAGAAAAGGAAATAGTGTTGCAGGAAGGGGAGGAGCATTATGGCCATGCAAACGTGGTGCATTTTATAGGCCAGCAATTTTAAATATTGTACGTACGGTTGCCTGCTAATAAAGCCCGCCGATGCGAAAGCAGGGGCGGGCTGTTTTTATTATTGGCATACAACCGTTGGTTTGAAGACTATGGTTGATTTTATTGAATTGGAAATTAGGCAGGCCGCTTCCGCCTTTTGCAAAACCTTCCCAGCCTTGTCTGCATCCATCTCATTAGCTACGGTAACAGTGGGGCAAAGTGTTATTTCTGTCATCATATATTTTCCGTCCACTTTTTCCACCTTGCCCGATGCGTTGGACGAAAAAGAACTAAAATTGAGTTTAAAGTTTTCGGCAATGCCCAAAAAGGTTGCCATTAGGCAACTGTTTACCGCCGCCACCAACAAATGCTCTGGCGACCATATGCCGGGCATGCCTTTATAAAAGTCGGGTGGTGTGGCTACTTCAAAACTGTGGGTAAGCACGGGCGAGGCCATGGTGCCCATCCTATCTCTTTCCCATTGTACCGATACATCGTAAATGTGTTCGCTTTCCATATTGAATTATTTTTGCTTTAAAAAATATGCTCCTATCCAGGTTGATTTGTTTTTTCAATAAATGGTTGGTGCTGCTTTTTTTGTAGTGCATTTGGGTTAAATGTATTGGTGGTTGCACATGCGGTTGGGCCGCAACAGCCAATATTGGCAACCGCTAGCAAAGCGAACAAACCTCCGGCGCTAGCCATCGCCCAATCCCCATTGTGGGCAGACTGCCATATAATGGCTACCCCCAAAACGAGGCGTAATACGCGCATAAAATGCCATCCGGTTATTATTCTTTTCATGCTAATTTTTTTTCAAGTGAAAACCAAGGGCCGCCATTGTAGGCTTCCACTCCAGCGGCAACTAACGCATTCTGTGCCATGGCACTCCTAGCACCGCTTCGGCAAACGGTAATAACAGGTTTGCCTTTCTTTTTCAACTCCGGCATTTTACTTTGGATCGTTTCAACTGGAATGTTTATTGAGCCATTTATATGCCCGCCTGAGTATTCGCCGGCCGATCGGACATCAACAATTATTGCACCCTTGTTAACCAAGCCTTTATAATTGGTGGAGTCGCCGCCAAATAATTTTTTAAAAAATTCCATAATGCTTTTTTACAGTGTGATAAACATATTTACACTGCAAAATTGAGGATACGCGACGGGATGCAACGTGACCGAAATCACGTTGGTTCGTATTGCTTTAGAAATAGCAATTGTTTTAACAAATGCGGCATGGTAGCGCAATGTCTGGCTTGGGTATCGTTAAGGGCATTTGTAACTTAGTATGCTAGCTGTTGTAAATGTTCATTTAACAGGGCAATCGTCAATCTATATCGAGCCGCAAAATTTGTACTTGCTGGGTTTTTAGCAGGCGCACCATCCCCTTATCGGCCAATTTCTTCATCAGGCGCGAAATAACCTCCCGCGAGGAGTTGAGTTCCTGTGCCACCTCGGTATTGTTTATCGTAAGCACATCTGTTTTTAACGTTTCTTGCTGTCTTTTCAAATAAAAAACCAAGCGGTCGTCCATGTTCCTAAAGGCAATATGGTCAATGGTGGTAAGCAGTTCGTTAAAACGGCTGCGGTAGCTTTCAAGCACGTAATAATACCAGCTTTTGTATTTGGTCATCCATTCGTCCATTAATTCAAGCGGCACCATCACCACTTCTGTTTCTGTAACAGCTTTGGCCATCAACTCACTTGCCTGCTGCCGGGTGGCGCAGATCATGCTAAGGGCGCAGGCTTGGCCCGGTTGCAAGTAGTAAATAAAAAACTCGTTGCCTTCCTCGTCTTCCCTATACACTTTTATCAACCCGCTTACAATCAATAAAACGCTCCTAAAGTACTGCCCCGTTTTCATCAGTAACTCGCCCTCCCTAATAGTTTTTACCTGTGCTTTTTCTTCCAGTTCATCTTTTAATGCTTGTTGAAATTGGGGAAATTTTTCCTCTATCATTTTATCCATACCCAAGGTTTATTATTGCGTAAAAGTAGTTAAACCGGCAGAAGTGCCTGTTGTTACGTTTATAATTTGTAAAAGCACCATAAATGCCCATAAACACCATTTGGTTTGCCTTATTAAGCAAATCCCCCCAAAAGCGGAAAAGAAGATTTTTTTAAATTGCAATATAGTGGCTCATATTATTTCTAGCTTTAATTTTATGCGCCTAAATACTTATAAAAAGGGGGATGTAGGTTTATAACAAAAAGGAAGAAAATGAATAAAGTGCAAAGTGAAGGAGTATGCGTTTACTGTAACAAAACAGTAAAAAAGCAGGGTCTTTCGCGCCATATTGCCACACACTTAAAGCAAATTGAGCTGGAGACAAAAAAGCCTCAAAATGCCTTACACTTGGTGGTTTCAACAGGCCCATATTTTTTGCATTTGCTGGTACCGGCAATTTGCGACTTAGCTGACCTGGATTATTTTTTACGAGATATTTGGCTAGAGTGCTGCGGGCACATAAGTGCATTTAGCCACGTAAGGTATGGGGATGATATTGACAAGGATACCCCCATTGGCATAGCGTTTGAACGCATCGATAGCCTTTTTTATGCGTACGATTTTGGCAGCACTACCGAATTGGGCATTGCAAATAAGGGCATATATAACATACCCACAAAACAAATAATGCTGGTAAGCCGCAACCAGCCCTTACCCATAATGTGCAGCACGTGCCAAAAACTACCTGCCACTTGTATGTGCATAGTACATTGCGATGATGATAGTGGCTGGTATTGCAAGGTTTGTGCACCCAAGCACAAAAAAGAGTGCAGCGATTTTGCCGATTATGCCAAAATGCCCGTGGTAAACAGCCCACGCTGCGGCGTTTGTGGTTATACGGGCGGTTTAATAGACAAGGTAAGAGACGGGGTATATAAGCTGCCTATTTAATTGTGGTGTAATAAATTGCAGGGTTGTGGGCCGTGAAAACCCTCTGCCAAGCAAAAAAGCCGCTTAGAAAAGCAGCCTTGAATATATAAACCAAACACTAACGCAAAAAGCCAGGGTGCCAAAAATAAAAGAAGCCATGAACGGAGTGGAACCGCCGTAAAAGGTTTTGCAGACCTGTACCTAACCACTCGGCCACATGGCCATATTTTTATAATAGTATTGCCTTTACACATGGGCGTTCCAAGTGTTTAGTTAAAGTGCAATAAAGTAATATGGATAAGGATGCGAATGAAAAATCAACATCGGCGGGTGGTTGCAGGGGCAACGTTAAATAAGCGTGCTTTTGTTGTTATCATGCAGCAAAAATAGGGGGAATTATATATCCTATCAAATTAGTAGGGTAATAAATTATTTTTATTTCGGCCATGCCATTTACTCAATGGCAAAGAGGGTGGTTATTAGTATTGGGATAAAACAATTAGCATCAAGCCTGTTTATTATTGAATCACTACTTCTGTTATCACCCTTTCTTGCATGGCCTCGTTAACACGTTCAATAATTTTGGGTTTTTGGTATTGCAACTCCTGTTTCAATGGCCCTACAGAGGTGTATATAAATAGGGTTTGTTGTATTATTTGAATCTTATCAGTGTACCGTGCTATTGTTTTACCCATTATCTCTTCCCAAATCCCTTCTATCTGTACTTTGCGTACACCGTTTTTTAAGTTACTCTTGGTAATAAATTGCTTTAGGGCATCCCCCATTTTAAGTTCCTGAGCCATGCGGTAAAAATAGGCAGAAACACGTTGGCAGGCGCATAATTTTCCTTAAAATACTGGTATAAAAAATTGACGATATGTAACGTGCAGACATACAACAAACCGTCCCGAAAGGGCAAAAAAAAGGGGAAATTTAATTTCCCCCAAAGCGTTGCGGTATCAACCGGTATTATTTGCCAGCAGCATCTTTTAATTCATCCTTAAATACTTTTTCAAACTTTTCAACCTTAGGCTGTATTACCAAGCGGCAATACATTTGGTTAGGGTTTGTATTAAAGTAGTCTTGGTGGTAATCTTCTGCTGAATAAAAGTTTTTGTAAGGCTCAATAGCGGTAACTATGGGGCTATTATAAATACCGCCAGAATCAAGGGCAGTTTTATAATGTTCGGCGCGCTCGCGTTGGTAATCGTTATGGTAAAAAATGGCACTGCGGTATTGTGTACCCACGTCGTTGCCCTGCCTGTTAAGGGTGGTGGGGTCGTGGGTTTTCCAAAACACTTTCAATAGCTCTTCAAAGCCCACTTTGCTGGGGTCATAAATAATCTGGCAGGCTTCCGCGTGGCCGGTGGTACCGGTGCAAACTTCCTCGTAAGTGGGGTTGGTTACGTTGCCTCCGCTATAGCCGCTAATTACTTTTATCACGCCCTTTAACCGTTGAAAAATGGCCTCGGTACACCAAAAACAGCCCGTTGCAAAAGTTGCGGTGTCTGTTTTTATGGCAGGTATCACCCTTTCATCACTCATCATTTTATCCTGACTTTTGTGTTCTGCACAGGAGGTGAAAGAAAAAATACCCATCACAACTCCACAGAACAAGGTTAGTATGTTCTTTTCCTTCTTTTTCATGTATGCAAATAGCAAATATTTGGTTGGGTAAACAAGTTAATTAACATTTTTTAGCATCCGTGCCGCCAAGTTCATACTTAGTTACGTTGTAACAACTATTTGCTTTCAAAAAAAGCACATCCTTAACATTTTATTACAATTCTGGCCGCAATAAATTACGGCAATGCCAAAATTGGCAGGTGGGTAAACGTTTGCTCAATTTTGTGCTGCATTGTTAGCTTGGGTTAATAGTATACGTACGTTTTGCCGTTTAAATAAATGCGTACCAGTTTGTACAAATTGTTAGCACCTTTTATAAACACAATTTTAGTTTTGCAATACTCATGTGCAGTAAGTTGGTTAAAGAAACTTATTTGCACCCCGGGCCTCGTTTCTACGGGGCCTTTTTTTGCGTCCAAAACATCCTTGGGTATTTTAAAGCTTGGTTTTACAGCGCTTTTTTGCCACCTACTTCTTTTGCCCTACATTCATGGTATAAAATAGCAGCATGAACAAATCGCGGTTGGAAGCATTTAGCGATGGTGTAATAGCCATTATTATTACTATAATGGTATTGGAAATAAAAATGCCGCACGAGGCGGAGTGGGCCGCACTTATGCCACTTTTGCCGGTGCTGTACAGTTATTTTTTAAGCTTTGTTTTTGTAGGCATTTATTGGGGTAACCACCACCACTTGTTGCACACCGTAAAAACGGTTAATTCGGGCATTATTTGGGCAAATATGAACCTGCTGTTTTGGCTATCGCTGTTACCTATTGCCACTGGCTGGATGGGGGAAACCCATTTTGCAAAAAACACCGTAATAGTGTATGCGGTGCTGTTGCTGGCCTGCGGTGTTTCATTTACAATATTGCAATTAACCATTCAAAAAACCAACCCGATGAACGAAAAACTGGCTGCGGCTTTTGCCGGTTTACGCGTAAAAGGTCTTGTTTCCACTGCATGTTATATGATTGCCATTCCCTTGGCGTTTGTGAACACCACGGTTTCGGGGTTGCTTTTTTTGGCAGTGGGCGTTATTTGGCTGGTGCCCGATAAGAATATAGAGAAGGCGTTGAAAGAATAAACATATTAACCATGGAAACCTATACCATAACCAACAACGAAAAAGAACAACGTTTTGAAACCCTGATTGACGGGGAATTGGCTTTTTTGGAATACCGCTTTTACAAAACCGATATGGCCATGATGCACACTTTTGTGCCTGAAAAACTGGGTGGCAAAGGGGTGGCCAGTGCCTTGGCCAAATTTGCGTTGGAACATGCAAAAGCCCATAGCCTGCCTGTAATGGTGTATTGCCCGTTTGTGGGTGCATTTTTAAAAAAGCACCCTGAATACAATGTGTTGTTGGATAAAAAATATACCCATTAAAGTAATGTCGTTTGCCTTGCGGGCTTTTTATGTATATTGTAGCTCCCCTGTGCAATAATTTACCTTTCCGTTGGCGGTAAAAGTGTAAAAAGGCGTTCATTTGCAAAAAAAGCACCCATGGGTATGGCTATAAAAACAGGTATTGCGGCTTTTGGCGTATCGGGTAAATTTATGCATGCGCCCTATTTGAAAACATTGCCCGATTTATTCGACGTAGTGAGTGTTCAGGAGCGGCATGCATCCGCCTCTAAGGACCTTTTTCCTGATGCCACTATTGTGCGCACATTTGACGAATTAGTGGCCGGGGATGCTGAACTGTTGGTGATCACCACGCCTAACGACACGCATTTTCCCTATGCAAAGCAGGCGTTGTTGGCAGGCAAGCATGTGGTGTTGGAAAAACCTTTTACCATTGATACTAAGGATGCCGCAGACTTGATTGACATTGCCCGGCAGCAAAGCAGGATATTGAGCGTTTACCAAAACCGGCGGTATGTGACCGATTTTTTAACCATTAAGGAAATACTCGGGCAGCAATTGCTGGGAGAAGTGCATGATTACGAAGCCCACTATGACCGTTACCGGGTGGAAGCTAAGCCCAACGCCTGGCGCGAGGAGCCATTGCCAGGCAGTGGTATTTGGTACGATTTGGGAGCCCACTTGATTGACCAGGCATTGTACCTTTTTGGTATGCCCCAAACGATAACAGCGGATATTAGGATGCAAAGGCCGCATGCCCGCGCAACCGACTATTTTGATGTTCGGCTGGGCTACGGCTTTTTGACAGTCACACTAAAGTCGGGTATGATGGTGCGGGAACCCGGCCCGAGGTATGCGATACATGGGGTGAAAGGCTCCTTTTTAAAGTCGGGGGAAGACCCGCAGGAAGTGTACCTGAGGGCAGGTAAACTGCCCTCAGAAGTGCCAAATTTTGGGATGGAGGATGAAAGCCAATACGGCTTATTGCATACGGAGATAGATGGTGTGGTAGTTAAAAAGAAATACCCCACGCTAAAGGGCAATTATGGCTATTACTACGAAAACCTGTACAAAACCATAAGGGAAGGTGCAGAACTTAGAGAAAAGCCTGAACACGGTTACAACACCATTAGGATTGTGGAGCTTGGTTTGGAAAGCAGTGAGAAAAAATGCACCATCCCCTGTGATGGGTTGATGGACGTTAACTATCCCCGTTAAGTGCTTTTTTGCCTTACAAGTTTTGTACTATCATTGATGGTTGGAATTTTTTACCATAACCAGTGAATTAATAAATGCTTCATATGGCAGTATGGTAAATATTTATATGTTTGCCGCATTGTCATTTTTCATTTGTAAAAAAACTGCGGCTGTGCGTATAAAAACAAGCATTCTCCCTATTGTTTTTCTTGTTCTTTTATCAATTGCCAAGGCTAATGCCCAAAAAGCCGGCACTGTGTTAATAAGGGGCAGGGTGGTTGCGGTTGACAACCAGCCGGCAGCCTATGTGTCAATATTATTACAACGGCTTAAGGCAAGAGCCATGGCTGATGGTAACGGCAACTTTGAAATACATGCCACCACCCCGTTGAGCGATACCTTAGTTATTACGTCAAGCGGGATAACTCCCAAAAAATTATCGGTGGCAGCCACAAATGGCGGAACCATTGATGTGGGGGTTGTGGTGATGGATTATAGCGTAGCCATTTTGCCCGGTGTGGAAATAACCGGCAGCACTGCGCACGCCTACAAAAGCGATTACAGTTTTTTGGGTACTAAAACCCAAACTGCATTGAAGGACATACCACAGGCAATTTCTACCATTACAAAGGAGTTGATAGAAGACAAAATGGATGTACGGCTAAAGGATGCTGTGGAAGATGCAGCGGGCGTAAATATGTATTCAGGCTACGACGAATATGCTATTAGGGGCTTTAGGGCCGATAATGCACATTTAATAAACGGCCTGCGCGCTTACAATACCACCCTAACCAGTCCCTTTTTGGCCAATATTGAGCGTGTTGAGGTGCTAAAAGGCCCTGCCGCAGTATTATACGGCAACGGCGACCCGGGCGGCACCATTAACATGGTAACCAAAAAGCCACTCTCCACCAACCAATATGGTTTAAATTTTTACACGGGCAGTTGGGGTACTTACCGGGCCATGGGCGATGTTACCGGGCCGATAAGCAAAGACAAAAAACTGTTGTACCGTTTTAATGCCGGGTACGAAAACGCTGGCTCGTTCCGCAACCAGTATTTTGCAAAATCCTTCCAGCTGGCACCGTCCATTTCCTACATACCCAACGAGAGGGTACAGTTGAACGCGGATTTTTCCCTTTCGCACACCAATACCATTGCCGACAGGGGGCAGCCTGGGTTTTTAAATGACAATAGCCTTTTATCCACCCCCATCAATCTAAGCATAACCCAGCCGGGGGATTATCTGAAGGAAACCGATTTAACCTCTATACTTTCGTTCGCCTACAAATTAAACCGCCACATAACATTTAACAGTGCTGTGCTAAGCCACCTTACTTGGCAAAAACTGAGTGAGCATGGTTTTGAAGACTATATAACGCCAGACAGCGTTTACCTAACCTACAATGCCAGAACTTTTAATACCGTAACAACAACCGTTAGCAACAATTTGGCATTTAATTTTAACACAGGTTCGTTAGCGCACCATTTAATTGTTGGGTATGACTATATAAAAAGCCATATCACCTTAAATCAATCTACGGGGGAGACAGACAATTTTCCCGATGGTAGCGGCATTGTGGGTACGTTTAGCCTTAAGAACCCGCAATACTTTGCCAGGCCGGTAAGTACCTACGACACGGAGGCCGCAGATGACGCAGCCGATGCACCAGAGGCCTACAAAACACAAGGTGCCTATGTGCAGGAGCAGGTAAATTATAAAAACTGGCAATTGTTGCTTGGTTTGCGCAAGGAGTTTTACGCAAAGGCTGGTGAAACCGATACGTCAGCAACCAGCCATGAAAATGTGTGGTTGCCACGAATTGGGCTTTTGTATAAACCTATTGAGGGGCTAAGCTTGTATGCCACTTATAACAAAGGCTTCGACCCATTTGAGGCATCCATCGTGTCACAAGTGTTTAATGCGCCTTTTAAACCAATATTTAGTGAGGTGTATGAGGCAGGAGCCAAAGCCACACTGCTTAAAAATAAGTTATATGCCACCTTGGCTGTTTATCAGCTAACGCTTAAAAATGTGGCTGTAAACGCCAATGACCCTGCCAACCCCGACCTGTACGTGCAAAACGGCCGCGAACAGGCAACGGGTTTTGAAACAGAGGTAAATGGCAATATATTGCCGCAGCTTAGCGTTTCGGTATCTTTTTCGCACAATATCGCCAAAGTGTTAGACAGCCCGGTAAAAGATGATATTGGTAAAATAAAGGAAAACGCGCCTAAAAACGCCAGTACAAGCTGGGTTAAGTACACATTTGCAAAAGGTATGGTAAAGGGGGCCTTCCTTTCGTTGGGCCATAGCCAGCAAAGTGTTAGAAACACGCTTACCGAGGGCCTTACGCTACCCAGTTTTTTTGTGGTAAACGGTGGGGCGGGCTATACTTACAAGCGAATGAAAATAGCACTTAACGTAAATAACATTTTCAATACAACCTACTGGGTGGGCGGCTATAACTACATCAATAAATGGCCAGGCGCACCCCGCAACGTAACGTTGAATGTGGGTTATTCTTTCGGCCGTTAAATAAATACTGCTTTGCAAACTGGCTAGCGCGTCAAAATACAAAAAGGGGAAATATGCCATGGATTGTACCATGCATATTTCCCCGTAACGTTCAAGGTCATCAATTTAGATGATTTGTGAAGCCGCAAATCCCAGCATCGTTGCCTTCAGTTGCGTCTCCAAAACCGAGTATATTGGATTTAGTGAATGGCATTGCATCAGCGTCATAAAATCCGCCCTATGCTAGCTGGTTCAACCTGGGTTTACAAGTAACTCAAATTTGTTTTTGGTGTAAGCGTCAACAAAGTTTCGTACATCAATTGTATGGTGGCCTCTATATCGCTTTTGTGTATCATTTCAACCGTGGTGTGCATATAACGCACCGGCATTGATATTAATACCGACGGGCAGCCATCGTTGGCATACGCAAAACTGTCGGTGTCGGTGCCGGTGCTGCGGCTCAAAGCGCGCCATTGCACGGCTATTTTATTTTTTTCGGCCACTTCTTCCACCAAATGCAACAATTTGTTGTGTATAGCCGGCCCATATGCCAGCGATGGCCCCTTGCCACAGGCTACGTCGCCTTCCACCATTTTGTTAATCATGGGGGTTTGCGTGTCATGGGTAACGTCTGTAATAATCGCAATATCTGGTTTTATGCGGCGTGCAATCATTTCAGCACCGCGTAGCCCAATTTCTTCCTGCACCGAGTTTACCACGTACAATGCAAAAGGCAGTTTCTTTTTGTTTTCCTTTAATAATCGTGCAACTTCTGCTATCATAAAGCCGCCAATACGGTTGTCAAAAGCACGGCCAACGTAGTAATCATAGGCCAACTCTTCAAACCCTTCCTCGTAGGTTACCACTGCGCCAATATGTACGCCAAGTTCCTCAATTTCTTTTTTGCTTCTGGCACCGCAGTCTAAAAACAGGTTTTCCACCTTGGGCTGTGTTTCCTTATTGTCTGTGTTGCCCAAGCGGGTATGGATGGCCGGCCAGCCGAACACTGCTTTCACAACGCCCTTTTTGCCATGTATCAACACCCTTTTGGCGGGTGCTATCTGGTGGTCAACCCCGCCGTTTCTTTTTAAATAAATCAAACCTTGGTCAGTAATATAATTTACAAACCAGCTTATTTCGTCGGCATGTGCCTCAATTACCACCTTAAATGGTTCGTTCGGGTTTATAACACCCACAGCGGTACCATATGCGTCGGTAAAACTAGTGTCCACATAAGGTTTCAAGTAGTCTAACCATAGCCGTTGGCCGCTGCTTTCAAACCCCACGGGCGATGCATTGTTGATGTATGCTTTTAAAAACGCCATAGATTCTTCTCTGATAGCCGTTTTGTCGCTCTGCTTTGCTTTTTTCTCTTTTGCCATAGTATAAAGTTTGATAGTTAACCCCGTCCTGCAGTGCCTGTCGGCCAGGTAAGGCGGATCCTCAAAATCATTCTGCAATATTATGATGTTTGCCTTAATTCAAACACATGCTGGGTAGTGCTTAAATGCCGAAATAACTTAATTGCCAATGGTTACAATATGTAAAAACGTGGTTTGGCATGCTGTTTTTAATGTTATTGACCTAACGGAGTGTTTAAACACTCCGTTGAAGTTCTTGTGCCAAATCCAATGCGGGCGCCTTTGTTTGTGCCCACAACTGAATTTAATAATCCTTAGGGCATGGCAAATAACATACCCAAAATGCCGCAAACTGCCTTTACTAACATAAGGCCGTCAATAACCATTAGGTAATACAGAATGCTTTTACGGCGGTGCATACTGTAGGCCACCACCAACAACAGTATAAAAGGTATGGCGTTAAAACAAACCCGCACAGTGTTAAAGTGGTTGCTGAAGGCAAATGCCAAAAAACTTACGAAGCCCAGAGTGCTTAGCGGTATGATGATGTAAAATATGGTTTTGCGCAAGCCTACCCGCACAACAAAGGTTTTTAACTGTTGGTTATAGTCTGAGGCGTAGTCTTTTATGTCGAACATAATGCCCAGCACACTAATGAACATGAAGTTTTTTGTAAACAGCAACAGGCCCATGTAGGAGAGGGTGTAATGTTGCCCAGTTTCAACCTGATTAACAACCAAGGGGTAAATGGTAACACAGCCCGCCCAAACAAAACCAATTAAAAAAGGCTTTGGCCACCCTGTTCGCCGCAGGTTGTACAACGCTAAATGCTTATAAGGTAAGCCATAATACAGCATAGCCACTGCCGGAAAAACGCAGATAGCAGCCCATTGCCAAGCCTTCATTTGCCAAATGTTGCCGCTATGTTTGTACACTATGTATGCGGCACACACGCACGCTGTTGTTGCAAAAATACCCATGCTACCATTGATGGCTTTGCGGTGTTTGCTATACCAGTTAGTGCGTTTGTTGGGTGAGTGAACTGATGTTTCGCTGATATAGGCATACGTATAATATACCACTAAAGCAGAAAAAAGAAAAACATACCACGCTAGGCTGTTTAGTGGGTACCGCTGTTGCAAGCTTGCTTCTATGGAAAGGCCAACCGCGCAAATGCCATAAAAATAATTGGCGAAAAAAACGGCCGGTATAACCTTCTTAAGCAAGATTTAGTTTTTAAGCACGATAATAGGCGACGAAACGGTGTCGCTGGTGTGGTTTGCTTTGTCAGTTAGGGCAAACCTGAAAATACAGGTGTCGTTCTGCCGGTTTACTGCCTGGCAGGAGGAGCCGGTCATAATTTCCAAACGGTTGCCGTTAATATCGTATTCAACGGCGTTATAGGCAAAGGTTAAATTAATTTCGCCCTTTGTGTAGCTTGTTTTTGGCACGCTGCCGGGTATGGAATCTAATTTGGCATATTTGCTTGTCGTGCAGTTTAGGGTCTTTTTTTCCACGTACAGGTGGCTTTGCACATCGCCTTCCTTGTCTGTAAAATCAAGGGCAAAAGTCATCACGTCGCCTTGCGAAAAGGTGGTGGCGTTCACATCTTTAAAAGTTAGCTGGGGTGCCGTCGTAAATCCGCTCTTCGTGCAGTTGTTTAAGGTAATCACCATAATTAACGCTGCTATCAATAACTTTGCTTTCATCTTTGTATTTCTTTTTCAAATGTAAACAAAACAAATCATCACCCGATGGCCGGAACGGTGTATGTTAACAATATTTTCGCTGATGACGTTGCTTTTGAGGAAAAGGCTTTGGCACTTTTTCAATTTCAGTACCGGCATAATAACGTTTACAGGCATTGGTGCAGTATGTTAAAAATTGATGCCGCAAAAATAAAATCGGTTGAGTCAATCCCATTTTTGCCTGTCTCACTTTTTAAAACACACGAGGTTGTTTGCGGCAGCTTTGAACCAGAAGCTGTTTTTACCAGCAGTGGCACCACCCAAACGGTTAGCAGCCGGCATTTGGTAAAAGATGTTGCATTGTACAGGCAGAGCTTTGCCCAAGCCTTCGAGTTATTTTACGGGCCAGTTACTAACTGGTGTATACTGGGTTTGTTGCCTTCCTATTTGGAAAGGGAGGGGTCTTCGTTAGTAATGATGGTAGATGAGTTGGTAAAAATGTCAGGCCATCCGAAAAATGGCTTTTACTTGTACGATGAGGAAGGCCTTGCCAAAACACTTGCCGGGCTTGAAACTGCGGCGCAACCCACCATATTGATTGGCGTTACCTACGCGTTGCTTGATTTTGCAGCCAAATACCCTATGGCATTGCGCAATACCGTTATTATGGAAACCGGGGGTATGAAAGGGCGCAGGCGTGAAATGACCAGGCAGGAAGTGCAGGCTGAATTGGTACAGGCCTTTGGTGTACCCAAAATACATTCAGAATATGGGATGACAGAACTGCTTAGCCAGGCCTACTCAAAAGGGGATGGGCGGTTTGTTTGCCCCCCTTGGATGAAGGTGCTGGTGAGGGACGAAGAAGACCCCCTAGCGGTAAAGGCTGCCGGTAAAGGCGTGCTGAACATTATTGACTTGGCCAATGTATATAGCTGTAGTTTTATAGCCGTTGACGATGTGGGCGTTATTGCTGTAGACGGCAGTTTTGAGGTATATGGTAGGATGGATAACAGCGATATTAGGGGCTGCGGGTTAATGTATGAAACCCCCTCCTACACCCTCGCCGCCCCCTAAAGGGGGAACCGTAAGCCTGTTAATTTAAATTATGTAACGTTTAAAGGGGGAAGGGTGTTGTTTTTCGTTATCCTTGCGCTCTAAGCCGCTAACGTTGGTAGTGTATTACGCGTAATAAATATTAACCAACATTGGCCTAATGCTTCAATGGCCTTTTTTTTATCATGCCGCCTTTCGTGTCTTTTACGCTGCTCATGATCACGAATGCATGTGGGTCAATCTTTTCAATTTCTGTGTTCAGCCTATTTAACTCAAGCCTGGTTATTACGGTGTACACAATATCCATGTCGTTTGTTTCTCCGTGGCTGCCAAACCCGTGTTTGCCCCGGTATACGGTTACGCCCCTGCCCAAATCGTTAACAACCATCAGCCGTATTTCACCATTGTGGGTTGATATAATGGTAACCCCAATATATTCCTCAATGCCCTCAACCACAAAATCAAGTGTTTTGGTGGCGGCCAAATAGGTTATCAAAGAGTAAAGGGCGGTTTCCATTGACAATAGGTAGGCAGCTGCCCCAAAAACTGTTATGTTAATTAATACGGTAATATCGCTGATGCTAATGCCAAACCGGCGGCTAAGGTAAATGGCCATAATTTCTGTGCCGTCTATTACCGCACCGCCCCGTATGGAAAGGCCGATGCCCGAACCGAGGAAGAATCCGCCAAAAAATGAAGCCAGCGATTTGTCTTGGGTTATCTGTGGAAAATGTGCTGTTGCCAGGCAAACCATCAGGCATACAATGGCAATGGCAGTTTTAATGGCAAACTGCTTGCCAACAACCCTATAACCCAGCAATACAAACGGGATATTAATGATAGTAAGTGGAATATACAAGGGTATTGGTGTTCGTGCGGCTATTAATAGCGAGATACCTGTAACGCCCCCGTCAATAAACTTATTCGGTATTAAAAAGCTTTGCAGGCTAAAAGAGGCCGACAAAACACCCAGTGCTATAAAAAAACAATCTTTTGAAAGACTTTTTAAACTAACCTTTAGCTCAATAAAGCCTTTGGCCATTTTAAAACTAGAATAGTCATCCGACGCCGGAAATTCCTTACCCCATTTGCGCCGAACGGCATTGATGATGAGTTTATGAAGAAGCGATGGCATAGGTATTGTTTTTTACCCGTTCATTGATATAGTGATGGGATAGTAAATATAATGACGCGGTTTAGTAAGCGGTAAACTTCTTCTTTTTACGAAAGCCGAAGGCGATGGCATAATTTAATTGAATTACAATTATAACCCCCACACTTACATAGTTGTTGACAAAGCATAACAACGCCCCGATGGCATACAGCGTTTGGGCTATTACTATCCGCCGTTTAATGGCCAGGCTTACGGCCTGTTTTTTATCCTTAGGCAGGTTTATATAGCCGTGGTTAAAAGCATAGGTCCAATGTATATACAGCATCGTACCCAACGCAAATATGTTCAGCCAATAAACCCCTATTGCCAGTTTAAACGTTATGTATTCGCTTAAAAACGCCGTAGTAAAAGGCAATAATGATACAAATAGCAAAAAAAATAGGCTCAGCCAGTTAAGGTGGCGGTCGCTTTTTTCCATGTAAATGTACTGAGCGGAATGGCCGGTCCAAAAAATGCCGAGGGTCATAAAGCTTAAAAAATAGCTCAAAAATTTTGGCGTCAGGGCGCAAAAGGCGTTAAAAAGGCCATGGTCGGTTTTTATAGCTTCACTCAACGGCACCTTAATATCAAGCACTAACAAGGTTAGGGCCACGGCAAACACCCCGTCACTAATTGCTTCAATGCGGGTTGTTTTTTGTCCGGCTATCTCGTTGTAGGGAATATACCCTCCCCGCTCCCTAAAGGGAGAGCCAGAAGATCCGTCATTTTTATTCAAATTTTTGTCCATGTTAAAATCAAGTAAAGATAATAGGTATATTATAAAAAAGTACGCTTCCAAGTCCCCCCGTTAGGGTGCGGAAGGGGGACGGAGGCATTTAGTTTTTTTTCTATCTTCACCCCATGAAAAAAAGGTTTATCATCATACGTTGGGTGGTGGGGTTGTTGTTTATATTTTCAGGGCTTATTAAGGCCAACGACCCGCTGGGTTTGAGTTATAAAATGCAGGAGTTTTTCGAGGCTTGGGACCTGCATGGGTTTAATGGCTATACTCTTGGTTTGTCGGTATTAATGAATTTGTTTGAAGTACTGGCCGGCGTAGCCGTAATTGTAGGCTGGCGCATGAAGCTGTTTAGCTGGCTGCTGTTGTTGTTGATTATATTTTTTACTTTTTTAACGGGTTATGCCCAGTTGTCGGGCAAAATTAAAACCTGTGGCTGTTTTGGGGACTGCCTGCCGCTTACGCCGCTACAATCTTTTATTAAAGACTTAGTGTTGCTATTCCTTATATTGGTGCTGTTTGTGTATAGGGCTAAGATTGCCTCTGCCTTGCGCGGCCCCCTGCCACAACTGCTGCTAATTGTTTGTGTAGGCGCAGTAACTGTTTTGCAATGGCACGTGCTAAACCACTTGCCTATATTGGATTGCTTGCCTTATAAGCCCGGTAATAATATTTTGGAGCAAATGAAGCCCCACCCCGGTACCATACCCGACAAATACGAACTGACTTTTATTTACAGCAAAAATGGTAAAAACTACGAGTTTGGCGAAGATACATTGAGCAACATGGCCGATATTGGCACTTATACCTACGTTGACCGTAAGGAAAAGCTGATAAAAGGCAACGGCACAGATGCTAAAATTGTTGATTTTTCACTGGAAAGCCTTTTTGGAAACGATACCACCGCAGCCGTGTTAGGGCAAAACAACGGCTACGTAATGCTTTTTGTAAAAGATTTTTCGACCTTTAATGAATGGCATGATAAAATGTTTGACGAGAAGGTGGCCGCGTTAAAGCAACAAAACAAGCCATTTTTTATTGTAACGCCCGACAAGGCAACCGCCGCCAAGCTTTTTGGGAATAACCCCGATGTACATGTGTTAATAAGTGACGGAACAGTAGTTAAAACAGCCGCCAGGGTTAACCCCACCTATTTTGTGATGCAGCAGGCGACCATAATTAAAAAATTTGGCTACAAGGAGGCTTCTGCGGTGTTAGCGAAATAAAAAAACAAGCGCACATAAAATAATGGCTAACACAATGGCAAGTATGGCCTTGTATTTGTGCCATTTGCTGGCACGCAGGCTGGTTTTTAAAAACACATTAATGGCTGAGCGGGCGGTATCGTCGTCGCCAGCTATGGCAAATAATTCAGGGCTTAGTTTTTGGGCCCTTGGGTAAAAAAGCGGGCTGCAACAATATACCAATTGCGTAATAACGAACAGCCTTTGCACCTGCGAAAGGTGTTGGAGCAATTGGATATTTTGGGGTGAAAGAATTTGGTTTATTTGAAACAACAACGCATCTTGGTTTATGCCAAAATGGTTTGATGAAGCTATTTTGCTGTGTAAATCACCAATTAAATTGGCAACGGCCTGCCCGGTGTTTACAGTTGCGCTGTTAAACTGGGCATTAAAACTACCGTTGTTCCTACTGTCGTATGTTTCCCTGTCCTTTGGGTTTGAGAGAATGCTGTATGCCTCGGCTATCTCAGTAAAAACAGCTTCTGCAAACGTATCGCCAGGGTTTTTGTCGGGGTGGTATTTCATCGCCAGCCGCCGGTAATTTCGCTTAATTTCTTCGGTACTTGCCGACGGTTTTACCCCTAAAATATTGTAATAGTCCTTAAACGCCATAATAATCGGGCTTATTGATAATAAAGCAGGCCGCCGAAATTAAACTTGTTAAAGTATTTATTTATCTTACACCCGTATTATTTTATATCCCCCAATAAAAATGGCTGTATGAAAAAGATTTCTTTGTCATTAGGTATTCTATTTTCTGCTCTTACCTTTACTGTGTGTATGGTATTTGCCACCAAAGGCCACCCCCATAAAATACTTGTTTTTTGTAAAACAGCGGGTTTTCACCATAACTCAATAGCCGCAGGCATTGTGGCCATACAAAAGCTTGGGCAGGAAAATAATTTTGCCGTTGACACCACCACCGATTCAACCAAATTTAACAAGAGGAACCTAAAACAATACGATGCGGTTGTTTTTTTAAGCACTACCGGCAATGTGTTGGGCGATGGGGAACAGGCTGCATTTGAGCAGTACATACGCTCTGGCAAAGGATACGTAGGCGTACATGCCGCCACAGACACCGAATACGACTGGCCTTGGTACAACAAGTTGGTAGGTGCCCAATTTGACAGCCACCCTAAACAACAACTCGCAACCTTTAATGTGCTTGACAGCACGTTTATTGCCACCAGCCACCTACCGCATATATGGAAGCGTTTTGACGAATTGTATAATTTCAAGTCGCCCCAATGGAATGACAAGGATTTTCATATTTTGATTACGATAGATGAAACCAGTTATACCGGTGGTAAAAATGGCAGTTTCCACCCAATGAGTTGGTATCATTCATACGACGGGGGCCGCGCGTTTTATACTGAATTGGGCCACACGGATGAGTCGTACCAAGAGCCGCTTTATTTGCAACATCTTTTGGGCGGCATCCAATATGCAATGGGTAAGTAAGTATTTGGTACGCGTTAGCTAATATGCGCCAAAATTGCAACGTTTCAACGTTTGGCCTGTTTTTATTGTGTGTTTTGTAGTGTGGGGGAAAATAGGTTTCGAAACCAAATAGCGTGAAAGATGCATTTGTACAGTGCTTAAGGCAATTTAATTTAGGGGCGTTTTCAAAAATAATTTGGTTAGCCCCATTTCTGGTAAAATCTGGTCATCCTATTTATAAACCATCAAATATTTTAACCAAAGCAAAATAGTTTTTATTGGTCGGCGTTCAAGGGCAATTGTACAGCATATGAAAACTCTATGAAAAGTGTCTTAATACTTTTATTTTCCGTACTGCTATTTACTGGTCTTCAAGCCCAAGTAAATATGGCTGGTAAGCCTGCGCTAACCAGAACGGAGGCGTTTGTTGACAGCCTGGACAAAAAATCAGTAAATATTTACCTTTTCGAACCCGATTCTGCCAGGGCCTATGCCGAGGAAGCCCTTATCCTTTCCAAGCAATTGAAATACAACCGTGGCCAAGGGTTGAGTTACGCGGCAATAGGCTATGCCTACTGGGCGCAATCGTATAACTCATTAAGCCTGTATAACCTCCTTAATGCTGTTGAGCATCTTAGCAAAACGAATGAGCTGGACCAACTGTCTATGTGTTATAGGCTAATAGCCCGAAATTATATGGAAAGGGCTGAGTATAACCTTTCTGCACAGTATATGAGGCTGGCTGAGGCCACCGCCATCCGCTCAAAAGACAACAATAAAATTTTGATTGTTTATAACGAGTCCTCTTTGTTGCAATTACGGCAACATAACTATGGCAAAGCCTGGCAAATAGCAACTGCCGCCATGTACCTGGCCCAAAAAAGTAACGATACCTTGCTAAAGGGCATCTTATACTCACGCTTGGGAAATATTTTGTACGAAACAGGTAAGCAAAATGCAGCAAAATATTATTTTGACTCCTCTTTGTTATGGAGTTATTTGGGGCATAACAACAGGCTAAGGTCTTATGTATTAATAAATTATGCGCATTATTTTTTGGAAAGAGGGCAAACCGACAGTGCCGTTGCCATGGCGAAGGCAGCATTGGTGTTGGCTGACTCCATCGGCAATACCGACGTAAAGTTGCAGGCGGCCGCATTGACTGTTGATGCATATAAACATGCAAACAGTGTGTTGAACGAATTAGCGGCACGCCGTTTTTACAATGCTTTGCAAGACAGCCTACGTAGCGACGAAACGAATAAAAGCTTTAAACTCCTGTTGCAATTTATTACCGTTAACGACAGGCTGCAGGACATTGAGTTGCAGGAACAGAACTCAATGTCGAGTTGGGAGCGATTACGTTTTCAGCATACTATTATCATCGCGCTGGTTATTTTTATAGTGCTGTTGTTGGCCGGAATGTTAACCATTTATTATTTGTACAATGAAAAAAGAAGGTTGGCCATCCAATTGGAAGATCGCAACAATGCCACTAATAAGCAAAACGCTGTAATTGAGGAACAGTCACGCAACCTTGAGGTACTCAACAACCTTAAAACAAAATTATTTGCCATCATCAGCCACGACTTGCGGGCCCCTATTGGCAATCTGCGTTCAATAATGGGGCTATTTCAGCAAAACGAGCTAAACGAAGAGCAAACAGTGTTGCTTTTAAAGCGTATGCTTCCCGCGTTGGATGGTGCTGACCTTACGTTAAGCAACCTGCTTAACTGGTCGGTTAAGCAAATGAACGGCCTGCAGCCGACAAGAACAAATTTTCCGGTTTTTCAGTTGGCTGATGAAATACGTAAGGTGTTTGAATTTGCATTAGAGCAAAAACAGATTCAATTTTTTAACGAGTTGCCCCAAAGCTACCGGGTATTCTGTGATGAGCACCACTTGAAAATTGTTTTACGCAACCTGATAAGCAATGCCATAAAGTTTACGCCACGTGGCGGACAAATTACGGTAGGAGCACATTTGTTAGCCAACAAAATTATTATTCAAGTAAAAGATACAGGCCAAGGCATTAGTGAAGCCGACCTTGCGAAACTGTTTGTGCCAACATTGTATTTTACAACCCGCGGCACCGGTGGTGAAAAGGGTACCGGCCTAGGGCTGTTATTGTGCAAAGAGTTGCTTGAGTTAAACAATGGCAACATGCACATTGAGTCAGTTGTTGGCGCCGGAAGCAGTTTTATCATTGAGCTGCCCACTGTTGAAAGCTAATCCCAAAAGATTCCATTGCTAATTTTTTGCCAGTTAGTGGCATTTGCACCCTGAGTTGCCCTTACCCGTACCCTCCAAAACCTAATTTGCACTACTTATCAACAGCTTTATAAATTAAGCCTAGCGTTTTGTTGTTTTCTCTTAAGTTCGCAGTTGATTAAATGGGTAAATAGTGCGTTTAAAACAATTAGAAATAAAGGGTTTCAAGAGTTTTGCGGATAAAACAACCGTAAATTTTGATGAGGGTATAACAGGTATCATAGGCCCCAACGGTTGCGGCAAAAGCAATATTATTGACAGTATACGCTGGGTGATAGGGGAGCAAAAAATATCGGCCCTGCGCAGCGAAAACTTAGAGGCACTGGTATTTAACGGCTCCAAAACCCGCAGTGCAAGCGGCCTGGCCGAAGTGAGCCTCACCTTTGAGAATACCAAAAACCTGCTGCCAACAGAGTTTACCACCGTTACCATTACCAGGCGTTTTTACAAAAATGGCGACAGCGAATACCGCCTGAATGATGTTAGCTGCCGCCTGAAAGACATCCATAACCTGTTTATGGATACGGGTATAAGCACAGACAGCTATGCCATTATTGAATTGGGCATGGTAGACGATATTATTAAGGATAAAGAAAACAGCCGCCGCCGTATGCTGGAACAGGCAGCCGGCATCACCATTTATAAAAACCGTAAAAAAGAGGCCAAGACCAAATTAGATGCCACGGAATTAGACATTAACCGTATTGAAGACCTACTTTTTGAAATAAACAACCAGCTTAAAAGCTTAGAGAACCAAGCAAAAAAAGCCGAGAAATACTTTGAGATAAAAAAAGAGTATAAAGAAATATCCATAGAGTTGGCAAAAGCAGCACTGGAAGGTTTTAACATAACCTACCGGCAATTAAATGAGCAACAGGAGGCCGAGACCGATAGAAAGTTTACTATTGAGGCGGCCATAGCAACTGGCGAAGCCGCGATTGAAAGCGAAAAGCTTGAATTTATTGAGAAGGAGCGGGGTTTACAAACCATGCAGCAGGCATTTAATACTTTGGTGCAAAACTTAAGGGCCAAGGAAGCAGAGAAAAACCTGGCCGCACAAAAGCTGCACTACCTACGGGAAAAGGAAACCAGCCTGAAGGATTTTTTGCAAAAAGCGGAGGGCCAGTTAAAAAACATCGAAGACTCCATACAATACACCCAATTACAGGTAAACGACGAAAGTGGCCGCCTGGCTGATGTGCAGGACCGAGTGGCCAATGCCAAACTTACCGTTGAAACCGGCAGGCAGGCATTTGACGAAAAACGGAAAGGGGTGGACGTGCTGCGCGCCAAATACCAACAAATACAGCGCAGCCAGTTTGATGCGGAAAAAAAGGTGGCTGTAGCCGACACATCCATTCAAAACCTACGGCGCACACATACCCAGTTAACAGAGGAGAAGCATAACAGGCAGTACCAGCTACAGCAGCTGGACACTGAACTGTTGGAAAAAGAAGACGCCCTTGCCGACAAGCGTGATGAGTTGCAAACATTGCAAGAGCAACATGAACGCGCCAAGCAACAAATATTTGAAACACAGCAATGGGTTGAAAACCTGCGTGCGAGCCTGGCAAACGAAAACCGCACGCTGGATGCCAGGAAAAACGAACACGATTTGTTGAAGAGCCTGATAGACAGCATGGAGGGCTACCCCGAAAGCGTGAAGTTTTTACACAATAACCCTAAATGGAAGGCCAACGTGCCCATTTTGAGCGATATTATTTACGTGGAGGGCGAATACCGTGCGGCAGTGGAAAATGTACTGGAGCAATACCTGAACTATTATGTGGTAAACAACTTGGCGGAGGGGTTGCAGGCCATACAACTACTGGATACCCATAAAAAAGGCAAAGCCAACTTTTTTATGTTGGAAAAACTTGATGAAGTTAGCGCTAACAGCCACCAGCCGCCCCATACCATAAAAGCACTGGACGTTATTGAGGTGGATGACCAATACAGCAAGCTTGCCAACTATTTGTTGGGTAATGTTTACATAGCCGAAAACGAATTGGCCCTTGAAAACAGTAACGGTGCCGTAGTGTTGGAGAAAACTGGCAAATACGTAAAGGGCAAGTACACCCTCGCCGGAGGCAGCGTAGGCTTGTTTGAGGGCAAAAAAATTGGGCGTGCCAAAAACCTGGAAAAGCTGCGCGATGAAATAATATTGCAAGATGCAGTTGTAAATGCGCTAAAAGCCGAGATTAAACACAAGCAAAATGAAGTGCTTGGGTACAATGAGTTATTAAAGGAACAAGCCATAAAGCAAACAGAAACTGCCATAAACCAGTTGGCAAACAACGTGTTTGCTGCAAAAAATAAAATAGAAAACTTACAGGCTGCACAGCAAAATGCCCAGCACCGTATTGAAGATGCCGAACAACGCCTTGACGACGAGCAGGACAATATTGCTGCCACACGGGAGCAGTTACAGGTATTAGACGAACAGTTAAAAGATACTGCAGCGAACCTAAAAGCCGTGGAGGAGGACTACAAGCTGGCTGAACAGACCTATAACGCCGCTACTGCCGACTACAATGAAAGCAACCTGCAGTTTACCCGCCGCCAAAGCAAGCTTACGGCTTTGAAGCAAGAACTGGTTTTTAAAGAAAACCAGCTGAGCGACCTGCACAACCAAGTACAGCAGAACACTAAGCAATTGGCCGACGCCAGCCAACAAATTGCCGACAGCGAGGACGCCTTACAGTTTGCACACGAAAACATGCTAGACTTGTTGCACAGCAAAGAAACCGAAGAAAAGAAATTGAATGAGGCAGACCAAGCGTACCACAACCTGCGCAATGCCTTGCAGCAGAAAGAAGCTGAACTGCGTTTTAAAGTAAAGGCCAAAGAGGCGGCAGACCAAGCCTTGGCTGGTATAAAGGACCGGGTTAATGAATTGAAATTGCAATTGGCCGGCATGAAAGAGCGGTTGAGTGTAGAGTTTAAAATTGAGTTGGACGAAATAATTGACCAAGCCAGGAATACCGAGGCAACGCAGCAGGATTTGCAGGCCAGCACCGACCGGATGAAGAAGCGGCTGGAAAACATGGGCGAGATAAACCCCACCGCTATTGAGGCTTTTACGGAAATGAAGAAGCGTTACGAGTTCATTATGGAGCAAAAGAACGATTTGGTTTCGGCAAAAGACAGCTTGATGCAAACCATACAGGAGGTAGAAGCCACTGCCAACCAGCAGTTTTTGGAAACCTTTAATAAGGTTAGGGAGAATTTTCAGCAGGTGTTTAAGGCATTGTTTACCGAGGAAGACACAGCCGATATGGTGCTTGAAAACCCTGAGAACCTTGCCGAAACTGGCATAGACATTGTGGCCAAGCCCAAGGGCAAACGTCCTTCGTCCATTTCGCAATTGAGTGGGGGAGAGAAAACATTAACGGCAACGGCATTATTGTTTGCCATTTACCTTATTAAGCCCGCACCGTTCTGTATATTGGATGAGGTGGATGCGCCTCTTGACGATGCCAACGTGGGCAAGTTTACGCAAATGATTCAGAAGTTTAGCGAAAACTCCCAATTCATCATCGTTACCCATAATAAAATGACGATGAGTGCCGTGGATGTAATTTACGGCGTAACCATGCAGGAGCCGGGCGTTAGCAAACTGGTGCCGGTGGATTTTAGGTCGTTAAACTGATGCAAATAAGGGATAACCGTTGAAAAGCCGGGCAATGGCACATACTCTGGCAGCTATCTTTATGTAACGGAGCCATGATGTTAACATCAGTAGGGGTTAGTATTGCAACAATCACGAAAGGGGGACTATGATTATTGCAATTTATTGTGGCAGCAAATGCAAAATGCTGCCGATGCCTTTGGGTGGTGGCTGGTTAAGACTATGGTTATTAAGGGTTTTTGCCATCCATTTAAAATCATGCCATTTGCCCAACTTGAACCCTATGTTTTTGTACACGCCCACTACTTCAAAACCAAGGCTTTTATGCAGGTTTTCGCTGGCAATGTTTGGCAGTGCAATGCCCGCATAGGCATTTACAAAACCCTGCTGTTTTAACAGGCTTAACAATACGGTATATAGCCGGGTGCCAATATTTTTTCTATAAAACAAAGGGTGTACATATACTGATGTTTCCACTGACCATTGGTATGCCGCCCTCTCCCGGTGCTTGGACGCATAAGCATAGCCAGCAACTTGCCCGTCAGCATCTGCCACTAGCCAAGGGTACTGTTGGGTTGTGGCGGTTATGCGGCTGGCAAATTGTTCTATGGTGGGTACTTCTGTTTCAAAACTGGCAGTTGCGTTTACGATGAATGGGCTGTAAATGCTCAGCATTGCTCCAGCGTCGGCGGTAATGGCAAAACGTATTTACATCAACGTATATTATATGGTTAAATTTATTACGTTTTTTCCGAATGCCATAGTTGGGTTAAAAAACAAAACTGTTAAATTGATGTTTTTTGGTATTTTAGTGTAAGACAATTGGTGTTATTTCGTTTCATAAATAAAAAGTTATGCAACGTAGAGTTATTACATATTCAATTGCGGCAACCGTGTTGGCGGTGGCGGTTAGTGTTTGCGTGTTCACGGCTAGCCGTGCCACCCCTGGGAAAATAGCAACAGCTGAAAAAGGCATTGTTTTTATTGAGCAGGACTGGGATAAAGCCCTTAAGCAGGCCAAAACAGAAAAGAAACTGGTTTTCTTAGATATTTATGCCACTTGGTGCGGCCCTTGTAAAATGTTGAAGAAGAACACCTTCTCTGATACTAAGATTGGGGATTTCTTCAATAAAACTTTTGTAAATGTTTCCATTGACGGGGAAAAAGGTGTAGGCCCCCAACTGGCTCAAAAATTTGGAATTCAGGCTTATCCTTCATTAATTGTGGCCGACGGTGACGGCAACCCCGTATTGTACACCATGGGTTATATTGACCCCAAAACCCTTATGCAATTTGCCGAGGCCGCGCTAAAGAAGAAACAGTAGTTTAATCTGTGTCGTTGTCATCCGCCGTGATTTCGGTTCTTTTTTTGAGGATCGAGCGATGGCAAACGCCCTGTACGTACCGGTACGGGCAGGCGTTGACGTTTTCTCGGCAAGTGAGCACTACAAACTGATAACCACGGCGGATGCCATATCATAAAAGCATTCCATCCGCGTCATTAGGACGGTATCATGCTCCGTAATTGCAAGTCTTTTTTGGGGCTTTGTGGGTAGGCAAAACCCGTGGAAATCTGCCCGATAGATTTGTGTTACGTAATGTACAAAGAAGAATTAAGTCAAACGTGTTTTAGACCATGGGTATCATTCAAAAGGGTGGTTGCGTATATATAATGGCGTATAAAAATAACACAGTGTTGTACATTGGTGTTACGTCCCCATTATATCACAGGGTACTTGAAAACAAAGGGCATAAATATCCGGAAAGCTTTACTGCCAGATATAATTGCGAAAAGCTGGTGTATTATCTCCACTATCCAACAATTGAGGAGGCCATCACCCAAGAGAAAAAATTAAAAGACAGGAGCAGGGCACACAAAGAAAAACTCGTCAATGGCTTGAATCCCGGTTGGAAGGATTTATGGTAAGATGTAAAACTTTGGTGAACGAGAAATTGATATGGATGACCTAGCTTTGCCGCAACGGTATCCCCCTCCGTTATTGTGAGTCATTTTTCAGAGCTTTGGGCGTAGGGTAAATGCCGTGGCAATCTGCCGAACGATGTTTAAAGGTCGTAAACAGATAACCACGGCGGATAACATCACACCAAATCCATCCCATCCGCCTCGTTATGACGGGTATCATCCGCCGTCATTGCGAGGCTTTTTCAGAGCATTGGGCGGAGGGTAAAAGCCGTGGCAATCTGCCCATGACGTTTGCGGTTACAAACAGATAACCACGGCGGATACCATCACACAAAACCCTTTCATCCGCCTCGTTACTACGGGTATCATCCGCCGTCATTGCGAGGCTTTTTCAGAGCATTGGGCGGAGGGTAAAAGCCGTGGCAATCTGCCCAAGACTCTAACGGTTGTAAACAGATAACCACGGCGGATACCATCACACAAGACCCTCTCATCCGCCTCGTTATGACAGTATCATCCTTCGTCATTGCGAGGCTTTTTTCATGGCTATTTGGGTGGGTAAAAGCCGTGGCAAACTGCCCAACACTGTAAGGGTCGTAAACAGATAACCACGGCGGATACCATCACACAAAACCCTTTCATCCGCCTCGTTACGACGGGTATCATCCTTCGTCATTGCGAGGCTTTTTTCATGGCTATCTGGGTGGGTAAAAGCCGTGGCAATCTGCCCGTCTCGTATACTGTACAAACACATAACGAGTGCGGATGACATCATACAAAAGCCTTCTTTCCGCCTTGTTATGACGACCTAATCACTACCCCTTAACCGCAGCAGGCTTCGCCTCAAACAAGGTCCAAGGGTAGGCTTTCATGGTTTGTAGGTATTTGCCCATCCACGCAAACTGGGGGTGTAGCACATAAAATTTAGAACCCACAAAGTCTTCGCCGCAGGGGTGGCCCATGTGTGCCCAAAACTTCATGTCCTTTGCCAAATCGGCGGTGGTAACTTTGCCTTGTACGGCACCCATAGGGTAGTAGGGTGGGTTGTCCCACTCCTTGCAGCCCAGCGGGTCTTCCTCAATATGGCCGCAAATAACGCAGCGGTTGTTGGCGTTTTTACCGGCGAGTGCATCCTTGTGGTCGGCTTCCACTATTTTGCCATTTTCGGCATCCAGTTTCCCTTTCATTTCAATATATACCAGCTCTTCCATGCGTTTTCTGCGCACATTTGGCGACGTGGTAGAGTCTTTCGGGTTAAAAGTGGTTTCCTGTGCTATCAGTGTTGAATCGCTGGCAAAGTTGCTGCCAATCATGGCGGTGTCTTTGCTGCGCCATACACGGTAATCCTTCAGCCCCAGTTCCAGTTTGGCCACTTCGTTGGTTTTCGTGTCGCCAATTAGCCAGTCGTTGGCATAGCCGCCGTTGTTGCCGGTGGTGAAAATTTTCACTACATCGTCAATGCTGTTAGCATATTGGGCCGCCTTGCGTGCACGCATAAACTCTGGCACACCTGTTGAGTCAAACCTATTAAACTGGGTAATGGTAGTTTCTGTTATTAGCAGCCCGTTGTTGGTAATTAAAAAATCGTCGCCGCTGTGTATAAAGCCCGGCATACAATCCATTAAAATATGGTTGCCTTTGGTGGGCACAATATCAGCCACCACATTCCAGTGCTGCCCCCATATGTATTCGGTCCAGTTGTTGTGGCCCATCACTATTTTGCCGTCTTTGGTAAAACTGCCGGTGGCAATAAAGGCGCTGCAATTGCCGGGGGCTTTGTTGTTGCCACTGCCGGGCTTGGCAGCGTTCATTAACGACGGAACATAATAAAACCCCAACTCTTCCATGGCGTTATAGGCAGTAACATCAAGGCTGTCGTAATGCTTGTTTTTGGCCTGCAGACCGGCCACGATACCGTTAATTTCTTCTTTGTACTCGGGGTCTAATTTATCCCATAAAAAACTTTTGGCTGCTGCACGGTAAAATTGCCAGTCTTTATGGGTCTCGTGGTCAAATGCATAAGCCACTGATTGTATGGCGGTGTCAATTTCATTTGCCAATAGGTAGCCGTGTTGGTAACCAATATCGGCCGGGCTGCCTTCTAAATGAACGTATACCCACCCATTTTTGTCTTCCCGGGTGGCTTTGGCAAGCGGGTCGTTGGTTTTGTTTTGGTTACAGGCCATAAGCGAGGAAAGGGCCCAAAAAAACAGCAATTTTCTCATGGTAATGTGTTTTGTGTTGGAGTAGATGGCTAAAAGTAAGCAATGTTTGTGAGGGGGCAAAGCGGCATAGCCACTCATTATTACCAAATTGCAGGGGGTAAAATAGTAAACGGCCTTTGGCATATAAACAGTTGTTAATTGCTGATACCAAAGGCCGCTATACGTATATATTTTTAAATGGCTAACTATGTGTTTTACAACACGCGCTGCCGCGCCGTTTATTTAAACATCCGCCAAACATCAAGCCCCATGGCATAGGCCATTAAGCCAAGCAGCAACACCATGCCTGCCATTTGGGCATATTCCATAAACTTATCACTGGGTTTACGGCCGGTTACTATTTCGGCTACCGTAAACAGTGCATGGCCACCGTCCAGCGCAGGGATGGGCAGTATGTTCATAAATGCCAGAATGATGGAGAATATGCCGGTGAGCGTCCAAAAAGATTGCCAGTCCCACTCGTCAGAAAATGCGTTGGCTATGCTAAAAACACTCCCCAACGAGTCCTGGGCTTTTACTTCTTTTGAAGTAAACAGCAATTTTAAATTATTGATATAGTTGCTAAGGGTGGTAAAGCATTTTTTAAAGCCTGCGGGTATTGCCTCACTGAAAGTAAACGTTATTTTTTTGGTACCCAAAATGGCAACTGGTAGCTTAAAACCTACAAACATTTGGTTGTTTTTGTCAAAAGCCAATGTGGCCGTAACGGTGTCTTTGCCGTTACGCAACAGCGTAAACATTCCAGTATCTTTCTTATAGCCTTTTGTTAGTCTGCTAAACTCGCCACTAAATTTTGCGGGTGAGTTGTTAAACGCGATCAGCGAATCGCCTTTTTGCATGGTACCCCGTAAAATGGAGGCCTTGGGCGAAATAGTGTCCACTACCATGGGGTAGCGTATATAGGTAAAGCCGCCAAGCCTGTTTCGGTTTAGTTGGCCTACAAAACCAGCCGGTAGGGCCACCTGCATAGTGCTGCCATTTCTGTTTACGGTAATTGACGTGGCATCGTTCATGATTATTTCGCTGCCCACCGTACCCACTTTGGTAATGGGTTTACCCGCCACGGCAGTTATTTTGTCGCCGTCCTGTAGGCCAATTTTGGCACCCAAGCTGTCAGTGTATAGCCCGTATTTCAGGTTTTCAATCGGTATGTACTCTTCGCCCCATTTCCAAGTAATGCCAATGAATATAACAATGGCTAATAATACATTTATTATTACACCTGCCGTCATAATAATCAGGCGCTGCCAGGCTGGCTTGCTGCGAAATTCCCAAGGCTGCGGCGGTTGGTTCATGGCTTCTTTGTCCATGCTCTCGTCAATCATGCCGGATATTTTTACATAGCCGCCAAAAGGTACCCAGCCGATGCCGTATTCGGTATCGCCCACTTTTTTCTTCCACAAGCTAAACCAGGGGTTAAAGAACAAGTAAAATTTCTCCACCCGGCACTTAAACCACCGGGCGGTTAAAAAATGCCCCAGCTCATGTAACGTTACCAATATTGAAAACGAAAGAATGAATTGGAGGGTTTTAACGCCAACGCTGCTCCAGATAATTGCTATTAAATTCATAAGGCCGTTATTTCCCGAGGAAACTTTAATATGAATGATTATGTGATGTGCCCCTTGTTTGCCACTAACCTGGGCGTTGGTCATGTTCCTTGGCTGTACCCTAAACCTTTGCCGTGTGCTAAGCCATCAATAAGCATACCGTGAACGGGCAAAGCATCTAAGCGTAAGCTTGAAACGCCGGAATAAATTCCGGGCAGCATGAAAACCTCGCAATGTTACATTGTTATGCCGATATATTAAATGCCGTTCGGCATTTTTAACGCTTATAATTTTATTAACGACGCGGCAAAGCTGCGTGCTTCACCGTCTGTGTCAAAATACTCTTCCAAGGTAGGTGCTTCAATAAACGCTATTTTGTTCATCGTACGCTCCACTACTTCGGTAATGTCTAAAAAGCTTATTCTGTTATGCAAAAACGCAAAAACGGCAATTTCGTTGGCGGCATTCATCACGCAGGCCAAATTGCCCCCCTTAAACAGCGCTTCTGTTGCCAGCACCAGGTTACGGAAGGTGCGTAAGTCTGGCTCCTCAAACGTAAGCGTGTTGGGTTTTCTAAAGTCGTACCGGGGAAATGTATTGGGTATGCGGTGGGGGAAGGCCATGGCATACTGTATGGGCAGCTTCATGTCGGGCAGGCCCATTTGGGCTTTAATGCTGCCGTCTTCAAACATAACCATGCTATGTATAATACTTTGCGGGTGTACTACCACTTGTATCTGTTCAGGCTTAAGGTCAAACAGCCATTTGGCCTCAATCATTTCAAGGCCCTTGTTCATAAGTGTGGCCGAGTCGATGGATATTTTCGCCCCCATGCTCCAATTGGGGTGCTGCAGGGCGTGGTCGCGTTTTACATTAACCAAGTAATTGGGCTTTTTGCCTAAAAAAGGGCCGCCGCTTGCAGTTAGCACAATTTTTTCAATCTTGTTCCTACCCTCGCCCACCAAGCACTGAAAAATGGCTGAGTGCTCGCTGTCAACAGGTATTACCGGGGTTTTGTTTTCCAATGCTTTTTGCATCACAATGTCACCGGCCACTACCAAGGTTTCTTTGTTGGCAAGTGCTATTGTTTTGCCACATTCTATAGCCTGCAGGGTGCTACGCAGCCCAGCGTAGCCAACAATGGCCGCCAGCATTATATCGTAACAGTTAAGGGCTGCCACTTCTACCAGCGCATCCTCGCCGGCAAACACTTTTATGGTAGTTTTGGCCAGGGCCTCTTTAACCTTGTGGTATTTTTTATCATCGCCAATAACAACAATGTTGGGGTTAAACTTAAGGGCCTGTTCAACCAGCAATTCGTCGTTGCTGTAGGCGGTAAGTACCTCGGCCGAAAATAGCGTTGGGTTGGCCGCAATTACTTCTAGTGCCTGTGTGCCTATTGAGCCTGTTGAACCGAATATTGCTATACGTTTGATAATTGACATGCTTTAAGGATGGTTAAGCCATTTAAAATTCGCGGTAAAGATAACAGAACTAACAAAGAAGAAAGAAGGGAAATGTTTTAAACCAATAATTACAGATTATACATGTAACCTGAGTTCGATTAATCAAAATGCATGTAATTGGATAGAATAGTCTTTTTGATAGCTGATGGCCGGTTTTTTAGGGAGGAAGTTGTAGGCCACAAGCCCGGCAATCATATTAACGATGAAACTGATAAATGAGCGG
>CAIRZB010000097.1 GCA_903882935.1 uncultured Parafilimonas sp. | reverse complement strand
AATATTACAGATTTTGAGCATCTCTATTTTCGAAAAAATGCCCATAAATCAACTGTTTCAGCTCACTCAATTACAATATTTCAAAGAACAGAATCATAACCAATTGAATATGTTCGACTTATGACGCAACGCTAATGAATTAGTAATTAATAATGGAAATACAGGGCGGGATGATTAATTAGTAAAGGGTAATTAGCAATACACCATTAGCGTGATGTAATGAATTGTTTCTGGCTCATTAATAAAAAGTGGCATGTTGCATTATGTTTTTTTAGACCTTTAAACATAATGATGCAGAGCTGACTGCCCATTTTCTGAATAGACCCGCATTCATTTATTAATTGCTCATTATCAACTACTCAAAATATGAAACAAGAAAACATAATTGTTGAAAAATCTTTCAAATTTGCATTGAGAATTGTTAAGTTATTTCTCTACTTGCGCGAAAGAAAAATAGACAGAGACTTGTGTTCACAGTTGTTGAATAGTGGAACCTCTGTAGGGGCGAATATTGAAGAAGCTGTTGGTGGTTCGTCAAGAAGAGACTTTGTATATAAGCTTGAAATTGCATATAGGGAGGCAAGGGAAACAAGGTATTGGATTAGGCTGCTGAGAGAATCAGCGCTGCTTGAAGTTCGGCTGGCAACCTCGCTAATTAAGGACTGCGAAGAAATATTAAAGATTTTAACGGCTATTATTAACTCGTCAAAAGGTAGCTAAGTATGTACAAATAAAAACTTGTGCCTTACTTGCAACATCGCACGGAATGTTAGATGTTTTAATATTTATTGCTACCAAAAATTGCATCGAATTATTAATTGTTAATTACTAATTATTAATTTCAAGTGATACATATCGTTTTTCAAACAGCAGATATAAACACATTGCAAAAGGCCTTCGATTTAGACGGTAAATTGCAAGGCGAAATTATAGAAATTAAAGACGAATTTGCCGTTGGCCCGCTTGCCGATATATACGAAACGGAAGGTTACCAACAACGCAGGGATTGGTGGAAGGAAGTGCTTGAATTTTCGCCTTATACCGATGCCCTTGGGTTGGTGGATGACAAACTAATTGTGCATAGCCTGCTACGCAAACTGGATGGAGACATCACTGAAACCGTATGGATATGGATGGCACAAAATGCCCACGATGTTTGCGGTTATTACTGGCTAATGCCCCAGTTAAAAGCTTACCAGGGCCGGGTATTTGTGTTGTACCTTAACAACCTGCCGTTTATTAATGAAAAGGGCGGTATTTTTTACCCCACCAATATATTTGAAATATTACCCAAGGAGATATTAAAGGCCAAAAGGCTTGCAAGGCCGATAACGTTAAGCGAATTTGAAATAGACCCCGATGAGTTTAAAAAGCTTTGCGCGGAAAATGCCATGTTAAGGATATTGGAGGGTGGCAAAAAAATTTCAGGCCGCGATGCCGCCTACTACGATAACGATATTATGCAGGCTATTACCAATGAGCCCCAGAAACTGAGCAAAATTGTAGCCACCTTAGGTGGAAAATTAAAGGTGCGGACGGGCGATGTTTTTTTGGTATGGCGTATACGGCAATTGGCGGCTGCGGGCAAACTGGATGCCACAGGCGACTGGGGAAAAGGCTGGAAAGAGATAAGTGTAAAACTCGCCGCTTCATTTGACCGGTCAGACGTACACCGTCAGACCGGTCAAAAAAATACACCATGAAAAAAGTTCTCCAATTAGAGGAACTGGGCATGTTTTTGCTGAGCATTTATTTGTTCAGCCGGCTGCCATTTGCTTGGTGGTGGTACCCCGCTTTAATATTGGTGCCAGATGTTAGCATGGTTGGCTATGCATTTGGGAACAAAGCAGGCGCAATAAGTTATAATGTTGTACACCACAAGGCCTTGGCTATTGCTGTGTATATTGCCGGCATCCAATTTCAAAGCGAGTGGTTGCAGCTAACAGGTTTAATATTGTTCGGCCATTCGAGCATGGACAGGCTAATGGGGTATGGGCTAAAAACATTCAAGGGTTTTAAATCAACACATTTGGGGGAATTATAACACTATGATAAACATAAAAAACATACACCATGTAGCCATTTTGACCGATGACTACGAAATGAGCAAGCAGTTTTACACGGAGATATTGGGCTTTGAGGTAGTGGCTGAAACATACCGTGCCGAAAGGCAATCGTACAAGCTTGACTTATCTATCAACGGGCTTTACCAAATTGAGCTGTTCTCCTTCCGCGAGTACCAGCCCAGGGCCTCTTACCCCGAGGCAAAAGGGCTTAGGCACTTGGCCTTTGCGGTGGAAGACGTGTATGCATCTGCCCAATACCTACAAAGCAAAAACGTGCAGGTGGAGGAGGTTAGGGTAGATGGGTTAACAGGTAAAAGGTTTGTTTTTTTCTGGGACCCCAACGGCCAGCCGCTGGAATTGTATGAAGTGTAAGCGGGCTGCCTGCCGCCTGCCATCATGCTCAATATTTATGTAGTCCTTAGCTACCTCGGTTAATGCAAGGTCTCCACCTGTATTGTGTGGACTCTTGCTGAATTTCTGTTCGGTTATTTTGGTGCCATTAGTTTTAAAAAATCCCTTACACCATCCCGTTTTCTTTGTTATTTTTACCCGCATTCATCTAAAAAAACGATATGCTTACCATGTTTAAAAATTTGGCCTTTGCTGTTGCGTTGGCCCTAGCTACCCCCGCCTGTTCAAAAAGTTCTACCAGCGATAACAATAACAACAACGTCGGTACCAACAACGGGGCAGACTCAGCGGTCAAGAGTAATGTAACCTATTGGCTTACCGACCCCGACAGGGGCGTAGAGTTTCAACAACAGTCGGCTTTATTTTATACAAACAATGCAGGCACAGGCAGTGTAATTGTCGTTGATAGCACGCAAACTTTTCAAACCATCGATGGCTTTGGCTTTACCCTAACTGGCGGCAGCGCGATGCATATTTTTAACATGGACGCAGACAAACGGGCCGCCTTGTTAAAGGAATTGTTTGCTTGGGACGGCAGTAATATTGGCACTAGTTACTTACGCATAAGCCTCGGCTCGTCTGACTTAGATGACCATGTATTTACCTACGACGATGTTGCTGGCGGTGATTCAGATGTAAACCTCGTGCAGTTTAACCTCGGCCCCGACAAAAATTACCTCATACCAGTATTGAAGCAGATATTGGCCATTAACCCTGCCATAAAGATACTTGGCTCGCCATGGTCGGCACCGAGTTGGATGAAATCCAACGGCGGTAGTGCCGGTGGCAGTCTTTTGCCTAGGTATTATGGTGCCTATGCAACGTATTTTGTAAAATACATTCAGGCGATGCAAGCGCAAGGTATAGCCATTGATGCCATAACCATACAAAACGAGCCGCTAAACCCGAATAATAACCCCAGCATGGTAATGCAGCCGGAGGAGCAGGCTGCATTTATTAAACAAAGCCTTGGGCCAGCTTTTGCCGCAGCAAACATAACAACCAAAATAATACTGTACGACCATAATGCCGACAGGCCCGATTACCCAATAACCATCCTGAATGACCCTGACGCCAATAAGTACGTGGATGGCTCGGCCTTCCACCTGTATGGCGGCAACATTAATGCACTTAACCAAGTACACAACGCTTACCCCAATAAAAACTTGTATTTTACCGAACAATGGGTGGGTGCGCCAGGCAATTTGAAAGGCGATTTGGATTGGCATATACAAAACGTAGTAATTGGCTCTGCCCTTAATTGGAGCCGTACTGCCTTGGAGTGGAACTTGGCCTCAAACACCGCACTACAGCCGCATACCCCCGGTGGCTGCAGCCAGTGTTTAGGTGCGGTAACCATTGATGGCAACACCATAACCCGCAACCCGGCTTACTATGTAATAGCCCATGCAGCCAAGTTTGTGCGGCCCGGCTCAGTGCGCATCGGTTCGCCTGTAGTAAACGGCCTTGCCAACGTGGCATTTAAAACCCCGGGCGGTAATATGGTTTTGTTGGTTGAAAACACGGGGGCCGCAACCAATACATTTGCCATACAATACAGGGGTAAAATGGTAAGCGCCACGTTAAATGCAGGTGCGGTTGGTACCTTTATTTGGTAAAGTGTTGGTAAGGCAAGGTGTTTTTAACAAAATGCACGGCGTAAGCCAATTGACTAATGCTTGCGTTACTATTACGTTTGGGCAACTATTGATACGGATTTCCATTTGCCCAAAAATAACTGGCCGCCAGCGTTGAATTATTTTGCCGTATTTTGCCCTGCTTTAAATGGATAGCCCCTATGCGAAAAATACTTTCTTACATCGACAAACTCAACCGCATATTCAGGCTGGTAATTGCGTTGACCCTGGCGTTGATCGTTTTTGTTTTGTTGTATGGGCACCATTCATTTGCCATCACCTTTATGGCAAGCTGGATAGTTTTTGCCGCCACCACATTGTTTATAACCTGGAGCACCATACTGGTTTTTCACCCGAAGGAAATTTCGCATGTGGCCAATGAGCAGGATACCACCCGGCTGGTTATGTTCCTTTTTGTAGTGGCTGCGGCCTTTATTAGTCTGTTTGCCATTGTGCTGTTGTTGCAAACGGCACCTACGGCCAAGGGCATCAGCCGCCATATCGTATTAAGTGCTGCATCGGTATTTTTTTCTTGGACGTTGATTCACACGGTTTTTACCATACGCTACGCACATTTGTTTTATACTTACCCCACCAGGGGTGAGCAGGCCGCCGGTGCCGACCACCATGGCGGGCTTGAGTTTCCCGCCACGCCGCACCCAGATTTTTTAGACTTTGCCTATTTTTCCTTTGTGTTAGGCATGACCTTTCAGGTGGCTGACGTAAACATTACTGCGGCAAATATGCGGCGGCTGGCACTTTTGCATGGCTTTTTGTCGTTTGTGTACAATACCATTATCGTTGCACTCAGCATCAACATTATTTCTGGTATGATTGCCAAGTAAAACATTTAAACAGGTTGCAATTTTTACTATTCTTAGGCAAATTAATGTTGCATATTGATAATGTTTCTATATTTAAAGCCTAACAGCAATTGTCTTTTTTTGTACCAATAACAACTTTTCTGCAAATGAAAACAACTACCCTCAGTTTCCCGAGTGTTTTTGAAACAGCGTTCGGCAACAGCGAGAATTCTGCTAAAGACCTGTTAAATGGCTTGAAGATTAAGAATAATGACAACTGGTTTTTGGTTGGTAACTTGGCCAAAAAAGGGGGCATAAACGCTGGGAGAATTACCAATGCCTCGCCTTTGGAGGAGGATTTTGAAATACTGTTCAAGGCAGCGTTGGTAAATGCAGAGGATAAATTAACCCAGCCGATTACAGTAACGATGGGGTTCCCGTTTTCTACTTACAATGCCTACAAAGGTGCGGCGGAGCAATATTTAAGAAAGCGCCATTTTTTGGTGGAGTACGATTCGCAAACCTTTAACCTCAAAGGCTCCGTTCGTAAGGCCATGTTTGATATTGACAACTTTGAAATTATTCCAGAAATTGTCGGCAGCATTATAGGCCTTAAAAAAGTGGCCAACCTGCCGCCATCGAAAAACTTTATTGCCATTAGTTTTGGTTATGGCACGGTGGAAGGTGCGATGGTTACTGAAGATGGCTTGGTACACCGTACATCGTTTAGCAGCCACGGCATAAAATATGTTATAGCCAACCTTATTCGCGAGTTGAACCAGAAGCATTATTTGGAGATGAAAAACGAGTACCAGTTGGATGAGGCTTTTATCAAGGGTTCCATCTTTACCAACAGGAAAAGGATTGACTTGAGAGAGTTCAGAAAGGAGCTGCTGACCCAGTATTACCGTGAAGTTGTTTCCCCATTGTTCCGTAATTATTTTACTGACCAAGACTTGGAGATCTGCGAAACCATTTACCTGCTTGGTGGTGGTGCGCACTACCCAGAGCTTACAGAAGCGTTAAGTGATGAGTTTAGCGGCTTGATACCGGTTGAAATTGCCCCTGAACCTGAAAAGTTGGCCAGTATTGGTTACTTGCACAATTCTCTGCGTATATCTGGCAACTACCCCAAAAGGGCATTGGGGATAGACCTAGGCAATGCATCGTCGGTAATTTCGTATTTCGAGGAAAGCATTAACGGATAATCACTTATAATTTGCATGCCAGTGGGCTTACAGTCATTTATTAAAAAAGTTTTACCCAGCGGCAATGCATTCGTGCTGCCAAAAGGGGCTACAATAGTTGGCTCGTTGCAAATTGTGGGCAACGGCGAAATTCACGGGCTGGTAAAGGGCAACGTTACAGTTGGCGGAAAGCTGGTGGTTGGTGCCAACGCCGAAATTAAAGGAACCGTGCATGTGCAGGCGATTGAGATTCGCGGCAGTGTGGTGGGTGATATTTTTTGTAATTATGGGGCATCCATCGCCCCAACGGCTGTTGTTAAAGGGGATGTAACTGCAGCCGTGTTTGATATTAAAGAAGGCGCCCTTGTTGATGGGCAGATAATTATAAAAACAGAGGCACCAATGCAAGATTTGGGTGCTTTCGGCAGTGTAAATGAAGCTAAACCTGATGAAGCCGCCATTGCTATGGTAATGCCCGCATATGAAACACCCCAGCCCGAAACACAGCCGGGAAAATCTACCGACCTTGACCGTGATGCCCAGAAATGGTTCTAAAATTTTGAGGGGGGTATTACCGTAACCCCTTTTTCTCCAAATACTCAATCAGTGCCTTTGGGTGGTCGCTTTGCAGGCCTTTAAACCCAAGTTCTAAGGCTTTGTCCCAGTTATTGGCTTCGTCTGGGCTTTGTATGTCGGGCCAAGCCGGTACACCCGCATTGCTGGCAGCCTGTACCATGGCGGCAGTATAATCGCTGTAATCGCCATCCAACAAAGCAATAGGGGTTCTGGCCAAATAGTCGTTCAGGGCATCCTCGTTTTTTATGCTGCCGGGTAGGCTCAGCATCAACGGCATTTCCGGTACCAGCCTACGCCAGTCTTTATACTGCGTGGGGGTATTAATATAAACGATGATTTGTTTTTCCATTCCATACTTCTTTATCATGGCATAGGCCTGGGGTACGCTGGCATCCTTATAGTCAAGGTATATGTGTATTTTATTGTGGCAGGTATTTAGCACCTCCTCAAAAGTGGGTATGGGGTAAGTTTTAGTGCTGTCTTTCTTTTTATCCGTCACTACCAACTGTTGTATTTGTGCAAACGTAAGGTCGCTTACCCTGCCTTTTCCGTTGGTCATGCGGTCAACGGTATTGTCGTGCATTATCACCAGTACGCTGTCTTTAGTGGTGCGCAGGTCAATTTCTACATAGTCAACGCCGTGTTTAATCGCCTCTTTGTACGCCGCAAGCGTGTTTTCGGGTACTTCGGTATGTTCGCCACGGTGGGCAATTACAATAAAGCGGTGCCTGCTTTCCGGCAGTTTTGCGGGTGTTGTTTGCGCGTTGGCGGTTACCATGCCGGCAGTTAATACCAGCAACATTAAATTTTTCTTCATACATCATCCAATAAGGCGGCAATGTACAAAACATGTTTATATGCCGGGGCAACAAGGCAATTAGTAAATTGTTATGGTTAAAAACAGATTGCCTCTTCAGTATTTTATCATAAAAAAATAATCTTTACGCGGTATACCATGTTATCTTATTATGGTATGTTTACGTGCTTGATGGTATAATTTTTTCCCCTTCGTTATCAATTACCCGCAAATTAAAATATGAAGCATACCGTATTGTTTATTTCGCTGTTTATTGCCAACACGTTGTTTGCGCAGCACACAAAAACCTACCGTACTAAGTACGATGACAGTACATTGCAACTGCAAAGCCCCCTTACGTTGATGCCCTTTAACAGGCTGGTGCAAAGCGTAGGCACGGTGGTTACTTTTGGCGACCCCAAGCAGGAAAACCATGCGCTTGACTTTGCCGTGCTGCCTGGCGAGAAATTTATGGCCATTGAAGACCGATACGGCGTGGCCGTGCTGGATGTTGCGGCCAAACAAATTGTGAGCCGCTGGACCTACGAGGGCGACAAACAATTCGGGCGGTTGATGACCACCTACTCAGGCATAAAAGCATTTGCATACAATGGCCACCAATATATTACCTGGGGTGCCGGGGGTAGGGATAACCACAAAAGTGCGGTGATGGTGGCAGAGTGGAACGGCAATGCTATTACCAACGTTAAATCAATAGCGTTGGCCCCCGAACCACCTGCCGATGCTGCCTTGCCCAACGAGGTTGCCGTGCAGTTTGAGCAAGGGCAGCCTTACTTATATGTGGTGCTTAACGGCAACAACCAATTATTAAAAATATGTTTTGCAGACAGCAAGGTGGTTTGGGCCGCAGCCACCGGCGTTGCGCCTTATGGGCTGTGCCTGAATGCCGGCAAAGCATACGTTACCAATTGGGCGGGGCCAGTGGTTACCGACACTACATTGGAGCATGCCGGCACGCCTTGGGGCAGCGCGTACACCAACCCGGTTACCGGCGCAACGGCCAGGGGCACCCTGAGTGTGATTGACCTGCAAACCGGTAAACTGTTGAACGAACTGGCCGTTGGCCTGCACCCTAACGCTGTAGTGGCCAGCCCCGATGGTAAATATCTATACATAGCCAATGGCAACAGCGATTATATAAGCGTAGTGGATGTGCCGAAAGAAAAAGTGGTAGACTCTATTAACGTGGGGTTGTTTGCCGGCGCCGTTACCTATTACGGTAGCAGCCCGAATGCCTTGGCCACTGACATGGCGGGTACCACACTGTATGTTGCCAACGGGTTTGATAATGCCGTGTGCGTTGTAAAGCTGGGCAAAACAGCAGCCACCGCTGGCGTGGGCAAAACGGCAATTAAAGGGTACGTGCCAACAGAGGCCTACCCCGGCGGAATAAAACTGTTAAACAACATGTTGTATGTGGCCAATATTGAGGCCAAAGGCTCACGCTTGTTAACCCCCGTTAAAGGGCTAAATGAAGATGATGAGCAAGCTGGGGATGCGCCACTAAAAGGCTATGCGATACACCAAGAGCTTGCAAGCATTAGCATAATACCTGTACCCGCAGAGGCAGCCTTAAAAGGGTATACGGAGAAAGTAAAACAGCAGGCCCTGTTTTTTAGGCTGGCATTAACCCATGCGGCACCCCGTAAAAACGTGGCACCCAAACCGTTGCCTGAAAGAACGGCCGAGCCCAGTGTGTTTAAGCACGTGGTATACATTATAAAAGAAAACAAAACATACGACCAAGTGTACGGCGACGTGCCGCAGGGTAGGGGAGAACCCCGCCTTTGTGTATATGGCGACAGTGTTACCCCCAACCAACACAAGCTTGTGAACGCATTTTCGCTGCTGGATAATTATTATGCCTCCGGAAAATCGTCGGCGGAAGGCCACCAATGGGCCAATTCAGGCATGGTGACCGATTATATTGAAAAAAGTGTGCGTGCATGGTTCCGCAGTTACCCGCACCGGCAGGAGGACGCGATGGTGTACAGCAAAACCGGCTATATTTGGAACAATGCCCTTGACCATGGCAAAAAAGTGCGCATTTACGGCGAGGCCTGCCTTACCCATTATGATGAAAAACTGAAATGGCTGGATATTTACAACGCTTACCAAAACCACCAAGACCAAGGCTTTGTAAACACCAGCACCATTGCAAGGATAAGGCCGGTGATTAGCCCCGCGTACCCCGACAATGACAACCTGGTGTTTACCGACCAGCTGCGTGCCGACATATTTATGAACGAATGGAAGCAGTATGAAGCGGGTGACAGCCTGCCCGATTTGATGGTGCTATCCCTGCCGAACGACCATACTGCCGGTACCTCGCCCGATTACCCCGTACCAAAAGCGATGGTAGCCGATAACGACTTGGCACTGGGCCGAATTGTGGATATGATTACCCACAGCAAGTATTGGGACAGTACCGTGGTGTTTGTAACAGAGGATGACTCTCAGTCGGGCTGGGACCATATCTCCTCCTACCGCACCAATGGGTTGGTTATAAGCCCATACTCCGTGTTGCAAAAAGCCATCCATACCAATTACAACCAAACCAGCATGGTACGCACCATTGAGCAAATACTCGGCATACCCCCGTTGAATATTATTGATGCCACCGCGCTGCCCATGTTTGATTGTTTTGGCCCCACTAAAAAAGCTTACACGTATAACCATGTGGCCAATATTATTCCGCTTAACCGTATGAACAAACCGCTGGCGCAGCTTAAAGGCCAGGCCTCTTACTACGCAAGGCTTTCAGCCAACAGCGTTTTTAAAGACGTAGACGGCGGCGATGATGATGCCATGAATAAGATTTTATGGTTTGATGCCAAAGGCGGGGAGAAATATCCCCGTAACGGGAAGTAGGGTTGTTGGTTTAAATGATAAATAGCACAGCCGCCGGGGGATGACCGGCGGCTGTGGTGTTTATTTCCTTGGTGGCTCAATATCCTTTACAAAAAGGCCTACGAGGTGTTAGCAAAAAAATAGTCTGGCTAATATCTTTTTGAACCAAAAATGCTAATTCATCCGGTTAGCTTGCTCAACTAGCATGAACTGCTAAGAACCGAATAATAATGCCATACCATATAATGCTACAATCTGTAAAGAACTTAATAAAACATGTTGGACGGTGGCTATTTTAAGCCGTTTGAGTATGATAAAATTAGCGAATAGATGAAAGACAATAAAGCAAATATAGGTCGTCCATTCTGCAACGATATGATTGTTATTCGCCCCATAGCCTGATAGAAAAGTGATTAGATAAAATAGGATTATCAGAACTAAAAAAATTCCGGTGTTAAGTAAAATTATTTTAAGAATGTTTATCATTATCCAATCGTTTTAGTTATGTGATGATAAGTATTTATGTGTGAAAAAAAATATATCCTATTTTACCATAGGCTTGCCTGTCATTAGGGCATTCAGGGGTACTACGGAAAATGGGAAACCACCGTCGGTGGTTTCCAGCAATTCCTCGCTCATAGAGGAACCTTCGTTGAGCCGCAATCGTAATTCTACGGGCAGCTCCATCCTTTTTTTACTTAAGAAATAACTAGGGCCGTGCTACAGTTAGCTGGTAACTATAAATCGTCAAAACTACTAATAAGCCTATTTCGTTTTAAGAATTCAAATAGTTGCATATTGTTGAAGTATTTGCCGTCTTTACAGAAATCACCGAACCTGTCGAAGCATATCTGTTGGGTTTTATGCTGGTAAAAAATAATTAACTGGCCCCTCACATCAATTGAATTTATTTTCTGCGATGTAAATCTGTTCAAAAGGGATTCAATGTTTGATAATGTATCACTTCTGGTAATCTTTTTAATGACTAAAGAACTGGAAAAAACTTTATCAAAATTAGCACTGCACGGAATGTTATAAGATGTTTCAATTGACAGAGGGATTGAATGAACTTCAATTTTATTAATTTTTTGTGCAGTACTATTGAGATTTATAAATAGCAAAGAAATAAAAAACAGATTTTTCATAATTCAATGTTTATTTTTTTTCTGCACAAACTTTTCCTAGCCCGGTCTTGTTTACAGCAAAATACGCAATCTCGCTTGTGGGCGACATTAGTGCTAATAAAGGGGTATTGGCCAACTGCCTCCTCTTACCCAATTGCTAAACCAAATACCTCTGCCGAAAGTTATAAGTATGCACAACAAGCTACGCTTCCGCCAACTTGAGGGTAATCTTTTTTCGTTTGATGAAAGGCTTTTCAATAAATGTCCAAGATAGGTAGGCCACAAAATACGTAATGGCAATAATGCAAAGCAGGTATACCGGTTTACCCACCAGCCCAAACTCAACAAACAGGTTCAGTGCAAGGGCATGGTATATATACACACCATACGAAATATCTACCTTCAGAATTTTTTTTGACAAGGCGGGCAGCGTATAGGCGCAGGACATAGCCGTGATGCCCAGCAATATTTGCACCGCCACATAGTGCATAACCGGTGGCAGCACCGGAAAAAATGCGAACAACAAGTAAGCACCCAGCCATAAAAGGCCTTTGCCCTGTATAAATTTGCTGGTGTATAGGTTATACTTGTACATGACCACACCTAACAAGAAAAGGAAAAAATGCTGCACAAAGGAATACTGGATGAGTTTGGTGATGCCGCTGGCTTCCCCATCGCCCATGAGCGCGTTGTTTTTAAAAAAATATAAGAGTAGCCCCGCAGTGATGGCAAAAAATACAAATGCACCCAAAAAAAACCACTTTGTTTTTACCAGCTTTTTGCTGATGTAATACATAACAGGAAGCATGAAATAAAACTGCAGCTCAACAGGTATGGTCCACAAACTGCCGTTATACGAATGGAAGCCGAAATTGGTTAAAAACTTCGGGGTATAGATAACGCCGACTAGTTGCAGGGGTAACCACACCAAGCCGCCGGGGAAAAATTTATAGCCTAGGCAAATAGTGATAATGGCGGTTAAAAGCACGCAGGCCCACAAACCCGGTAAAATTCTGAGCAGCCTGTTTTGGGTATAAATTTTTAGGGATGCCGCTTTTTCGAACGATGCCGAAATAAGAAACCCGCTTAGCACAAAAAAAATGGGTACCCCCGAGAATTTTGAAAATACCTGCCACCAAAGCCCGCTAGTTAGTTGTAAGTGCAACAGGCTATGCTGGCATAACACTTGGGTGGCCGCAAATATCCTTAGTAGGTCAAAATTGTTTGTCCTAAAAGTATCGGGCCGTATGGTAGTGGCGTTTGGCATGGTTTGGTTATTGGTTCCCTTGGGAATTGTTGCCCTGTTTATGAATGTGTTGCACCGCTTCTTCGGCTGGCGTTCACATTACAGTTTTGGTAATTAAAGGCCTCAGCCCGGCTGGCGGGGGTAAATTAGCAATAGGCGGTATGGTTGCCTATTAAGCCCAGCTAAAACGGCCAGCAACACAGCCCCAGCAGCGGCAGGTAAAGCTATGTAATTGGTTTTACACTAGCAAGTTATACCATTTGTATGGCAGTGAATTTGGGCTGCCGGGCTTGGGAATTGATTTTTCCCACATAGGTGGGCATGCGTGGGGCGTGGCTGCTGATTATTTACTGAGTGATAAAGATGTGGCTATTAAAGATAAAGAACTGCTGAAGAAATTTGAAGGGATACAGGAACTGAACGGCGGTACAAAAAAACTGGTTGATAATTTTTGAGATATGATTATGCGCGACCACGCCGCCAAAAAAGCCTACAGCCCCAGTAAATAAAAAAACCGCCAGTGTTGCTTTAACAACACCGGCGGCGGCATAACTTTACTTACACTTTTATCTTACAAATAACAGGCACAGCCTGGCTTTTTATCACACCTCGGTAGGCCAAGCCATACGGAGAGCAGCCAGCAGCCTTTGTTTTAACTTACACCCTAACGGCAGCGGGGGGGCTCACGCCTTCTTTTTCTTGCCCAACACTTCCCGTAGCTGACCCTGCCAAATGCCATGAAGCTCAAAAAGCCTTTCCTCGCTTTGTGAATTATCAGCCATAGATGACGCTAAAACACGTACAAGCCAAATGGGATTTATATTTGTTTTTCCACCAGTAATGAGCATATGCCCATTATAAGCGTCACGTTTTATGGTTGAAAAGTATTGTTTCCATTTAAGCCCACTGTTGTTACGTATAAATACTTCCCCAAAATAAATACCTACATCGATAATTTTAGAATACGTCTCGGGCGTCATATCCCAATCCCGAATATCAATATATTCTGGAACTGACCTCCTCATCATTTCATATGCCTCCTTGGACAGCTTTTTCGTTTTTATATTTAGCTTTAGCCATCTTCCCAGGGGTTTTAAGGAATCAACACTAAAATCACCTTCCCACTCATAAAAACCCTCCGTATCTTTTACCGTCTGTCTTAATATTGCCAAACGGTTTTCTTTTTCATATTCAAACCATTTCCCGTACTCCTTCAACTGCTGTTTCGTCTTATCAAAAAAATCAAAGTCAATTGGCAGGTTGTCAATTATTTTGTAGCCCATCTTTGCGACTCCTGTTTTACGTCAGTGTATGATATAAGTTATCCCATTTTTCTTTAATTCATCCAGTAATGGCTTTGTTGCGCCTACAAGCTTTGTTACAGGACTCTTGAAAAAATGCCAGACAGCACCTTTAATATTACCCCCGTTCATCAACTCGACATCTTTTGCAATTTGTGTTTTAATATCTGCAGTAAGAGATGTATATCCGACTTTTGACTCATGGGCAATATCATTCACCAGTTGATCCACGTACCGCCCGCCGCCTGTAAGCGGGGTCTTAAAATAAGCCTGCGGCGTGCCTCCCAAGGCCTTCAATGCATCCTCCCCTACTTTCCCGGTGGAACCGATTTTACTCCACTTACTAACAAACACACCAAGTTTATCCCCTAAATAGGCTCCCAGGCCCCCGGCAATAAAGCCAACTGAAAAGTCAGTCACAACAGATTTTGTGGTAATTTGCTTGCCCTGTACCGCGTTGTTAACAACACCGCCAACAACATTCGCTGTGCCCGATGCCGTGGCGGTAACTAATATTGCAGCGCCTCGCGTAAATCCCGCTGCCGCTAAACTTGCCCCTCCTGTGAAGCCCGCTACCAGCCCTGTTATGCCCCCCTGTAAAGAAGCCCCGCCTACAGCCTTCCAATTCGACACTTTATGGTCTTTCAAAAGCTGCCTTCCTATTTCTATACCTCCGCTTAACAATGCCCCTATTCCTGCACCAATAACAGCGGTCACGCAATTCGGGCAGTCTCCGTTGGGGTCATCGTAACTTATTGGGTTATCGTCAAAAGTAGAATAGTCGCTTACCCCCACCCGTGGCTTTGGGTCTAAATTCCATCTTCTCCCTATCCTGCTGTCATACTCCCAATATTCCGCCGTTGACAAACCGCCGCCTATCTCGTCGCTCTTTTCCTGCCCGTTGAATCCGTACCGGTATTGCGTTCCGGTGGAATATTGCCTTCCGGGTTCGAGCATGCCGCCGGGGTACTAATCTTCCTCCTCCACCTACCGCACCAATACCACCGACCCTTTCAGCAATTCTGTTTTTTTGGTAATCAGGTTTTCGTATTCAATCACCCACACATAGGTGCCGCTACTTTGCGGCTGGCCGTTTAGGTTGCCGTCCCAACCGGTGGCAATGTCGGCGGTGGTAAATACCTGTTGCCCCCAGCGGTTAAAAATGGAAAACCGGTGCAGGTTTAACGAGAATTGGTTGGGTATACTGTATTTGTCGTTATTGCCGTCGCCGTTAGGGGTAAAGGCCGTGGGCATTTCCAACAGCCTAAAAACGGTTACCAGCATATTGTTGTTGGCCTTGCAACCGTCAGTAGTGGTTACTGCTACGTTGTACAGCGTGGTTTTTGCTGGGCTGCCTATGGGGTCGGGAATATCCGTGTAATCCAAGCCATACGCGGGTGTCCAGACGTATTGCGCAATGTTGCCGGTTATTTGCGGCCGCAACAACAGGGAGGTGCCAAACTTTATCACCGTGTCGGCCGGGTTAAAAATAACCGTTGGCAGGTTAAACACATGCATGTTAACAATCGGGGCCAGCACAGGCGCGGTGCAGGCAAGGCTGCTGGTTAGCTTACAGGTAATTACATCGCCGTTTTTAAGGCTGCTGTTGGCGTAAAAATTACTGTTGGTGCCGGTGGGGCTGTTGTTTAGCAGCCATTGGTAGCCGGGGCTGGTGCCGCCGTTTAAGGGGGTAGCCGTAAACCGGGCCGGGCTGGTGTAGCAAACCGGGTTATCAGGTGTAAACAGGCTTACCGATGTAATAATGGTGGGGGTAACCACCATGGTTAGGGGGTTGCTTGCTGCCACTGGGTTGGTTGGGCAGGCAACATTGCTGGTTAAAGTGCAGGTTACCACGTCGCCGTTAACCAACCGCGCAGCGGAGAAGCTGGTACTGTTGCCGCCAACATTGTTGCCGTTAACCTGCCAGGCATAATAAGGTGCGTTGCCGTTGTTAACCGCTGTTGCGGTAAAGTTAACCAGGGTATCCACACAAACGGGGTTTTTTGATGCCGTGATGGTGATGCCCGGTGCCACCAGCGGTATGGTGGATACCCCTACTTTGTTGGAGAGTGCCTGGGGCGTGGTAACACAGCCCAGGCTGCTGGTAAGCTGGCAGCTAACCGTATCGTTATTGGCTAAACTATTGGTGCTGAATGTACTGCTGTCGGTGCCTGCCGGCGTGCCGTTAACCAGCCACTGGTAGCTTGGCTGGCCGCCGTTTATGGGCTGTGCCGTAAACGTTGTTAGTGAGCCTGCACATACAGGGTTTAGGCTGGCTGATATGGTAATTGCCGGCATCACTGATGTGAACTGGATGGCTATGGGGTTGCTGCCCAAAACAATTGTATCAATACCGCAGGCGCGGTTTGTTACCAGCGTACAGGATACAACATCGCCGGTGGCGGGCGTATAGGTAAAACCCGAAGAGTCTATACCGGCACTTTTACCGTTTACAAGCCATCGGTATTTTTTATAGACGCCTGTATAATACGCTGTGGCGGTAAACACATCTGGCTGGCCGAGGCAAATGGGGTTTTGCGCCGCTGTTATTTGGATGTATGGGAATGTTTGGTTGCTTACAATAACGGTAATGGCATTGCTGGTGGCAGATGGGTTAACAACACAGGTGTTGCTGCTGGTTAACACGCAGGTTACCACATCGCCATTGCCGGGCAAATAGGAGAATACGGAGTCTGGTACGTTTTTATTTATGCCGTTTACATACCAAACATACTCGGGGTTTATGCCTCGGTTTACTGATTTAGCGGTAAAAGTGATAATGGTATCTTCACACAGAGACGATTTGGGTGTTGTAATACTAACCGCTACGGTTTTTGCAGGGGTTATTGTAATGGTTAGGCTGTCAGTTGCCGCGGTAGGTATGGCGCAGCTAAAACTACTGGTTAGGGTGCAGGTTACCAAGTCGCCCGCTTGGGGGGTGTAGGTATAAGCCGGCGAATTGTTGCCCAAAGTTTTGCCGTTTACCTTCCATTGGTAGGCTGGCCGGGGCCCGCCGTTTTGGGGGGTGGCCACAAATGTGGTAGGGGTATTGCTGCACACAGGGTTTTGTGGCACGCTGGCAATTTTTACTGCCGGCACCAACACATCCGCCACGTTAAGGGTAAGCTGGGTAGTGGTGGTGTTGCTCAACGCACAACTGTCAGTAAGTGCAGATACTGCCGTTAAGCTTACCATGTATGTGCCAACAGCGGGGTACGTGTGGGTTTGCATAAGCACGTTGCCCTTGGTGGTTACTGTGGGGCTGCCGTCGCCAAAATTCCAGGTATAGCTTACAATGCTGTCGGCGCTAACCACGTTAAAGGTGTCTATACCCCTGCAAACAGAAAGTTTGGCATTGCTGATGCTGGTGACATTGTCTGCCGTAAAGTAGGCGTTTATTTTGTTACCCCCAGACCCAACCGAATAGCCATAGCCCTGGTAATTGCCAAACCCGTAGGAGTAGGCCAAAAAGCCCCCCGCGTTGGTTATTTGGTGCTTGCCAGCGGCTAAGTTTAAGGCTGCCGTGCTAAATAACACGTTGCCCGGCACAGGGGTAAACAGGCTGCCTATGTTAACGCCGTCTAAATAGGTGTTGGCCGCATCGGCTGTTTTAAGCGTAACCGATGCGTGGTGGTAGGTAATTACCCCTATTGCAGCCGATAAAAACACGGCGTTTTGTATTACCTGTTCAACGGGGCGTATAGTAAACATGGTGGGGTCGCCAACATTGGGCGGCCCGTATTGTATGTCGTAATCGTGGCCAACGGCAAACTGCATTACTTGGGCAGGTTTGCTGGTGGCGATAAACGAGGGCATGTTATTTGTTTCAAATTCGTAGGATTCGCCGGTATGCAATGCTTTGGCAATTTTGCCGTCAACGGTTACCACTGTGTTGTCGTACGACGCATAAACTTTTACTTTGCTTGTATTGCGGCCCCTAATTTCAACCGTAACAAACTGCATACCCAGCGTGTTTACCGGAAAAAGCTGTTCCACCAAATGGTCGCCGTAGCCTGAGTTTACCGGAATAAAGGCTATTTCGTTGCCCGAAAAAACGGCAATGGGCTTGCAGCCGTTGGTTACCGTAACATCAGTGCCAGATAGGTCGCCGCCAGACGTGGGCAGCACATAGTACGTTTGCCCTTTATCAAGTGTTATTGTGAAGGGCGTGCCGGCCGGCGCACCCTTGAAGGTAGTGGATGTGGGCGTGATGCGTACTTGGGTATTGTCTTCGGTTGCTTCAATTAAAAAGGCCGAATTGAGTGCCTGGCTGCCGTTGAAAATGGTGCTGGGGTAGGTGGCAATGGTGTAGTGGGTGCCCAGCGCATTTTTTTGAATAACATTGGTTGCATCGCTGGAGGATGTTTCGTCGTTTACAGCAAACAGTGATATGGTGTCTTTGGAAGTGACAATAAGCCCCAAATTGCTTACGACTTCAGATGCCGAGTTGGTGGCAACATTTAAGGGTATGTTTATAACGGTTATCTCGTTGGCGTTGACAGTGAAATTTGTGCTGAATGTGCCGCTTGGGTTGGTAATGGTGCCGGATGTGTTAACGGTTGAGGTTAAAACCAGCTCGGTGGTATCAGGATACGCAGGGCCGCATGAACAGTTTGCCATAAAAGACACATAAAATTCCTTACCTGCCGTAGTAATGTTTTGGGCATGGGTTATTTTACATAAACCAAAGGCGAAAATGGCAAGTAGCAGTAATTTGGTGTTCAAGGGTTTGAGTTTTGTTGTACAAACTAAATGTGTTGCAATATTACAAATAATATTTTCCGGTAGCCGTGATGTATAAAATATTTATTATGCGTGAGGCGATTGCTGTTTGCTAACTGTTTTTACTAAACCAAAAACTTCAAAAACCCGTTAAGTCTAGCTGTAGTCGGCTTGTTTACTATGCAATGCATAGCTGTTTCTTTTAATACATTTTACCCTTTTGTGAGTTGCTCGTATAAGTACTGCACTAGCCCATCGGCAAGGCCAATTTTGGGCACGTAAATTTCGTTAATATCGGCCCAGCGCATCACGTTTATGTATATCTGTAGGGCAGGCACCAGCACATCGGCACGGTCTTCCCGCATTTTGTACAGCAGCATGCGCTCTTCCAGGGAAACACTGGAAAGCTCTTTGTAATAATCCCTCAGCAAATCAAGGGAAAGCGATTTGCCGTCCTTCTTTTTGCTCATAGAGAATATTTTGTTGATGTTTCCGCCCGAGCCTATGCCCACCATCGGCAGTTTGCTTTTGGTATTGTTTTTTAGGTGGTCGCGCAGCTCATCCCACTGGGTATCCTTCACCATGTCTTTCAACAGCCGTATGGTGCCTATGTTAAACGATTCCTTATAGCGTAATTTGCCGTCGGCAATAAAGGTAAGTTCGGTGCTGCCGCCGCCAACGTCAATGTATAAATAGGAGTGTTCTTTGTCTAGGTTTTCGGCAATATGGTTTTCGTATATAATAGTGGCTTCTTCGTCCCCGCTTATTATTTTAATATCAATGCCCGTTTCGGCCTTTACTTTTTTTATAATGGCGGTACCGTTTGCGGCATCGCGCATGGCACTGGTGGCACAGGCAATCACATGGTCAACCCCGTACACTTTCAACAGGTGGCCGTATGCCTTCATGGTTTGTACAATCATGTCAACCTTGGCAACGCTTATCTCTCCTTGCTCAAAAACATCAAAGCCTAGCCTCAAGGGTACGCGTACTAGGTTAAGCTTGCTAAAAACGGGCTTGCCTGCATTGTTAATGGTAACCTCCGAAATTAGCAACCGTGCCGCGTTGCTTCCAATATCAATTGCCGCAAGTTTCATAAATAGAAAAAAGTTAATAATGAGGGGCTAAAAGTATAATTAAATTAAACAATGTAGGCCACTAAGTTGGTATTAGCCCTAATCATGTTTTCCGCTATTTGCTTTTTTAAACAAATAATTATACGTTTCTACCTGGCTGCGTATCTTATTCTCGTCAGATGCTGGCATATAATTGTTTAGCAGGCGGTTGTCAAGCACCCTTGCCTTCACATTGTCGCTCAGTTGAATTTTTATGATGTCGTTCAGTTCTTGCTTAATTTCGGGGTCTAAAATGGGTACGGCCGCTTCAATCCTGTGGTCAAGGTTACGTACCATCCAGTCGGCGGATGATGTGTACATTATTTCTTTGCCGCCGTTGCAAAAAATCATCACCCTGGCATGTTCCAGGTACTCATCTACTATACTGATGGCCTGTAAATTGTTGTTCAATTTTTTCTGCTCTGGCATGGCACAAAAAATGCCCCTAATTATGCATTGCACTTTAACACCGGCAGCTGCTGCTTCGTATAGTTTTAAAATAAGTTCTTCGTCGCTTAATGAGTTTACTTTTACAATAATATAAGCCTCTTTGCCGGCTTTTGCATTTCTTATTTCAGTGGTTATAAATTTTTGTATCCGCAGCCGCATGCCTACCGGGCAAACCAATAGTGTTTTGCAAGCTTGCAAATGCTGGTTGCCTGTTTTGGGGTTTTCTAAAAAACGGAAAATTTTATTAATGTCGGCCATTATATTCCGGTTGCTGGTAAGCAGCAGGTGGTCGCCGTAAACCCGTGCCGTTTTTTCGTTCATGTTGCCGGTGCTTACAAAACCGTATTGCACAATCTTTGGGCCTATCCTTTTTTTAATTACGCACAACTTGCCATGTACTTTTAGGTTGGGTACGCCAATCAAAACTTTTACGCCTTCGTCTTCCAATACACTCTTCCATTCAAGGTTGGCTTCTTCGTCAAACCGTGCCCTTAGCTCCAACATCACCACCACTTCCTTACCGTTCCTAACGGCGTTGATGAGGGCATTGATGATTTTTGAATTGGAGGCCAACCTGTAGGCGGTAATTCTAATACCCACCACGTCAGGATCCATCGCTGCTTCGCGCAGCAGGTCAATCACTGAGTTGAAGCTGTGGTAGGGGAAATGCAGCATCACATCTTTTTCGGCAATTACGTCGGTAACGCGCAAGGCACCAGCCAGGGCCGGGTGGGTAAACGACTGGCGGCGCGTGCTTTTGTTTTTAAATACATCGGGAAAATCCATAAAATGCCTAAAATTGTGTATGCGCCCACCGGGTATAATATTGTCTTTACGGCTTAGGCTTAGGCGCTTCATCAAATATTCCAGCAGGCCGGCGTCCATTTCCTTGTCGTAAATAAACCTTACGGTTTTGCCTTTGCGCCTGTTTTTTAGACCACTTTCTATTTTTTGCACCAAGTTGGTGGTAATGTCGTTGTCAATGTCAATCTCAGCGTCTTTCGTTACTTTAAAAATGTGCGCGTCAAAATGGTCGTACCCAAAGTACGAGAATATGTAAGGCAGGTTATACCGTATCACGTCTTCCAGCAGCATGATGTTTGCTTGGCCCGGGTTGGACGGCAGCTTAACAAAACGGCCCAACACCCGGCTGGGTACCTCAATAAGGGCAAACTTTTGGTCGTAGGCTGATTTGTTTTTGCGCATCACCACACCCAGGTATATGCTCTTGTCTCTTAGGTAGGGTAGTTGCGGCAGGGTTTCTATTAGCAGTGGGATAATATTGCTGCGCACATCTTCTTCAAAATACTGCTTTACAAAAACCTTTTGCTCATTGCTCAATTGCTTTTCGTTCAGCAGTAATATCTGCTCTTGCTTCAATTCTTCCAAAATGCCGTTCCAAATGCGGTGGAATTCATTTTGCTGCTGCAGCACAATCATTTGTATCTCGTCCAGTATTTTTTGGGGGTCTTTTTCCAGGTGCATGTTGCCCTTTTTGCCACTCAGTTCAATCATGCGCTTGAGGGTACCCACGCGAACCCTAAAAAACTCATCCAGGTTGTTTGAATGGATGGCCAAAAACTTTATCCGCTCCCTTAACGGCACGGTATGGTCGTTTGCTTCTTGCAATACCCGGGCGTTAAAACTTAACCAGCTGATGTCCCTAACTATAAAATTCTTCATAAAAAAGGTCGTTTTTTGGGCTTGGTGCCAAAAATAACCCGAAGCAATTTACGCAAATGTTAAGTTTACCCCCTCCGCCCCCTAAAGGGGGGACTGTACACCGAGTTTTTTATCTAAATATTTCAGATGGTTGCCTGCAAAAGCCGTTGGAATACAATTAAGCGGCTTTCGGTTCCCCCTTTAGGGGGTTAGGGGGCTACAATGCTATTTGCCTTATGTAGCGTTGGCCCCATTTACCCCAGTCTTTCATGCGGTCTTGTAAGGTAGTAACCAAGGTATTGTTGGTCATTTTTTTGCCTTTTGCCGGTGGCACAAGTACGGCATCGGTAATGGGTTCGCGGTACACCTTTGTGGCAAACCAGGTGATGTGTTCGTGCGGTATGGCCAAGCCAAGTATCATGCCGGGCAGGCCGGAGAAAGATTCCGGGCCGCCGCTTGTGGTTATGGCATCGGTATAAAACGCAACAATATAAATACTGTCCATAATCAGGGCGTTTGCGCGCCTGCAATCAAACCCTGCAATGTTGCGGGTTTCATTGGTTATTTTCCATTTTATTTGGCGGGTACTGTCCTGCACAAGAAATTTTTGCTCAAAAACATTTTTTTGCGTGGTGGCCGCTTGTGTAATTAAATCAGTAAACACTACATTGTCCTCCGCCGGCCTGTCCCAGAGCCTGTTATTGTCTGTGTTTTCCCGGCCTGGTTTGTATAGAGTTTTGTTGCCATTAAATTCAAGGTCAAAATAGCTGGTTTTAAATTGGGGCATCGATTTTTTCATCAGCTCCTTCCAGCCTTGGTCGTCTTCATCATCTATTTGTGCCCAAAGGTTAAGTTTTCGTTCAAACTCTATCCTGCCTTGGGGCAAAAACATGGCGTTTTGGGCGTGCAGTCTGTTTGCCGAAAATAATAGAAAAATTATAATGGTATATGTTAGCTTTTTCATGTAATTGCTATTTTAAAGTGGTTAATGTTGTTACTCGTCTTGGCCGGGTGCTTTTGTGCCTGCCTTGGTAAAATTCCACACCACCGAAAAAAGGAAGAAACGCCTGATGGTAGTGTAGGTACTTTGGTTAATAATATTGCTGTTAATGGTGCGGTTAAACCCAACGTTTTGGTCTAGTATGTCGTTGCCGGTAACTTTTACCAGCAGTGCATCGTTTTTCATAAATTTCTTTCCCACCCATGCATTCAGCAAAAACACATTGTTGTTTACTTGAAAAACCGGTGTTTTTTGCCGTATGTTGTAATCGCCGTCGGCATGTATTTGAAATTTATGGGGTAGGAATATATCAACGTTTGGCTGTATTTCGTATGTCCAGTATTGTGTTTTTATGCTGGTTTGCACCGAAGGTATGCTGGAACTATAGGTGGCAGACGCAGACAGGCTGATGCTATACTTTTTTTCCTTGTCTTTATTAAGGTAAAAACCACCGGTGTAATTTGAGCTATTGGTGGTATTGAGTACGTTGTTGGATATGTTTTGGTATTTGTTTAAATTAAAATTACCGTTAAAGCCAACCCTTACATCAAGCTTTTTAAGTTTAAGGCCGTAATCCAAATACCCTCTAAAGCTATGGTTGCCGTTTATGTTTATATACTGCGTGGTGCGCTTGCCACCGGCATCGTAAAAGTCTTTATTGGTAATTTGGTTTTGGGTAAAATCGTAGGAAAGGCTTGTCCAAATATTCCTTTCGGTAAAAACCTTAAAGTCAAAAAAGCTTAGCCAAATGCTGTTGTTGAAAGCTGGCTTTAGGTTGGGGTTGCCAATGGTAACATTCAAGGGGTCCTCGTTTGTATGCACGGGTTGTATTTCCTGTATGCTGGGCTGTTGTGTGTAGCCGTTATACCGCAGGGCCAGCCTGCGTTGCTGCGAAAACTGGTAGGTGAAATTTGCCTGTGGGTACCAGTTTAAAAAATCTCTCTTTTGTGTGGTGTCGGTGCGCATATCGGTTTGGGTAAAATTGGTGTAGCCGATATTGTTGCCTATATTAAATTTTATCTTCTTTTTTACAAAGTTGTAGGCAATACCCCCGCGGTTGGTAAACACATTAAACTTATAGTTGTTGCTATACACACTGTCTACACTGGTGTATTTGCCAAACCCGTCTTTATTGTAAGAGTACCGCCGCGATATGCTGTTGTCAGTTACAATGCCGTAGTTTAAAATAAGGGACGAAATTTTTGACAATGGTTCTGTGTAGGTTAGTTTGGTGTCAAAGGCGGTGTTTTCAGTTTTATAATTTTTGTACTGGTCAATCAATTGGTTGCTGCTAACCACGCCGCCGGTATAAAAATTGGTATTGGAGAGCAAGTAGCCATCTGACGTATTGTTTTTATAATTTTCCTTAACGTTAAAGCTCAACGTCCGCCCTTTCTTTTTCAGTTTCTTGCGCCACAATATATTGCTGTTTATAGCCCTGTTGTCGCCGGTGGTGTTAATGTTGCGTGTACCAAGGTTTACCAAAGCGCTATCTATATCGCGGTACTCCGTTTTATACAGGCTGTTGGTTGTTTTATGGTCAATGTTACCGTCTGCGGTAATTTTTATGGAGGATGATGAATCAAACTGCAACTCGTAGCTGCCACTCAGCTTGTTGCGTAAAATGTTGTTGGTAAACTTTTGTGTTTGGTTGGTATAATAAACAGTGTCGGGAAGGATATACTGCGAATTGTTGGTGTTTTCGCCAGTAACATCCAGTTGCATTATCTTATAATTGCCGTTAATGGCCTGCTTGTCGTCGTTCCACTTGTTGTTGTAGTGCAGGCCCCCTGTTTTAACTTGTGGAAAGCCTTGCCCTTCAAAACGGCCGCTCCAACTGTCTAGCTCATCATTGCTGCCACCAATGGGAAAATAGCCGTTGTTTTCGTCGAAGTCGGCACCGCTAAGGGGGTTATCGCCATAGTTGCTCTGTTCCTGCCAGTTCAAACCGGTTTTACCATTGTTTGAAACAATACCATAGGCAGCAAACTTCTGCTTGTTTTTAAATACGTTAATCATGGCCTGGTTATCAAAGTAACCGTCAGTGCCTGCGCTTGCATTTAACCGGCCAAAATAACCGTTTTTCTTGCCGTCTTTAAGCTTTAGGTTAATGGTTTTTTGCCGGGTGCCGTCATCAATGCCCGTAAATGTAGCTTGGTCGCTTTTTTTATCGTACACCTGTACCTTGTCAACCATGTCGGCACGTAGGTTTTGGGTAACCAAGGTTGGGTCGTCACCAAAAAATTCTTCGCCGTCAACCAGCACTTTTTGTACGGTTTCACCTTGTGCGGTTATCTTTCCGTTTTTGTCTACCTGTATGCCCGGCATCTTCTTCAACAGCTCTTCCACATTGGCATTGGCCTGTACCTTAAAGCTGTCAGCCACAAACTCAGTAGTGTCTCCCTTTAACCTAATTGAGCCAAGTTGCTGTTTTACAATTACCTCCTTTAATAAGTTGGCTTTTAAAATCAATTTAATGTCCCCCGAGTTAAAGGTTGCGGAGTCGGCCAGGGTAAAAGCCTCCGCATAGTCGGCATATTCAGGGTAGGTAACCAGCAGCAGGTAATTGCCTGCCGGCAAATTTTTTAACTCAAAGCCCCCCTTGGCATTGGCCCTGGAAAATTTTACAAGGATGGAGTCTTTCGCGCGAAGCACAGAAACAACAGAGTTGGGTAGGGTTTGTTTGTTAATGGTATCTGTGACTGCCCCCTTAACAGAGGCGTTTTGCGCCATACAGACCCCATAAAACAATACAGAGGCAGTTAACAGCAGTAGTTTTTTCATCTGTTTTTAAAGGTTTATTTTGGTAAACGTATAGGGTAAAATTGCTATATTTATTGTACGGCCCCAGTTTAAAACCTATAATGTTACGTTAATGGTTGTTAATGGTTATTATTGCGTATAAAAGGCGTAATTTTCGCCATTAGCTTGCCAAAAAATAATTTTATGCATACCAACTACGAGGATATTCATTTTGTAGACAGCACAAAACCCGTGTGGAACTACTCCATTTTTTCCGAAGACGATATACATAATTTTCAGGCCGGAACCCATTACAGCCTGTACAAAATATTCGGCAACAAGCAATTGGATGTGCTTGGCACACCCGGAACCTATTTTGCAGTATGGGCGCCAAATGCCACAAGGGTAAGCGTGAAAGGCAATTTTAACCATTGGAACAACGACAGCCACCCGCTGTTTGTGCGGCTTGACCATTCTGGTATTTGGGAGGGGTTTATACCTGGCGTGTTGGCCGGCGAGGCCTATAAATACCATATTCACGGGTTTCAAGGCATGAAGCTAGACAAGGGCGACCCCTTTGCCCACCTATGGGAAAAGCGGCCCCAAACGGCCTCCATTACCTGGGGTACTTTTTATGAATGGACGGATGGGGAGTGGCTAAAAACCAGGCACAAGCACAATAGCCTTAACGCGCCTTGGAGTGTGTATGAAGTGCATTTGGCCAGCTGGATGCGGCCCGACAAACATGATGAGGAAACCTATAACACCTACGCGCAAATAACCGAGCGGCTGGTACCCTATATTAAAGAAACCGGCTTTACCCATGTGGAGTTTATGCCCGTGATGGAGCACCCCTTTGACGGTAGTTGGGGTTACCAAGGTACCGGTTTTTTTGCACCCACCTCCCGTTTTGGCAGCCCGCAGGATTTTGCGGCGATGGTTGACGCGCTGCATAATGCGGGCATAGGGGTGATATTAGATTGGGTGCCATCCCATTTTCCCTACGATGCACACGGCCTTTTTATGTTCGACGGCACGCATACCTATGAGTATGCTGACATGCGCAAGGGTTACCACCCCGACTGGAACAGCTATATTTTTAACTATGCCCGTGGGGAGGTGAAAAGTTTTTTGATAAGCAGCGCGCGCTTTTGGTGCGACCGGTTTCATGCCGACGGCATACGGGTTGATGCCGTGAGCAGCATGCTGAAACTTGATTACAGCCGCAATGCCGGCCAATGGGAACCTAACATATACGGCGGCAACGGTAACCTGGAGGCCATTGCATTTATTAAGGACTTAAACGAAACGCTTTTCCGCGATTTTCCCGACATACAAACCATTGCAGAGGAGGCAACAGACTGGCCAAAAATTAGCAGGCCCACCTTTGAAGGCGGCTTGGGTTTTGGTATGAAATGGATGATGGGGTGGATGCACGACACGTTGGACTATTATAAGTTAGACCCCATTTTTAGGCGGTTTTACCAAAACAAGTTCACCTTTAGCATGATGTATTTTTATGATGAAAATTTTATGCTGCCCCTTAGCCATGATGAGGTTGTGCATGGCAAAAGCCCCATGCTGTATAAAATGCCGGGCGACGAGTGGCAAAAATTTGCCAACTTGAGGTTGCTGTATACCTATATGTACACCCACCCCGGTGCCAAAATGCTTTTTATGGGCAATGAGTTTGGTGCCACCACCGAATGGAACTACAAAAGCGAACTGCCTTGGAACCTACTGCAATTTGCCAGCCACAGCGGCATGAAAAACTGCGTGGCCCATTTAAATAAACTTTACCGGGGCCAGCCTGCCCTTTATGAAAAGCAATTTGTGAGTGACGGCTTTGAATGGATTGACCTTAACCACAGGGATGAATCTGTTATAGTTTATATGCGAAAAGGTAACGAGCCTGGCAACAACGTGTTGGTGTTGCTAAATATGACGCCCGTGGTAAGAATGGACTGGGAAGTGTATGTGCATGGCAAGGGGGAATGGCAGGAAATATTTAACAGCAATGCAGTGGAATTTTGGGGAACCGGCGACGTTTTTAACCCCGCCATATTTGGAGAACTGGTTGACGAGCCGACTGGGTGTTACAAAATTAAAGTACATTTGCCTGCCTTGGGTGCTGTTGTTTTAGGCTGATTTTTTACAAGGCTTTGCAAACACCTGTATTAAATTATTGATTTGCAGAACAAATATTAAGCTTTGGCAACAAAAACAAAAGAGACAATCACTGGAATTACTCTACCGGAATTTTTGCAAAAAACTGAAAAATACCCTGCTTTTATCGGCAATAACAAGGGCAAAATACTTGCTTGTAACAATTTTTTAAAAAAAATTATTGGCGTAACAAATAACAAAACCCTGTACGTGAAAAATATTTTTACCGTACAGGGCTTTGCTGCTTTTAATGAAGCTGTAGACTTGCTTTTGACAAAACCAGTAGCGGTTACTGAAGCAGCCATCGGCAACCACCAAATAACTTGGGAGATGTTGGGCCACACTGAGGTGGCAGGCTTTTTTTTATGTGTTGGTGCGATAACGGTTACACAGCCTGATGCCAGCATACCGCTAGACGAGAACCACTTTTCAGCATTTATGAACAACAGCCCGGCACTAATGTGGGCTACTGACAAACAGCACAGGCTGGTTATCATAAACAAAAAATACAAAGAAGTAACAGGTTTTAGCGATGGCGATGTAGGTAAAACCCTGTGGCAATTGTTTTCGGCTGAAATGGCAGGGCAGTATATTAAAAACGATAAGTTGGCTTTGGAGGGTGGTGGGCTGATGGAAATTGAGGAGACTTCCATAGATAAATTTGGCCGAAAGCGCGATTACTTGGTGTATAAATTTCCACTGCAAACCGTTGACTACGGTTTGGTTATAGCTGGCTGGTCGGTAGATATTACCGAACACAAAAATGCCAACAAGCAGCTTTTGCACCAAAATAACCGCCTAAGGCAAATTGCCCGGTTACAATCGCACGCGGTGCGCAGGCCGCTGGCTAATATTTTGGGGTTGATTGACCTGGTATTATACTACAGCGAAGAAGAAGACTTTGCCGAAATAGGCAACTTGGTAAAGTTGTTGAAGCAAAGCAGTAATGATTTGGACACGATTATTAAAAAAATAGTGAACAAGGCAGGGGTTTTTCAACCCAATATTCACACGGGTGTATAACTGGTTATCTGAAACCCAAAATATTGCATGTGTATGCCTACAATTTGGTCACTATTAAATTTACCACGCTTACTTTTTCACAAGAATATCAATAAGCTATTGCCGCTTGCAGGATGTTTGAGCAGTTCTACTATTCGTCTATATCCCCATAAAATTACGCGCAATCGTTTGGCAACCATCCTTTAAGGCAACAACCGCTACATTCTTTCCGGAACATGTATGCCCAACAATTCCATGCCCGTTTTAAGGGTTTGCGCAGTAAGCTGTGCCAATTGCAGACGTAAGGCTTTTTTTACTTCCGATTCAGCCCCCACAATGGAGTGCTCTGTGTAAAATGAGTTAAAGGTTTTTGCCAAGTTAAATGCGTAAATGGCCAATTTGGAGGGGTCTTGCACCTCTGCACAGTCGGCCAAAACCACTGAAAATTGTTCAAGTTGCGTTATCAGGGCTTTTTCAAGCGGCAATAAAGCTCCGTTTGCAATAGCATCAGTGTAATCAAAAAAGTTAACTGTATTGGTACCCAGCTTTCTTAAAATACTTTTAATGCGTGCGTGTGTATATTGCACAAATGGCCCTGTAAACCCATGAAAATCAATACTTTCCTCGGGGTTAAATACCATCTTCTTTTTCGGGTCAACACGCAGCAGAAAAAACTTTAGGGCACCCAGCCCTATAGTGCTGTATAGCTCGGCTAATTCATCCTCCGTAAAATCTTTCACTTTGCCAAGCTCTTCTGTTTTTTGGCGGGCGATGGCCTCCATTTCGCCAATAATATCATCGGCGTCTACCACGGTGCCTTCCCTGCTCTTCATTTTGCCGGTGGGCAGTTCCACCATACCGTAGCTTAAGTGGTATATGCCGTCGGCAGAGGGCAGGCCCAACTTTTGGCAAATAAGCTTCAAAACCTTAAAATGGTATATTTGTTCATCACCAACCACGTATATGCTCTGGTCGTAAGCATACTCTTCGTATTTATTTACAGCCAAGCCAATGTCTTGTGTAATATAAACACTGGTGCCGTCTTTGCGCATCACCAGTTTTTCATCCAATCCGTCCGCAGTAAGGTCAATCCACACGCTGCCGTCTTCTTTTCTATAAAAAACACCTTTTTGCAAGCCTTTTTCTACCAACCCCTTGCCCAGCAGGTAGGTTTCGCTCTCATAATAGGTGCGGTCAAAATCACTGCCTATTTTTTTGTAGGTAACATCAAAGCCCGCGTACACCCACCCGTTCATCGTTTTCCATAGCTCTACAACTTCCGGGTCGCCAGCTTCCCAATCCAATAGCATTTGCTGGGCCGCCTTTAAAATGGCGGCTTCCTTTTCGGCAACTTCTTTGGCTATGCCGCTTTGGGTAAGCAATTCAACCTGCTTTTTATATTCGTCATTGTATTTTACATAGTAATCGCCCACAAAATGGTCGCCTTTCATCCCCGTGCTGGCAGGGGTGGCTCCGTTGGCAAACAACTGCCAAGCAATCATGCTTTTGCAAATATGTATGCCACGGTCATTCACAATGCACGATTTTATAACATCATAGCCGTTGGCCTGTAAAATGGCCGCTGTGCTCCACCCTAAAAAATTGTTGCGCAAGTGGCCAAGGTGTAGTGGTTTGTTGGTGTTGGGGGAGGAGTACTCCACCATTACCTTTTTACCGTTGGGTGCGCTTTTGCCAAAAAGGGGGTCGGCGTAGTTGGATAGCAAAAAGCCAGCCCAGTAAGCATCAGCCACCACAAGGTTTAAAAAGCCTTTTACAAGGTTAAACGAAGTAAATAATGCCGGGTTGTTTTGCAGCAAATAATTGCCTATCTCGTTGCCCAGCACATCTGGCGATTTTTTTAATTGCTTGATAAACCCAAATAATACCACCGCGTAATCCCCGTCAAAACCCGGGTTGGTGGCGTTAACCTGTATTAGTTTCTCCTCAACATTTACATTATACAATGCCGCAATGGCGCCTGCCGCTGCTTTCTTTATTTGGGCAACAATGCTCATTTAACCCTTAATTTATGTTATTTGGCCGATTTTACAACAATATGCGCCAAAACTACAAACTACCGGCCGAAAACCGCAAACTAAAAACTGCAAACTATTGTACATTTGCCGCCACAATATGAGATCTGTACACAATTTAACGCGTAGGGTAATACTAGATTTTATTGATTTTTTCTACCCCTTGTTTAAAAGAATAATGCCCTTAACCACCTTTCGTTATGCAGCCTGCGGCGGCTTTAACACCGTTTTTAGCATCTTCCTATATTTTGTGGGCAACAACTTTATATTCCATAAGCAAAACGTACATCTTGGGTTTATCACGCTGTCTGGCGAAATTGCCCCCGACTACCTTTTCGCCATCTGGATCGCCTTTCCCGTTGGCTTCTACCTTAGCCGTTATGTGGTTTTTCAGGAGTCTACCCTGCACAGGCGTGTACAGGTATTTAGGTATTTGGTGGTAATTATCGGCAACCTGCTGCTCAATTATATCTGTCTTAAATTTTTTGTGCAAGTGGTTCATATGTACAACACACCGGCAAAAGTGGCTACGGCAGTTATTGTAATCATTTACAGTTATGTAGCCCAGCGTAATTATTCCTTTAAAACAGTGGTTAACAATTAGTTGGGTTAAAATATTGGGTAAGGGTTAACGGTTATACCCCCGCAGAGCCAACCTTGTTGTATACTACTGTTTAATTTTGATGGTGTAAGCCAATCATCTTAAATTTGGTAAATTTATTGTTGGATGGTAGCCTTAGATACACCCAAAATATTCCAGAGAAAAAAGCGGCATGCGAATGTGCCACACCATCTGGTATACGAAATATTGGATGGTAAGCACTATTATTACAAAGGCTTCCTTGATGTAATGGCCAATAATAGAACCCCGGACGAAATTGTGGGCAGTAGCTTGTACCAATGGAAAATTATCGAATACCTGCTTGAAATTCTGTTTAACATGGCCAGCAGGTCAAAATATAGCATTGCCACCAACGAGCCTGGTTTGCATCTTGACCGCCATAATAAATTATCTGGTGCCGTTTTGCTTCTCAATAAAAAGTATTTGCCCCAAGGCGCTGCCATCTCTGTGAAATATGCAGCGGTACCGGCTGTATTACACATTGAAGTAGACATAGCTGCAGACCTTGAGGATGAGGCTGCTATTATTTACTTAGAAGAGAAAATAAATAAACTACTTGCCTTTGGAACGGTTAAAATTATATGGATTTTTACCCAAAGCCAGCGCGTACTTATTGCAACATCGGCTAACAATTGGCAGTGGTACGATTGGTCTGAAACCTTGCCTCTTATTGATGGCGCAACTTTTAGTATTGCTGATTACTTGAAAGCAGAGCGCTTATAAACAGGGCAGTGTTCGGTAATACTGCCGCTATTGGCATGAATCTTTCTTATTTATCATACAATTAAACAACCGTATTTTGAAAAAGTGGGTCCGCCGTTCTCTGCTGCTACTGGCAGCCTTGTCGCTCGTATTGCTTGTAACTGCGCAGTTTGCCATGTATTTTAGAACAAGCGATAAAGATGCTGATGTTGCTTTTAGCAAACTTGGTATACCATTCAAGCCTGTTTACTTGGCAGTTGGCAAACGCACCATGCATTACGTAGTTGCAGGTACTGACACATTGCCTACCATCGTGTTCATCCACGGCTCGCCCGGCAGTTGGGATGCGTTTGAAAAATACTTACAAAATAAAGACCTTTTACAACACTACAGACTGGTAAGCGTTGACCGCCCCGGTTTTGGCTATAGTGATTTTGGGAAAGCTCTTAATTTTAAAGACCAGGGTGCTTTGCTAAGTGGGGTATTGCACAGTATTAGCAACGGTAAACCGATGGCCTTGGTTGGCCATAGCCTCGGCGGCCCAATGGTGATAAAGCTGGCCGCTGAAAACGCCGATTTGCCTATAAAGAATATAATAGTGCTGGCCGGCTCGGTAGACCCCGCCCAAGAAGAACCGGAAACGTGGCGGCATGTGTTAAACATCATACCATTACGCTATTTGATTCCTGGGGCCATGCGGCCGAGCAACACCGAGTTGCTGATGTTTAAAAAGGACGTGTACGACCTTAAGAACGATTTTCCCAACGTTACTTGTAACGTTGTTTTAATGCACGGCGACAGCGACCAGCTGGTGCCGCCACCCAACGCCTTGTTCTCACAGTCGCATTTAACCCATGCCAAAAATGTGCAATTAATTTGGCTGAAAGGGGAGAACCATTTTATTCCCTGGACGAAGTTTGAAGCTATTAAGCAGCAATTGTTGGAACTGAAAGAGATAGGCGCGGTGGTACAAAAATCGCATGATACTCCATAAAAAGGGTTTCTCTGGATGCTTCGTTGCACACCAAATTTTGGTACTATGCACCCTTATTAAAAATAATGTATGGCAGGTTACTTTCATTACCCTTTGATATTATTTAAACAATTGTTCCGATTTGGAAAGGATAAAACCCTATGCTTTGCTGACACCGGCTGGAAACTAACCCTACCCAAAAAATTTGAAATACTGTCGGAAAAGCAAATCGCAAAGCGGAGTAAAAAAACAGAAAAGGTGCTTGATATGATACTTGAAAGAAAAGTACAATATCCCAAAAGGCACCTGTTTTTTACGGCGCATTATCAGGTACGTAATACAATCAGCTGTAGCATCGCTAAGCTTAATGAATTGCCTGAGCATGAATGGAAAGACCAAAATGACGATTTGTTTAACAACCTACAGAAATTATACCAGTACCGTTACAGACAATTTGCCCATGTAACCATACACACGGAGAGTGGAGTACGGCAAAAAGACAATATTATTTTTGCAACACGGGAAATTTTTGCTGCCACACCAACGCGTGAGTTATACCGTGCCCGCTTGTACAGCACAGTGTATAAAAACTTCGGAATACTCGTTACCATGGCATTCGCCGACGAAAAAATTGGCGAAGAAATGCTTGATATCTTGCGGAGTTCGACGTTTGAATAATCAAAAAACTATTTGTCAAATTTCTCCGGTTTAATATAAAACATCAATGCGGCCAATCCGCTGTTGGCGGCCTGTATTATTTTAAAGGTATGTTTGCCGCCCCTTAGTGCAACATGCGTTTTGTGGTTTGTATTCTCGTCCAGATTGGAGTTGGATGCGTCCCACGCATCAATTACAGGTTTTCCATCAATAAAAAGTTTTACCATGTCGTATGCTGTAATACTTATTGCATAATTGTTTTCGGGTAGTTCCATCACACTTTCAGCAACCGTTGCAAACGAGTCGGCTGGCAAGCCTTTGCCTACAGCCCCCCACCAAGTATAGTCCAATTTTTTGGTTTGGGTTGTATAAAAGGGCATCTGTAAGCTTTGCAGGAAGGTGCCATAGTCTTTGTTGGGGTTGTGTAATGTATCCCACTTGTAATATTGAATTTTCCATTCGGCGTGCGTATCAAATTCATCATAGCTGAAGGTATAAGGCGTGCCAGATGCGTGCCGTCGGCCCAATTCATCATTAAAAGAACCGCCTTTGTAAGTTAGTTGTATACCTCTTTGTTGAATCGAAGAATCAGCTTTTGCCAAAATAGTGTCTTGATATTGACACACTATCGTAAGCCCTTTTGTGGATTTTATGTTCCATACGCCATTTGGGTGCAGCACTTCAAAGTGATATAATCCGGCACTATCAACTTTTTTCAGCCATAATAGGGGATAAGCAAAATTGTAAGACCCCCATTCGGTTATACGCATCTGTCCGCGGCCCGCAGGGTAGTGCATTGTGTTAAATGCTGTACGCGGCAATGTTGATACAACTTTTTCTGCAGCAGAAATCCCGTCTGCTGTAAAATCAACATAACCGTTTTCTTTGCTGGTGTCTAACCGGGTTAATCTTTCCCCGGTTTTAAATATTTGTTTGCTGGCATATTTGTGGTTTCCGCCAAACCAAACACTGTCAGTGCCCATTACATCATATACAATATTTTCTCCAGTAAACTCATTCGAGTAAATCTTGTAATTTTTGCTTTGGGTGTCGCGGTATTTTGCATAACCCCAATCGGCAGGCTGGGTTACCCTGGACCATAGTTTAATGGCGGTTTTATTATTGGCAAACCGGTTAAAAGTTATGGTGTTATTCTGCCCATGCTCAATGGCTATGCCAGTTTTATTTCCTTGTATAGTGTTACCATATATATACGTACCATAACTATACCCACCCCAAATGCCATTGTCGCAGTCATTAATTATATTTTTCTCAATATCATTCCTGCTAAATGTAACTTCAATACCGTTGGTGGGCGCAAAGGAAAAATCGTTGCTATAAATTATGTTATCATTACAGCCGCCCTCCCCGGTATCCATGGTGTGTTGCCCGGCCCAGAGAAAAAAGCCGTCGCCGCTGTGCGTAACCGAATTATAAGCAAATACATTGTCGCTGCTTTGTTCAAAAACCAGTATACCGCCGCTATCCTGCCCACGGTTATACATTGAATCACTGTATCCCCTCACATTAAAGTCAAGGTTGTTTTGGTATATCTTGTTGTGGCTGCTGCGGTACATACCAATGCCCAGGCCTGAGTTGAAAGTAAAGTTATTATTGTATACATCGGCCTCATTGCACCTCGTCATCATCAAACCACATTGGCCCCCCGTTATAGTGTTGCCTTTTATAACTGCATGGCTGCAATTGCTTAGGTAAATGCCAGCGCCATAGCGAAGCCATTCACCGTTTTCGTTATGGTGGTAGCTCATCCAGTCGCTAACATCTTCCCGCTGCCAGTTGCTGTGTAATTGCTGCCTGTAATTGTAACTCAGGTTGCTGTTATATACCTGCAGCCCTGCAACGCTATCGGCCAGCAAGGCAACTTTGTAACCATGTATGTTGGCATGTAGGATGGTAATGTTGGAAGAACCTTTTTCAATCCTCACCGCCAGCCCATAAAATTGATTAGGCAATGCGGCATTGGCAGCACCCTGCAATACTGCTTCGTTAAAATCAACTGTAATATTTTTGCCTCGAATAATTATCAACGGCTTCTGTAAACTGGTATCGGCATCAAGCGTGTAGTTGCCTTTGGCTATGGTAACTGACTGTGTGATAACCATGCCTTTTTTTAACTTAATAGTTTGTGCCATACACCAATTAATGCTGGCAGCCAGTAACGCCAAGCCTGTGAAAAAATGCTTCATATGGCTAATATAGCACCCATTTTGAATATTGCAGGTAGCATTCTTTTTATATTCCTATCATTTTAGTAGGAATTCATATAGTAGAAATTTGTATTATGAGCCTGTAATTTTTTGGTGAACTCATATTTCTATTATACTTTTACGCCACTAATTTGGTGGACTAATGAAAATCTTTACCTCGTTTACTATCTCCATAAACAACGCTTGTTGTCGTAAACCTGTCAACTGCTGTGCTTGCTGTTGTTAATACAACGCGGCCATACAGCAAATCCACCAACGTTTTCAATTGTCCTTTTTACCTAAAAATTACTCAAACAAATATGCCACAGGAACTTAAATATTATGCAAACAGATTACCCGACAAAATTAGTGGGCTATCTGAGGTGGAGGCATTAAGAGTGCTTGCCGCCGAATTTCCCGGTAAGGTGGTTTTTTCGACCAGCTTTAGCTGGGAAGATCAGGCCATTGCACACATGATACTCGCCAACAATATACCCATTGAAATATTTACGCTTGACACGGGCAGGCTGTTTGACGAAACTTATTATGTGTGGAGCAGAACCAACGAAAAGTACAATACCCATATAAAAGCCTACTATCCGCAGCACGAAGATTTGCAGGAATACATTGGTGCCAACGGCCCCAATGCATTTTATGAGTCTATTCAGTTGCGTAAATCTTGCTGTTACATCCGCAAGGTTGAGCCGTTAAAGCGTGCTTTGGCTGGCAACGAATTATGGATAACAGGCCTGCGTGCCGAGCATTCCCCAGAAAGGAAGGGCCTTCCACAAATTGAATGGGATGAGTCAAATCAACTGATAAAGTTCCACCCGGTGTTGGATTGGGATACCGATAAGTTAACATCCTTTGTATACCAAAACCATATACCGTACAACACTTTGCACAACAAGGGTTTTGTAAGCATTGGTTGCGCACCTTGTACCAGGGCTATTAAGCCGGGTGAAGATTTCCGAGCCGGCCGTTGGTGGTGGGAAGATAAAAATAACAAGGAGTGCGGGCTGCATGTGCGTTCATAATTGGTACATGGGCGGTTAAACCAAGAAAAATGCTAGTATTATAAATTTTCATATTCATTCGCTTAGGGCTATTGGTTGTATAAAAGGATAAAGATGGCTATAACGTTACCGGGTAAAGTTTTTTTTGTTGGCGCAGGGCCTGGCGACCCGGGTTTGTTAACCGTAAAGGCCGCCAAAATATTGCAATCAGCTGATGTGGTGGTGGCTGACAGGTTGGTTGGGGAAGATATAATTGCTGAATATGTGAATGCCAGCACCCAAGTTATTGCCGTTGGAAAACAGGGTGGGTCTGGTGCATCCAAGCCACAGGAAGAGATCAACAAAATGCTGGTTAAATTGGCCAAACGCCATGCCAGCGTTGTGCGTTTAAAGGGTGGGGATGTTACTATATTCTCCAATATTTTAGATGAGTTGGCAGCGTTGGTAGCCGCCAACATTCCTTATGAGCTTGTGCCGGGCATCACCGCAGTGTCTGGTGCCGCAGCCTATGCGGGCATTCCGCTAACCGCAAGAAACCATTCAACAGGGGTGCGCATTCTAACGTACTACCAAACGGCAGCCATCAGCAATGAGGCTTGGCAAGAGCTTGCAAAGTTTGAGGATACACTTGTATTCTATATGTCGGGTAGCACGCTGCACAGCATCGTGTCAAAATTGTTGCAGGCAGGCGCAGAGCCAACCATGCCTTTTGCAGTGGTGGAGCAAGCCACTACCCCGCACCAACATGTACACCTGTTTACGCTGGAAGAATTTATTCTACGACAGCGTGATGCACAATTTACCAGCCCCTCGCTCGTAATTATGGGTAGGGTTGCCGGGTTATACCCACAGTTTAGTTGGCTGCCGAATAGCGGAGACCGGAGTGCTTATTTTACCCCGCTGCAAGGCCAGGGGCAGCGTTTACTAGCGGGCCAAAAGCTGTAATCTTCGCCGTTGTTGGGTGTTTTCAAGAACAACGACGATAAAAGATTCGAAATGCCAATGGGATAGTCTTTGATGGTCAAAACACCAACATCGGTAAAATGACCGTAAAGATTTTTGTAATAACTAAAAGCTGATAGCCAACTGCTAAAAGCCAAACAAAATAACTGAATATCTAATGTTAGCTGAGCTGAAGTTAAAAACACTTAGGGATTTATTAAAAGATGCCACCCGGGAGGAATTAGTGTGGATGAACGGGTTTATTACGGCTTTTATGGAAGTTGGCGGCAATGCAGTAGCTGCTCCGTCCGCTAATGGTAAAGGCGCGGCCACATCAGCGCTGGCAGGTTGCACTATTGTATACGGAACTGAATCAGGCAACTCAAAAAAGGTAGCTGTTGACTTTACCAATAAGCTTAAAAAGCAAGGGCTTCAGTCTAAGCTAAAAAGCCTTGACCAATACAAAGTAACTGATATTGTAAAAGAGAGCTGCCTATTGGTGGTGATAAGCACCCAAGGCGACGGCGAGCCGCCTGCTGCCGCAAAAAAGTTTTACGATTATTTAATGCAAAACGAACTTTCGTTGGGCCAACTTAAATATGGCGTACTGGCGTTGGGCGATACTTCGTACCCTTTGTTTTGCCAAGCCGGCCAAGATATAGACGGCAGGCTGAACGCCCTAGGGGCGCAACGCCTGATTGGGCTGAAAAAATGCGACACAGATTTTGAGGATGATGCGGCTTTATGGATTGATGAACTGCTGCTGCAGGCTACGTATGTTGCAAGCGATCTTGCCCCAGCGCCACCGGTAAAGGCAAGTGCTGCCAAAACGGGTAAAAAAAACTATACCGGCGTTGTTACCACCAGCATAAACCTGAACGACCAAGGCTCGGCAAAGGAAACATACCATATTGAAATTTCGACGGACGAAGAGGTTGAATATGAACCCGGCGATGCCATCGGCATAATTGCGGAGAACAATGCCGCATCAGTTGACAAGATACTGGAGTTGCTGGATACTGACATTGACAAGCTGCTAAGCTATAAGGACCAACCATACAGAGCGGTAGACCTTTTTGCAAAAAAGGTAAACATCCAATACATGCCGGAGCGCGTTATACAGCACTACGCTAAACTGGTGGCTAAGGAAATACCTTCCATCAGGATGGATCTGGTTGACTTATTGCGTATTTACCCGGCCGACAAAGGGGTTGATGTGCAGCAGCTTGTTGGTATACTCGAATCTGTTGCGCCAAGGCTGTATTCTGTATCATCCTCTCCGGCGGCACATGGCAGCAACGAAGTGCATGTAACAGTTTGCCGCAGCAAGTTTAATGTGGATGGCCATACCCGCTACGGCTTATGCTCTGATTATTTGTCGTTGTTGGAAGAAGGGCAGAAGGTACAATTTTACGTGCAAAAGAACAGCAGTTTTAAATTACCCGCACCGGCAACGGATACCATAATGATAGGGCCAGGTACGGGTATCGCACCGTTCCGCTCATTCCTGTTTGAGCGTGAAGCGCAAAGCGCTACCGGCCGCAACTGGCTGTTTTTTGGCGACCAGCATTTTGTGACCGATTTTCTATACCAAACGGAGTTGCAGAGCTTTATGGAAACGGGCGTGCTTACCAAGTTAAATACTGCCTTCAGCCGCGACCAGCAGCAAAAGGTATATGTTCAGCACCGAATGCTGCAACAAAGTGTGGAACTGTTCCAATGGCTGGAGCAGGGTGCTAATGTTTACATCTGTGGGGCGAAAGACCCCATGAGTGTGGATGTGGAAGATGCGCTCATAAACATCATCGCAGCTGAAAAAGACATCAACAAAACCGAAGCCAAAGGCTATTTGCAGAATTTAAAAGAAGCAGGCAGGTACCATAAGGATGTGTATTAGAAACCCCCGCCCCTAAAGGGGAGATGGAGAATGATAATGTACGAGAACACGAAAAAGATTGGCACGACGCACCTATATGTCGTTGAGACATGTAATAAAAAAAGCCCTGAAAAGGCGGCATCTGTCAGCGACGGGTGAAGCCCATTGAAAACAGTGAAAATGTTCCGAAAAAGCCCTATAATGGCAGCATAAAATAGCGGTGGGTAAAGCTCATTGGAGTAATGGATGGTGAAGGGAGTGACACTCCAAAGGAGTCCCTTGGACAACGAAGATGCCCAATGTTATTCAGCCCGTACCATTAGATAAAATATAACCGTCAGGTTAATCAGAAAAATCAGGATAAAATCTTGGTCAAGAAATAAGGATAAATCATAGTTAATAAATCAGGTCAAAATCGTGGCAAACAATCAGGATAGTAATAAAAACCAAGGCAAGCCGGCGGCGGAGTCACCGGTGGAAAGAATAAAAAAAGCCAGCAAGGGCCTGCGCGGAACGCTGAAAGAAAGCCTGGGTGACGAGCACACAGGTGCTATACGGGAGGATGACCAGTCGCTGGTAAAATTCCATGGCATGTACATGCAGGATGACCGCGACAGGCGGGAGGAACGGGCTACAAAAAAATTGGAGCGCTTGTACAGTTTTATGATACGGCTGCGCCTGCCAGGTGGCTATTTAGCCCCAGAGCAATGGGAAGCATTGCATGAAATAACCCAAGAACATAGCACAGGGGTTATAAAAATAACTACCCGCCAAACTGTGCAGTTGCACGGCATATTAAAAGGGCACATCAAACCTACCATCAGTGCCTTTAATTTGATGAAGCTGGATTCAATTGCGGCTTGCGGAGATGTTAACAGGAATGTGTTGGCAACGGCCCATCCCAAAACAAGCCCCATACACGAGGAAGTGTATGGTTATGCCGATAAAATAAGCACCTTGCTGCTGCCCAAAACAAGGGCTTACTACGAAGTGTGGTTGGATGAAGAAAAGTTGGCAGAGGTAAACGAAGAAGACCCCATGTACGAAAACCGCTACCTGCCCAGAAAGTTTAAAGTAGCCATAGCCATACCACCCTATAATGATGTGGATGTTTTTACCAACGACGTGGGGCTGATTGCCATAATTGAAAACAACGTGCTAACCGGTTTTAACATAGCTGCAGGCGGGGGTTTGGGTGCCACGCATGGTAATGCAGAAACCTACCCCAAATTGGGCATTGTGCTGGGTTATGTGGCCAAAGAAGACGCCCTTAAGGTGGTATACGAAATTGCCACGGTGCAAAGGGATTATGGTAACCGCAGCGACCGGAAACTTTCCCGTTTGAAATATACCATTAAGCGGATGGGTATTGACACGTTTAAGGCCGAGGTGGAGAAAAGGACCGGGCTGGTTTTTGCCAAGCCAAAAACTGCGGTGCTTACCCAGCGCAGCGACGATTATGGATGGCTAAAAAACCATGAAGGAAAATGGTATTACACAGCTTTTGTTGAAAATGGCCGCGTGCTTGACAATGAAACGGTGCAGTTTAAAACGGCGTTTTTGGAGATTGCCAAAACTAAAAAGGCCGATTTTATTTTTACGGCCAACCAAAACATTATCATCGGAAACATTGCCAATAAAGACAAAAAAGCCATTGATGAAATTTTAACCCGCTGCGGGGTACTCCAAAACACAGATAAGGCAAGCAATGTGCGCAAACAGGCAATGGCTTGTGTGGCATTTAATACCTGCCCGCTGGCATTGGCAGAAGCACAACGGTATCTGCCATCACTGATTACTAAGATAGACGAGCTGATGGCCAAACACAATGTAAGCGACGAAAGCATCATTATACGCATGACGGGCTGCCCTAACGGCTGTGCAAGGCCCTATATTGCCGAGGTGGGTTTTGTTGGCACCGCTTACGGAAGGTATAATATGCACTTGGGTGCCAATGTTGCTGGCACCAGGCTGAACAAGCTGTACCGGGAAAACTTGAATGAGGAAGAAATATTGACAGAGATGGATGGGCTGCTGGGGCAGTTTGTGGCCAACCGTAAAAAGAAAGAGGCTTTTGGCGATTTTGTGATGCGCGAAGCGATGTTTAGCGACAGCGGGGTGGCGATTTAAGTTAATACAGAATCTCTGTGGTTAAAAATGATAAAAATAATAACCAATGTTTACAAACGGTATAGCAAACAACAGCATAAAAACAGAGGGGGCGGAGGTTAATCACCTGTTCCCGGTGTTTTTAAAGTTGGAGGAGATGAGGGTGCTGCTGGTGGGCGGCGGGCTGGTGGCATTGGAGAAGCTAACGGCCATTGTAAACAATTCCCCGGGTGCCAAGGTTGTGGCAGTAGCCAGGGAGGTACACCCTGATTTTGCTTATACGGTAAAATTTTACAGCAATGTTCAACTGGTGCTGGGCGACTACAAACCCGAATTTATTGACGATGCTGATATTGTGGTATGCGCGGTAAACGATATACCTACAAGCGAAATAATACGCAACGATACAAAACAACGTGGCAAACTGATAAATGTAGCCGACAAACCAGCCCTTTGTGATTATTATTTGGGCAGCATTGTTACCAAGGGCAATTTGAAGCTGGCGATTTCAACCAACGGTAAATCGCCCATGTTGGCCAAACGGCTAAGGGAGGTTTTTACCGAGTTGCTGCCCGATGAAATGGATGAGGTGATGCAAAACCTGCAACAGATACGCGACCAACTACAGGGCGATTTTAACCACAAAGTTGCCGAGTTGAACAAAATAACCAAAGTGCTGGTAGAAAAACCCGCCCCCAAGGACGCCGAAGACTATTGGTTCCTTTAACTGTTTCTCATGTGTATTTTCAGTTGTGGCCCCGCCTTTTTTGGCGGGGCATTTTTATTGTGCGGCAGCGTAAAAAAAGTTAATATTTTGTTATTGGTGGTTTTGCCTTTGTTATTAGCGTTAACCATATATTTACCGCGTAATGACATCGTGTTTTTAATCAAAAATCTGCCTTATGGATCGCAATAAAGCTGTTTTCTTCGCAGTGCTGCCATTTCTCGTTTGTATTGTATGTTCCGTCGCGAAGGCGCAATGTATTGATACCATTAATGTATCGGGCGTAACAACCATTTGTAAAGGCCGCAGCACCAAAATTACCTTAAACCATCCGTCGTCTACTTATACCTGGCAGCCCGGCAACCTTACGGGCGTGCAACAAGTACTGGCGCCCACCACAACAACTGCCTACACCATCAAAAGCGACGATGGTGCGGGGTGTACCGATTCAATACAGCTCTTAATTACTGTTAACCCAGTGCCTGCCGTAACCGCCGCTTTTTTAGGTACTTCTTGCCTGGGCGATCAAATTCAGGCAACCGTTACGGATAGTGTTGCATCGCTTTTGTGGAAAGGTACATTGGTTACAGACACACAAAAAATAGTTTTGGCTACCTGGGCTGGCAGCGCAATTGTTGCCGCTGGCGGCAATGGAGCAGGGGCAACTACAGACAAACTGCATTACCCCAATGGTATTTTTTTAGATGCGGTAAACAACGTTTATATAGCAGACCAGCAAAACCATCGGGTGCAAAAATGGGCACCGGGGGCTTTGGTGGCTACGACCGTTGCCGGGGGAAATGGGCAGGGTGGTGCAGACAATCAATTGGACAACCCGCAAGGGGTATTTGTTGATATTAACGGTAATGTTTTTGTTGCCGATTTTGGCAACAACCGCGTACAAAAATGGGCGCCAGGTGCGTTTGCCGGTACAACAGTGGCCGGAGGTAACGGGTTGGGTAGTGCAGACAACCAGCTTGGCGGCCCAACTGATATTTTTGTGGATGGTTCCGGTAGCCTGCTGATTGTGGAGAGCAATAATAACCGGGTATCAAAATGGCGCGAAGGCGGCGATGCCGGGCTAATTGTTGCTGGCGGTAATGGTAGTGGGGTAGGTGCAAACCAATTAAATGGCCCTTCCTCTTTATTTGTGGATATTAGCGGTGCCATATATGTTGCCGATGCTGGCAATAACCGTGTTCAAAAATGGTTGCCGCGTGCTGCTGCGGGTGCCACCGTTGCTGGCAACAGTGCTGGCACTGCTGGTGCGGGTAGTGCATATTTGGCTAACCCCAAAGGGATTTGGGTAGATGGGTTGGGCAATATTTTTATTGCTGACGAAGGCAATGCGCGCATACAGGTTTGGGCCAAAGGTGGCGTTAGCGGCACTACCGTTGCATCATCATCCATCACAACTTGTACTGATGTGGCATTGGATGCGCAAGGAAAAATATTTGTTTCTGACGGTGGCAGCAACGATGTAAAGGCCTATGCTCATGCGGCATTGGCAAACGGATTTATGCCGTTGGCAGCCAAAAAAAGCTATCGGGTATTTGCTTATGCCTTTAACGGGTGCTATTCTCCAACAGGTTATTTGCAAGCACTTGACACTACTGCGCCGAAACCGCCTACCAATTTAAAAGGCTATGTTTCAAACTTATGCGACACGAGTGCTTTTTACAGTGTTCGCTTAGATAAAACCCTTAGCTATATTTGGGCAGTACCTTCAGGCACCCAAATATTATCTGGCCAGGGTACTAACATAGTTAAAATTCGGTATCCCAATAATTTTGCCAATGGCAATATTTCAGTGGCCGCCGCCAGTACTTGCGCTGTAAGTAGTACCACATCTATTGCGGTAAAGGGTGCGCCTCCTATACCGGCTGGCATGATTGGTTTAAGAACTGTAAAGGCCAACCATGCTAACCTTCGGTATTATATATATCCTAAGCCCTCGGCTGCGGATGCGGCAGCGGTTACATATACTTGGTCGTTCCCAACCGGCACCACCATTAAAACCGGCCAAGGTAGCAACAGTGTGGTAGCAAATTGGGGAAGCGTTGGCGGTAATATCAACCTTTTTGCAAAAAACGCCTGTGCTTCATCACCTGTATTGCAGGTGCCTGTTACCATTGCAACGCCGGTTGTGTTGCTTGGGGCTAACGTTGTTTCATCCATAACCGTTGAAGGCAACACGGCAGCGTCGCTTTATCCGAACCCAGTTTCTGAAACTGCTTGGGTTACCTTTGTGGCAACCGTTGCAGAAAAATACAACATCTCGGTTATTGACGTTACTGGCCAAAATGTAGCTACTAAAAATGTAAATGCAGCGGCAGGAAACAACCGGGTGGGTTTGCACGTGGGTAATTTGGCGGCGGGTATGTACTTTGTAAAGTTAGGCACAAAGGGTAAAAAAGCCCAAACGCTAACGATGGTAAAAAACTAAAAGGGCTATACAATAGAAAGGTGACAGCCGGCTTACCCAGCTGCCACCTTTTTTTTATGAACCCCGACTTTGGTGGAAATGTGACGATTGACTCCTAGGTATGTATGGCAAGTGTGGCCTTGTGCGTTTTTACGTTGTTTATCTTCCTCACAGTTTCTGGTTAAACAACGCCAGCTTGCTAAAAAAATCTTCAAAAAGCAGGCGTACATCTAAATAATTGTAAACCCTTATGTTACGGCCTTTGTTGTTTACCTCGTACAAACCCTGGCTATTGATTAACGGCGATGGTCTTAGCATGTAGGTGCTGGAAGATGGGTCGGCCTCAAACGATGATTGCAGGGCCGTTAACAGCACCAAGGGGCTGTCGCCTATCACGTAGGTTTCACCAATGTTTAGGTTGTACTTAGCAATTTTTGCCATCACGGTATCCAATACGCCCGCCAAATATGCGCCGATGCGCCCCTGCGTTTTTACTTTGAGCAATAGGGATGAGTAGGGCAGCAACACCTGACGGTATGCACTGCGTGGTACCTGCCAAATGGGTATGCCAGAGGTATTGAACACCACTTGCGCGGCCTTAATATCGATGCCCAGGTTGTACTCAAGGCTTGTGTAGCCCGGCGGGGGAGGGGCCATATCGGTATATTCTGGTCCGCCAATCCAAATTAGGGTTAAGCGGCTGGCTATTTTGGGTTCTGATAAATAGGCACTGGCAAGGTCGGTTAGGCCCGCTCCGCAAACCACATATAGTGGTAACTTGGTATCGTCCCGCATGGCTTCCTTAACAATTGCGTCCGCTGCCTCGGATTTTTGCGGGGTAGTTATATTTTCCAAACCGGTGTTGGACCCTTGAAAAACTGGGTACGATTTGCCCAACTGCATAATGTTTAACACTTCCTCAATTTTTTGCCTGGCATGGTAGGCTGTTTGGTTGGATGGGTCAAAACCATCACCAGGTTTGAGATGGGAACCTATGATGGCACGTATTTCCACCGAGGGCGACAATAAGTGGTGCACCAGTTGGAACAACCCGTCGGGGTCGCCGCCAAAATCGTTGTCAATAATCACCCGCATGCGTGGTTTAACTATTTCGTCTCCGAACTGGGGACTTGCATTTTTGCCCGTGGCTGTTTGGCCGAATATGTTAGTAGTTAATAAACACAAGGCTAATGCAATGGGGTAAAAAATTCGCGTCATAGTACAATCGTTATAGAATGTTTTAAGTATGGCAAGTTTGGCTTGCAGGTTAAAGGTAGGCATTGGTGGGCGGAAAATAGCCAGTGCATTTTTCGAATATTACTGACTGCATCTGGCGTTTTTTTGTGTATATTTAGTTCGCTGTTCTACTTAAAATCGATTACGTATTACAACCCTCTTATGCCAACTAAACAATACAGATCAAGGTTTAAACTGCAGTACGGTTTTACTTTCATACTGACTTTTTTGTTTTTCTTTCATGCCTTAGCACAAACCAAGTGCATTAAAGATTCATCGAAAGCAAAGACGGCATTTATTCAACTGAGCATTGACTCCATCAGTAAATACGGCACCGCTAAACTTGTTTTACTGCGTCATACCAAAACCATACCTATGCCTGCTTTGCAGGATGCCGACCAAGACGGTATACCAGACCAACTCGACCTTGAACCCAACACGCCCGAAGGTGCAGACGTTGACAGCCATGGCCGCGCTTTAGATACCGATGGAGACGGCATGCCTGATTATAAGGATAAGGAGAAACTGACTTTGCAAAAATGCTTTCCAGTAGATAGTAATGGGGTGGGTAGGTGCCCAGAACTGGGGTGTTGTAAAGAGGTAAGTCAAAAGCTGCAAGAAATGGATGACGATGATATCATTGTTGATTATAAGAGATGTACGTTGGATATTTTGCCTTCCATTAAATTCAGCAAAGGTTTATCAGTGCTAAATACGGATGCTATAAGATTACTCACACAAGTTGCCAACCTATTGCAGAACAATCCCCGTTGCAATGTTAGGATAGTCGGTTATTACGGTATTCCGCTTTCTAAAAAATCGCAACACTTGACGTGGGACAGGGTACACGCCATTATTAAGTACTTGGTTGAAAAACAAGGGCTTAATGAGACCCGCTGTATTTTCATGAATGGCGATGATGGTAATAATAATTCAGTTGATTTAATACCAACCGCCGGATACAACCCTGACCAACTTTTATCGCCTAGCCCGAGGCACTATTAAGCGATATAAAAGTAATTGTGTCACAAATTATGGTTGAACATAAATTGTGTTCACCATGATTAACAGTTTAATATTCAAAACGTTAAAATCTAATGCTAAAACAATCATTAAATCTCTGGTGGTCTACATCGCTAATATTAGTAGGGGCAATATTGCTTTTTTCCTGTAATGCTTTCGGGCAGAATGTAACGGCTGTGGACACAGGAGCAACTCAATGTAGCGATTCAATAATTGGCAAAATCAGTTTCAAACCCAAGAGTGCCTATTTAAATAAAGCCGCCTACCATTTATTAGATAGTATCGCAACCAACATACGTACACACCCCGCGTGCCGGGTAATGGTAAGTGCTTATTTGAACGAGGCAAGTTATTTTGCGCAACAGTTAAGCTGGGACAGGGCCTTCCTTATTACGAAGTATCTTATCGAAAAAGGTGGCGTTAGCGAATCACGTATTATTTTTAGCTATGAATCCAAAGGTAACGACACTGCAGATATATCGTTTAGTAATAGCGAACACAAAGGGATCATCCCTCCACCACCGGCGCCTAACTTCAGCACCTTAAAACACCAACGTCAATAAAGTTTATCTCACACCTTCTCCCTTTTAAAACTCCTGTACGCCAGCAAAGCACTCACCAAGGTCAGCACCGCACCTGCTAAAAATGGCGCACCGGGAAAGAGAATAGGCGTGCCTGCTTTGGTAAAATAAGCAAACAAGCCAGTCATTATAGGCGGCCCGATGATGGTGGTGGCGCTCATAAGGCTGGTGAGGCTGCCTTGTAACTCCCCCTGCTCATTGGCTGGCACCTGTGTTGAAATGATGCCCTGTATGGCTGGGCCCGCAATACCGCCCAAGGCGTATGGCACCAAAAATGCAAACATCATCCAACCGCTGCTGGCAAAGGCGAACAGCAAAAACCCTAAACTGTACAACAACAGCCCAATGTACACACTGCGTTGCTGGCCAAATTTGGGTATTATTACACGTATCAGTCCGCCCTGCACAACGGCTATCATTACACCCACAAACCCTAACGAGGCACCAATAAGGGCCTTGCTCCAGTTAAACTTGTAAATGTTGTAATAGGTCCACACGCTTTGCACGGCATGTACCGAAATATATACCAACACCAATGAGCCCACCAGGCCAATAACGGCCGGGTATTTTTTAAGCTGCAACAACGAGCCGACAGGGTTGGCGCGCGTTATGTCAAAAGGGCGGCGGTTTTCTGGCAGCAGGCTTTCTGGCAGTACAAAATACCCATACAGCCAGTTGAGCAGGCAAAGTGCGGCAGACACATAAAATGGCAGGCGTGGGCTAACTTCCCCCAAAATACCGCCCATGGTGGGGCCAATAATAAAGCCCAGGCCAAAGGCAACACCAATTAAGCCAAAGTTTTGCGCCCTTTTTTCAGGGGTGCTTATATCGGCAATATAGGCAGCACCGGTTGTAAAACTGGCACCGGTTATACCTGCGATAACCCTGCCCACAAAAAGCCAGCCGATGGTGGGGGCGAATGCCAAAAACAGGTAGTCTATCCCAAACCCAAACAGCGAAAAAAGTAGCACCGGCCGCCTTCCATACCGGTCGCTCAGGTTGCCCAGCAAGGGTGCGCAAAAAAATTGCATGGTGGCATAGGCAAACGTTAGCCAGCCATTGTACACCGAGGCATCACTTAAACTGCCGCCCACCATTTTTTTAATCAACTCGGGCAGCACCGGTATAATAATGCCAAAGCCGGTACCATCAACAAGCAAGGTTATAAAAACAAAACCCAGTGCAGCGTTTTTGTTGTTTTTTAGCATAAGCTGTATAGCGTTTGAAGGGTGTAGTTTTTGGCCACGGCAAATCTCCAAAGGGGAGGATATGGCTTTAAAAACATGGCAAATGTCAACTAAATATAGCCAATTTCCGCGCTGGTTTTTACCATGCCTAAAAAGTTTTTTGTTTTTAGTTTGTGTATTAATTACACATTCTGTACTTTTAAATTTTAAACGGGATGTTGTATTTTTCTATTAACAGGAATAAAGGGATTTACTATTTGATTGCTTGCTGAAAAGGTTGGTTCGCCAGAATTAACGCTAAAATATTGTATTGGCAATAAATATATAAAGCCCCAAAACATATATGTGGCCTGTTAACTAGCAATTCTTTTCTACATTCGCACACTTTTAAAACTTATTAAATTGGCGACAGACAAAAAAATTAGTAAACAGGCAGCGGTTGGTTCAACAGGTGTTAAAAAGGCATCGGTAAAAGAACCTGCCGGGGAAAAACAAGCAAAGCCATCTGATAATAAGGCTAAAAACACCAAGCCAGAAGCTAATTCAGCTGAAGCAATAGGGGGCAGTTTGGTAGGCCCGGTAGAGAAAGCCGAGGCGAACCAAGAAAAAACTGCCGGAAAGGCCGGGGTTGGTAAAAGGGTTGCGGCTGGCAAAAAAGCCAAGGCACAAATGGTGGTGCAAGAAAGCGATGAGGAGAAAGTAGCAGTTGTGGCCCAAAACGTTCCCGAGGCATCCGGCAGTGCAACAGCCCCCAAAACACCCAAAAAAGAAAAGGAAAGCAAAACCGTTGCAGCAGTGGTTGCAACGGCGGCTGTAACCGATAAGCCTGCAAAAGGTAAAAAAGTTTCTGAAAAAATTGCTTTGCCTATAAAGCAGGTTGCCACAGTGGCTGCTGAAAAACCATTGGCAGCCAAGAAAACACCCAAGAAAGCTGCGGGGGCAAAGAATGAAGCAGCGGCATTGCTAATTGCAGCGCCCGTGCCCGTAAAGAAGGCCGCCCAAAAAGCGGTGCCAGCCCCCGTTAAGCAACCCGTAAGCGTTGCCACTGTTTCCATCACTTTCCAAATAAGGTTCAATACAAAATTTGGGCAAACACTTTATTTAACCGGCAACCATGAAATTTTTGGCCAAAACGATGTTGCAAAGGCATTGCCCATGCAATACCTTAACCACGAGTTTTGGACGGTAACTGCGCCCCTTGAAAAAGCCAGCCTGCCTGCCGAAGGTATCGTGTACAATTATTTCATCCGCTACGAGGACGGTGCTTACAGCTTTGACTGGGGTAAGGATAAATTATTGCTTGCGGGCAGCCTAAACACTCCGGAAGTGTTGATTATTGATTCCTGGAACTTTGCAGGCTATTTTGAAAATGCGTTTTATACCGAGCCCTTTAAACAGGTATTGCTTAAACAAAACTATACTCCTGTAGAGGTTTCTGCACCTTTGGCGGCCACCCATGTTTTTAAAGTAAAGGCCCCTTTGTTGCAACAGAGCGAAACGCTTGCCATTAGCGGCTCTGCGATTGAACTGGGTGCCTGGAATGCCGATAAGCTGGTATTGCTTGCAAAACAGCCTGGGGACGATTTTTTCGTGGCCAGTGTAGACCTTACAAAAGCGGCAATGCCAGTTAGCTACAAGTACCTGGTGTATAATGTTGACGCAAAAAAAGTGGTGCGCTTTGAGGAAGGTGCCAACCGAAGCCTGTACAACGCCGCCGCACCAGGCAGACAAACCATTGTTAATGATGGCTTTGCCATGTTGCCCAATAACACTTGGAAAGGAGCGGGGGTAGCCATGCCAGTGTTTAGCCTGCGTAGCCAAGCCAGTGCAGGGGTGGGCGAATTTGCAGATATAAAACTGTTGGTTGATTGGGCTAAGAAAACCAGCCTGCGGTTGGTACAGCTATTGCCCGTAAACGATACCACAGCAACGCACACATGGACAGACTCCTACCCGTACGCGGCCATTTCTGCATTTGCGCTGCACCCAATGTACCTGCGTTTGGAAGACGTGGCCGAAGAAGCCAACCAACACATAGTTGCAGCCGTTAACGATGAGCGCGTGCGTTTAAATGCCCTTGCCGCCGTTGATTACGAGGCTGTGAACAGCCTTAAATGGGCAGTTTTAAAGCAACTGTACCCGCTACAGAAAAATAACTTGTTTGCCACCGAAGGCTACAAACTGTTTTATAGCCAAAACAGCCACTGGCTGCTGCCTTATGCTGCTTTTTGTTACTTAAGAGACAAATACGGCACCGCTGATTTTAACAACTGGCCTGCCCATAAAAATTATTTGGCAGGCGAAATTGATGCGTTGACGGGCGGTTTGCCAGAGACCTTTGACGGCATAGCCGTCCACTTTTTTATACAATACCACCTACACTTGCAGCTTACCGAAGCTACCCAATACGCGCACCAAAACGGCGTGATAGTAAAAGGTGACATACCCATTGGCGTGTACCGCTACGGCGCGGATGCTTGGCAAAGCCCTGCGTTGTACCACATGGACATGCAGGCAGGCGCACCGCCCGACGATTTTGCCGTAACTGGGCAAAACTGGGGTTTTCCTACCTACAATTGGGCAAAAATGAAGGAAGACGGTTTTGCTTGGTGGAAGCAACGCCTGGAGCAAATGAGCTATTATTTTGATGCGTTCAGGATTGACCATATACTCGGTTTTTTCCGCATTTGGGGCATACCCGTTAACCAAGTAGAAGGTATCATGGGCCATTTTGAGCCTTCCATACCCATACACATCAACGAGTTTAACGAGAAAGGTATTTGGTTTGACTATAACCGCTATTGCGCCCCTTATATAACCGACAAGGTGCTTGAGGCCAGCTTTGGCAATCAGCAGGATTATGTGCGCCTTCATTTTTTAGAGTCTGAAGGCACCGGAAGCTACCGCTTAAAGCCTGAATATGCCACCCAACGGCAGTTGGAAACATATTTTGGCCATCAGGAAGACAATGCACACAACCGCTGGTTGAAACAAGCATTGTTCAACCTGTTGAGTAATGTAATTCTGTTTGAAGTGGAAGGCAGCAACGGGCAGCAGTTTCATTGCAGGTTTGGCATGGAGGGTACTTCTTCCTTCCAAAGTTTGTATGCTGGCACCCAGCAACAATTGCGGGATTTGTACGTGAACTACTATTTTAGGCGGCAGGACGGCTTTTGGATGAAGAATGCCCTGCAAACCCTGCCCGCATTAAAACGGGTTACCAACATGCTGGTATGCGGTGAGGACCTTGGCCTTGTGCCGGCCTGCGTGCCCGATGTGATGAAGCAACTCGGTTTGCTGAGCTTGGAAATACAACGCATGCCAAAGGATTCAAAAAAGGAGTTTTTCCATCCGGCGGACGCGCCTTACCTAAGTGTGGTAACACCATCCACCCACGACATGAGTACCATCCGTGGTTGGTGGGAAGAAGACAGGCAAAAAACGCAGAAGTTTTACAACAACGAACTTGGCCAATGGGGTACCGCCCCGCATTTTTGCGATGCCTGGGTTAATAAAGCCATCGTGGTACAGCACCTTAATTCGCCCGGCATGTGGGCCATCTTCCAATTGCAGGACTTGATGGGTATTGATAAAGGCATAAGGCGCGACAACCCGCACGAAGAGCGCATAAACGTGCCGGCCATACCCAAATATTACTGGCGTTACCGGATGCATATTACCTTGGAGCAACTGCTTGAAGCAGACAGCTTTAACACTGATTTATTAAAAAGCGTTAAGGATAGCGGCAGGGGGTAAATACTTAACGGTTTATACATTATCATATGGCGGCACGGAGGTTACACTGTGCCGCCATTTAATTTCTAACAACTCAAATCAATATCTTACTAACCGCCCATTATAATATAATCTTGCAAATCTCCCTAAAATTTTAAAGCTTTTCTATTAGATGCATAGGCAGCCCTGTAAGCTCGTGGATGGCCTCGTTGTCAAACCCTTTTGCCTTCATTTTGCTGGCAGTTTCTTTCGCATTGTTTCTTTCCCCATCCATCCTCGCGGTGTCCAATACACTTTTGGTAAGCCGGTTGTTTTCCATTTCCTGGTAATAGTCCCTCTTTTCCGCTGGGGTAAGGTTTTGTAAAGTTAAAAATTCAGAAACCTGCTTTAAGCCTTTTGCTTTGGCGTTTTTCAATACTTCGTCGTTTTTTAAGTAATATACCCATTCGTCCAATGTGTCCTTGGCCAAATCGTTGAAGTTATTCACCTTCACCACATAATATTCCGGAAAAATCTGGTACACTTTCTGTTTACCAAACAATTCCTGTTGTTTTTCGCTTAGTCCCAACACGTCGCCCTGGTGTATACCTACAAAATTGGCCTTACCATGGTAAACATAGTCTTCGCCCTGCCCCAAATCAAAATAAACGATGTTTATGGAATATACTTTCTTTATTTCACTATAAGGGCTGCCTAAGTCCAGATGCTCGGCAGTGGCCTTGCTTGTGCCATACAGCATTCGGTGGAAATAATCATATTGCTTGGTGTTTTGTACTTCTATTATCACCAGTTCATTGGTGCTATTTAAGGCCAAAATATCCACCCGGTTAAATTTGTCGACGTTGGTTTGTTGGTTTGATTCGCTTTCCAGTATCTGCTGTATCTTAACATCCTCCTTTAATAACTCCGATATCAGGCCTTCTAAAATAACAAAGTTACTTTTCTGCCGCAGCAGGCGTTTCATCGCCCAATCAAACCGTACCAATTCATTTGCCATACCGCGTATTGTTGTGTATGCCAAAGGTAAGTATATTTTAAAGGCTATACAACCAAGCAATCTGAAGGTCTCCGTCTGATTGCGCCTGACTATTCATCCTCCCAAACAATTTCCCAAAAACTCCTCCACCGCTTTCATTATTTTCGCAGCATGGTTTCTGCAACAAGGGCATTGTATAAAAATGCGTATGCCGGGCTTTCAAAAAAAACATGGTACCTGGCCTTGGTAATGCTGGTAAACAGAAGCGGTACCATGGTTATTGCTTTTCTTACCGTTTACTGCCATATTAAGTTACATTTCAGTATTACTGAGTCTGGCTCTGTGATTGCGCTTTTTGGTGTAGGTTCCATATTGGGGGCCTATGTCGGCGGTAGAATAACTGATGCTTGGGGCTTTTACCCGCTGCAGGTTACTTCGCTCATCCTCGGTGGGTTGATGTTTATTTCAGTGGGCTATCTTAAATCATATGTCTCGCTTTGCGCAGGTGTGTTGGTGTTAAGCATTTGCAATGAGTCGTTCCGGCCGGCCAATGCCACTGCCGTAGCGCATTACAGTTCGGTGGAAAACCGCACACGCTCGTTTTCGTTGAACAGGCTGGCCATCAACCTGGGCTGGGCGGTTGGCAGTGCGTTGGGCGGCTTTTTGGCATCCATCAACTACAGCCTGCTTTTTTGGGTGGATGGATGCACCAATATTGTGGCAGCCCTGTTACTGCTTAAATTGTTGCCTTATGTAAAAACAGGCTCAAAGCGGGTGGCGGTAAAACATGCCGTTGTAACCCAAACACCTTACCGGGACAAGGTGTATATGTTTTTTATCGCGCTTACCATATTGTTTGCCTCCTGCTTTTTTCAATTGTTTACCATGGTGTCGTTGTTTTACAAAACCCAATGGCATTTCAATGAGTTTTTTATAGGCATACTTATGTCCATCAATGGCTTAATCATCGTGGCTATCGAAATGGTATTGGTGTACAAGTTGGAGGGTACCAGGCCGCTAACCCATTTTATCAGCATCGGGGTATTGATGGTGGGCGTCGGTTATGCGTTGATAAACGTATTGCCGCAGGCTGCGTTTACAGCCGTTATATCCGTTGTTATACTTACGTTGGGTGAAATTATGTCCATGCCGTTTATGAACTCCTTTTGGATAAGCCGCACTGCCGAAAACAACCGCGGCAGTTATGCCGCCACGTACACCATTGCCTGGAGCATTGCCCAAGTGGCCGCCCCTACATTTGGCAGCCAGGTGATAGCGCACCAAGGGTATAGGGCATTGTTATGGCTGTTGTTTGGTATATGCGTGGTTGCTGCAGTAGGGTTTTATGTGTTGGGGAGGAACCCCCTCCGCCCCCTCCAAAGGAGTCCTGTGGACTAAAGGGGGCACTTTGAGCTGGCTGATTTTTTTGTGACAGTTTTCGGTGGCGGTTACACAAATAAGAAATATGAGAATGTGAGGTTGAAAAAATCGGGGATGAGTTATTTTTTTAATAATATCACGCCCATTCACCCACGATTCAATATTCACGATATTCAACTTTCACGTTTCCCGATTCACCTTTTACCATTCCCGCCCGTCATCTCACTAGCCATTTGTAAAAATCATCAAACTCCTCACGCCAGTATTTTTCGGTGTGCTGGCCCAGCGGAAATACGGAACGGTTTACCTCGTAGTGGTTTTTGGCCTGTATGGCATTAATTACCTTATCCATGTCCCGCACCATCGAGGTGCTTTCTTTCTCGCCAGCATAAAAATAAAACCGCTGAAAGGTTTTCCAAGTAGTGGCGGTAATGTCGTCGTTAATCTGGGGGGCAATCCAAAAGGCCGGGGAAAATACACCCACCGAGCCAAATACATCGGGGTACTTCATCTCTGTGTATAAGGCAATCAGGCCGCCGAGGCTACTGCCCGCAATATAAGTGTGTTGTGGGTCTTTAATGGTCCTGAATATGCTGTCAATATGCGGCTTAAGCGTTTTTGCCAAAAACTCGGCATACTTGGCACCCTCGCCTTTGCCAAACTGTTGGTTGTCGTAGGGGTTGTATTCGGTATTGCGTTTGTCGCCTCCGTTGTCAATGGCCACCACTATGCAGTCTTTGCCGGTTTTTTGCTGTAGGCTGTCCAAGCACTCATCCACCCCCCATTCGCCAAACGCGGCAGTTTGTTCGTTAAACAGGTTTTGGCCGTCCTGCATGTATAATACCGGGTAGGTTTTGCTTTTATATAGGCTGTACGTTTTAGGCAGGTACACCCATATACGCCTGCGGCGGTTTAGCTGTGGTATAAAAAAAGCGGTGTCAAGCACTTGTACCTGCGCCGTGGCTGTATTGGGCTTGGGCTTTTCCGGAAAATCGTCTTTCCAGCCTTCCACGGCAATATTTATTCTGGTGTCGCTCGTAAGCTGTATTTCGCGGTTGGCAAGGTCCATGCCCCTAGGGTTTGTTTCCACTGTACCCCAATTGCCGCGGGTAAATTTAAACTGGTAGCTGCCTGCGGCCAAATCCTTCAATACTATGGCTTTGCGGTTTCGGCCAAAGGGTTTCAGTCGGTACTCTATGTCGCTGGGGTTCCAATTGTTGAAATTGCCGGTTAAAAAAATATCGTCCCCTGTTTTGGTGGCCACGGAGTTTACAATAAGGCGTAGTGAATATTGTGCGTGTGCAAAAACGGTTAATGTGGTAATTGCTAAGAATATACACAGCTTCTTCATGCGATGAAATTAAGGCAAAGGCCGCGTACAGAAAAGATATAGCAGGTTAAAATTTACCAGCAGGGCTGTTTTGCCGATATTTGCGTTTTTTAGTCCATTGTCCATGGCCCATAGCCCATAGCCAATCCATTTGGGTTCGTAATTAGGGCTTTGTTATTTGGAAGGAAAATTAGTTTGGACTATAAAATTTGAAGCAACAATAATGAATGATACCAACAAACGGCTTGTAATAACCCTTAAAAGCAACAATGCCAAAGGTTTCGACACCATATCGCTATTGTTGCTGGCCATATCTTACGGATGTTTTTTGTACAAGGCTATTATGCAATACAACATCGTTGAAATTATGGTGTTTGCCTTGCTTGGTGCGTTATCGGGTATTGGGTACTACCGCATAAAGCAGGGCAGATGGCCAATTAATTATAGCTATCTAGTTTTTACTGTGACAGGCGTGGGCTGGTTTTTCCAGGGTGGTATCGGTTTTGCTATTGGTGTTTTATTGATACTCGCTGGGGTACTGCGTGTTAAGGTAAAACACACGCCCACGGCAACGGCTACAGCGGAAGGGGTAGCCATACAAAATATTTTTACAAAGCACTATACTTGGGCAGAATTGGGTAATGTAATAATTAAGGATGGGTTGCTAACGGTAGATTGCAAAAACAACCGCCTTTTTCAAAAAGAGACATCTGAATATATTACTGAGCTAGATGAAGCAAAATTTAACGAGTTTTGCGCGGGGAAAGTCCATGGTCAATAGCCGATGGTCCATGGTAAAAGCCAGCGGATATAATTTAGAATGTATTTCCATGGGCTATCGACCATCGGCTATGGACAATTTCACCCGCAATGTATTTCCATGGACCATCGACCATGGCCTATGGACAGTTTCACCCGCAATGTATTTCCATGGACCATGGACTATCGACCATGGACCAAAACTAACATAAACATGCAACAATTGACGCACCCACCATACCTGCTATACTCCGACAGTAAGGGTAATATTTTTGAAGATACCACCATGTACGCCGTGGGGCGCGCCGGCTGGGATGCTTACCCGGTGCCAGAGGAAGATTGGATTGAACTGCCCGATGGCGGCAGCCTGTACGAACTACCCGGCAGGCGTGCCATTGGTATTGACGTGGCAACCGGCGATATGCGCCTATGCGAGAAAGGTTGGGCGGTGGCAGCATTTATACCCCCCGCACACACAGGGCTTTACCTGGCCGCATACGAAACAGCACCCGATGCGCCGACCTTGCCGCTTTTTTGTTATACCGCTACAGGTTGGCACAACAACAAATTTTATGTTCCGGCCGTTCGTATTGAGCAGGACATTCGCCAAGAATGCGCTGGTTATGATGATAAAAAAATACAGGGCGGTGCCATACAGTTGCTACAGAACTACCCGCATAACCGACTGGTAAAACATTTGATGGAAAACTGCTGCAATACCTACCATTGCCCTGCGGCACGCAATTTTGCGCTGGATAGGTGGGAGTGCCCCGTGCCAACATCGCCAGCCTGCAATGCCAACTGTATCGGCTGTATATCCTTCCAGCCAGCGGATGAGACCATCGTATCAACACAGGACCGCCTAACCTTTAAACCCACGGCGGAGGAAATTGTGGAGTTTACCGTGCCGCATTTAATGCATGCACCTTACCCGATTGTAAGCTTTGGGCAGGGCTGCGAAGGCGAGCCTTTGCTTATGTGGGAAACCATACGAAATGCCATTATTGAAATAAGAAAACATACCGATAAAGGAAGCATAAACATAAATACCAACGGCTCAAAACCTGATGCTGTAAGGGCTTTGTGCGAAGCTGGCTTAAATAGCATACGGGTTAGCACCAACTCTGCCCGCAGCCATATTTACACGCCCTATTACCGCCCCAACAACTACCGTTTTGAAGATATTGTGGAAAGCCTTAAAGTGGTTCGTAGTTATGGCGGCTGGGCAAGCATTAATTACTTTGTGTTTCCCGGAATGACTGACAGTGTGGAGGAATACGAAGCTCTGCGGCAGTTGATTATTGACACTGATTTGACCATGATACAGTGGCGCAACTTTAATATTGACCCTGACTGGTACCTAGGCCAAATTGGCGTTACCGAAACAGGTGAAATGCTCGGTGTTAAGCAGTTGATGGAATTGATACAAGAAGAGTTTCCCAAAGTTAAATTCGGTTATTTTAACCCGTCCATGGAGCGGATAAAGGGCGATTATGCATCGGATTATGCGAAATGGTTGGGGTAGTATGTAAATAAGGGAATTTGAAAATGGTGGGAGGCTAGTGGGTGGTTAGTTTGTAAACGTACTGCTTATGGTGCATAGCGTTTGCAGATTGCGCAAGTTTGATTTTTATTACTGGTTGTACCGCTGGCCGTGGAGGTATTTCGCACTTTCGAGGGTTACGTAGGCCAGTAAAAACACACGCAGCGTAACCTAATTATTTTACAATTTTATCTTTGGCCATAAAACCAGCATTATGGGGATTTTGATTTTAGTAACTGGCGGTACTTTTGACAAAGAGTACAATGAGCTTACCGGCGAACTTTTTTTTAAGGAAACCCACCTGCCTGAAATGCTGCGCCTAGGTAGGAACTTGGCCGAAACAAGGCTGGTAACCCTTGCCATGATGGACAGCCTTTACATGACCGATGAATTTAGAGGCACCCTCGCAGACCATTGTCGGTCAGCTGGCGAACAAAATATTATCATCACCCACGGCACAGATACGATGGCCGAAACGGCTGCTTTTTTAGATAAGGCAGTGGGCGGTAAAACAATTGTGCTAACCGGTGCCATGGTACCCTATAAATTTGGCAGCTCAGACGGATTGTTTAACCTAGGCAGTGCCATGGCGTTTGTTCAAACCCTGCCTGCGGGTGTGTATGTTGCCATGAACGGCACCTGCTTCCCTGCGGGGCGGGTGCGCAAAAACAAACAAACAGGCGTATTTGAAAAAGTGGTGTAGTATACTGCACCAATAAATTTATATCCGATACAATAAAATTTATAAGCGTTCTGTATCCTGAAAATCAAATTGTTATTATCTTGGCAATCAAATGATTGAATTATCCCCTCGTGCCCGCCGTAGGGGCATAAGTGCCATATTCTTTTTTTACGGCCTAAGCTATGCCAGTTGGACGGCGCGCATACCCACCATACAACAAAGCCTACATTTAACTGATGCTGCATTGGGCGGCGTACTTTTTGGCATGCCTGTGGGCTCGTTTATTACACTGCCATTCTCTGGCTGGCTGGTGGCAAAGGTAGGCAGCCGAAAAGTGGTAATTACCGCGGCGTTTTTGTACTGTTGTATGCTCGCCTGCATCGGGTTTTCGCAGTCAGTCGTGCAGTTGGTGCTGTCATTGTTTTTTTTCGGCTCTTTTGGCAACATGCTCAATATTTCTATCAACACCCAAGCCATTGGGGTGGAAGCATTATATAAAAAGCGAATATTATCGTCTTTTCACGGTGTTTGGAGCCTAGCCGGGCTTGCCGGTGCTTCTGCAGGCGGCTACGTGTTGGGGCGTGGTATTGATTCGGGGCCACACTTATTAGGTGTTGCATTGTTTGCAGCCTTTACTATGCTGGTGAGCCTGCCGTACCTGTTGCATGAAGATATTAACCGAGATGCCAAGCGGCCTGTGTTTGTTAAGCCTGATAAACGCTTATTGGTATTGGGTGTAATTGCTTTTTGCAGCATGATGTGCCAAGGTGCTATGTTTGACTGGACGGGCATTTATTTTAAAAAAGTGCTGTTGGCTAACAAATCGCTCATCGGTTTGGGGCTTACTGCTTTTACCATAAGCATGGCCATTACCCGTTTTGTTGCTGATAGGCTAACCCATAAAATAGGGCTAAGAAAAATGCTGTTGTTTAGCGGCTTGCTGCCTGCCTTGGGGTTGGTACTGGCGGTGGCCATGCCAAATATAATAACCGCAACAGTTGGCTTTATGCTGGTAGGGGTGGGAGTATCGCCAGTATTGCCGTTGCTTTTTAGTGCCGCTGGCAAATCCACCAAAATGTCCCCGGGGATGGCCATTGCGGCGGTATCCACATTAGGGTTTGTGGGGCTGCTCATAGGGCCGCCCTTGATTGGCTTTATTGCTGGGGTAAGCAGCCTTAAAACATCATTCCTCATCTTGGCGGGGCTTGGGCTGTTCGTATCGTTTTTTGCGGCAAAGGTAGAGGAGGGGGATAAAACCGGGTTTATTGTCCATAGTCCATAGTCGATAGTCCATAGTAAAGCGATCGCTTTGCACTTTTTAACAGGCGTCTAGATTAACCATCAACTATCGGCTATTTTTAGCGATTGCCCATTGAAAAGATGCTTTTCCTAACAATGGACTATGGACCATCGACTATGGACTAAGTATCATCAACCTTGGACAAACAACTACAACCTTACGATGTTACTAATGAAAATGGGCGGGTTAAAGTATTCGCCGTCTTCCGGGGCTTCGTAAATATACCTAACCACATCTTTGCCTTCCACCACTGTGCCAAACGAAGCATAGCCTTGCCCATCGGGGTTGTTCGCGCCGCCGTAATCAAAGCCATGCTGGTTGCCTATGCAGATAAAAAACTCTGTGGTGGCAGTGCCGGGGGCGGCCCTAGCCAATGATATTACACCATCCGTATGCAAAATGCCGCTTTCCTTCGTACTCTCATGCGGCACGCCCGGTAAGTTTAGGGATAACTGCCTGTTAGTGCGCCACAGCCCACCTTGTATCAGCCGGGCCTTGTAGGCATCAATCACTTGGTTGTCATCATTCCAAACCCGGTAAAACGTCGAGTTCTTATAATACCCCGAATCAACATAGGAGAGGAAGGCTGCCACCGTTTTAGGTGCTTTGTCGGGGTATACCTCTAACGTAATAAACCCGTGGTCGGTAACTATTTTAACCCGTGGGTATTTATGTTGCTTTTCAGCACAGCCCAACAAAAATGTAAAAAAGAAAATGATAATATACCTGTAATGCATCTATGGAAATTTGCGGGTGTAATATACAGATTGGCTTCAAGTTTTAGTCGTTCAGGCATAGGCGATGCCCACAAAATTTCGGCTTAATTAAATGTGTGCCGATCGTGCTGCATAAAAAATTACAATTAACTGATTATAATTAGCTTCTTTAACAATTTTTTTAAACATATTTGCACCCTTCACCGTTAAGCAAATACACCGACCACTGTATGAACAAAAGGACTGATTTTTTTTATTCAGAAACGGCTGAGCCGCACCGCGCCCGTACCAGGCAAATTTTAAAGCAGCACCCCGACGTGCGCAAGTTAATCGGTAAAAACCCATTAACGATTTTTGCCATTGTTGGCATAGTTGGTTTTCAGATTATAGCTGCATGGTGGTTGGCAGACAAATCTTGGTGGCTTGTTTTTGCCGGGGCTTACCTGCTTGGCGCTTTTGCAGACCATGCACTGTTTGTTATGATACATGAGTGTGCCCACAGGCTGCTGTTTAAAAACCAGTCGGCCAATAAATTGGCAGGCATAGTGGCAAACATGCCTTTGATATTTGCCAGCTCGGTTTCTTTTGAGCGGTACCATATTAAGCACCACTCGTTCCAAGGTGTGCATGAGCTGGACGGTGACCTACCCAACAAATGGGAGGCCAAACTGATTAATAACTATTTTATCGGAAAAATCATCTGGTTGCTGTTTTATCCATTCTTCCAATTGTTCAGGTTGGCGAGATTAAAGGAAATTAAGCCTTTTGATGGCTGGGTTGCCCTAAACTGGGCGGTTCAAATAATTTTTGTTGCTGCTGTAATTGTTTTTTGGGGGCCGAAAGCTTTTGTGTTTTTATTGGCCAGCTTCTTTTTCTCAGTAGGGTTGCACCCCTTAGGTGCCCGCTGGATACAGGAACATTACCTTACCCATGGCGAACAGGAAACCTACAGTTATTACGGCGTATTAAATGCAGTGGCATTTAACGTAGGCTACCATAACGAACACCACGACTTTCCTTCTGTGCCTTGGAATAAACTGCCGCAAATAAAAAGCAATGCACCCGCATATTATGACTCATTGGCCAGCCACAAATCTTGGACATTGCTGTTTGTCCGGTTTTTGTTTGACAAAGAGATTTCCCTTTTCAGCAGGGTTGTTCGTAAAAACAGAGGCAAGGTTAACCTTACCGATGAAAGCAAACCAGATATGGAACTGGTGAAAGAAAAGTTTATGGCATAGGATTACAAGATACATGTTTTAGGTTTCCGGTTGCCAGTTGCTGGGCGATAGGGGTGTGGTGCTTGCACGTTCTGCTCTTTCCCTAGCAAAAAACGGGCATCTAGTAACCTGTAAACTGCACATAGTGCTCTTCGCCCCAAAAAATATTCCCCAAAAATTCTCCCACAAGGTTACTTTTGCAGCCAATTTTTAAATCACCAAAACAGCCCTTTGCCAGGGCACAGGTTTTATGAAAGTAATGAAGTTTGGCGGCACCAGTGTTGGTAAGCCGGAACGCATGCACCAAGTTGCGCAACTGATAACAAAAGATGACGAGCCTAAAATTGTGGTATTAAGTGCTTTAAGCGGTACCACCAATGCGTTGGTGTCCATTAGCGACAGCCTTGCAGCGGGTGACCGTATTGCCGCCAAGCGGAAGATTGACGAACTGGAACAGCATTACAGCAGTTTTATTACTATACTAGTTGAAAAGGAAGTATTTGTAAACAAGGCCGTTGCCGTTGTGAAGGAGCATTTTGAATTTTTAAATATTATCCTTAGGATATCTTTCAGTGATGCGTTAAACAAAGACATTTTGGCCCAAGGCGAATTGATGAGTACCAAGCTTTTCTCCGTTTACTTGGAAGAAAACGGCATTGACCACTTATTGCTGCCCGCGTTGGAGTTTATGAGCATTGACGCCAACGAAGAACCGCAGCTTAGCGTAATAAGCCACAAGCTTACAGCTTTGTTGGAAAGCCATGCCGATAAAAAGCTGTTTATTACCCAAGGCTATATTTGCCGGAACGCGCGCGGCGAAGTAGATAACCTTAAACGTGGCGGCAGCGATTATACTGCATCGCTGGTTGCTGCGGCCATACATGCAAGTGTTTGCGAAATATGGACCGACATAGACGGGATGCACAACAACGACCCGCGTGTGGTTGACAAAACCATGCCTATTGATGTGCTTAGCTTTGACGAAGCAGCCGAACTGGCCTATTTTGGTGCAAAAATTTTACACCCCACCTGTATTTGGCCAGCACAGCAAACCAATGTTCCCGTAAAACTGCTTAATACCATGCAGCCTGAGGCCAAGGGTACCACCATAGCGGCCGATGCTAAAAGCACCGGTATAAAAGCGGTGGCTGCAAAAGACGGCATTATAGCCATAAACATAAAAAGCAGCCGCATGCTGCTGGCCTACGGCTTTTTAAGAAAAGTGTTTGAGGTGTTTGAAAAATACCGCACGCCCATTGACATGATCACCACGTCGGAAGTTGCAGTATCGGTTACGATTGACACGGACATACATTTGGCCGAAATGGTGAAGGAGTTGGAGCCGTTTGGGCATGTGGAGGTTGACAAAGACCAAGCCATCGTAAGCATTGTGGGTAATGAAATTGCCGAAACGCCGGAAGTGCTCAAAAAACTGTTTGATGCCATCAGCACTGTGCCCGTGCGCATGGTAAGCTACGGCGGCAGCAAACACAACATATCATTGCTAGTACCGGCGGCGTATAAAAAGGAAATGCTGCAGCTGATTAATAAAGGGGTGTTTGGGTTGTAAACCCTCACCACTCAGTCCCTGTCCTCCACAGGAGCCCTTTGGGCCTAAAGGGCGAGGGGTGGAGGAGAACAATAAGGAGATTGCCATTTGTTATTTAATTGGTTTTTGGGGATGTTTAATTTTATGACTATCCGTTATTTGGTTTGGCTACTGATTGTTCCTCGCCATTGTTGGGTGTTTTTACCAACAACGAACATAAGAACAACCACATAGGCGAATAAACCCAATAACGGATAGTCATTTTTATTTTGATAATTGCGGTGTTTTTTTGGACTTTGAACATTTATTTTTTGTAACTTTCTTCGGGCGTTGGCATTTGTTGGATTTTGGAATTTAAAATTTGGAATTTACTATGTTATCAATAGGCCTGATAAAAGAAGGGAAGGTTCCGGAGGATAACCGGGTGGCATTAACACCATCGCAATGCAAATGGCTCAAACAAAACATTGCAGGTTGCACCGTGGTTGTGCAAAGCTCCAAAACTCGCGGTTATACCGACAAGGAATATGAGCAGGCAGGCATACCTGTGCAAGAAGATGTGAGCAATTGCGATATTTTGCTGGGTATTAAAGAAGTGCCGGCAGAAATGCTGGTGCCAGGCAAAACCTACCTGTTTTTTTCGCATACCAAAAAACAGCAACCTTACAACCAAAAACTGATGCATGCCCTGGTTGAAAAAGGCATCACGTTGCTAGATTACGAGTGTTTGGAACATGAAGACGGCCAACGCATAATAGGCTTTGGTTTTTTTGCGGGTGTAGTGGGTGCGCATAACGGTATAATGGCGTATGGCAACAGGACGGGCGAGTTTACACTTGGCCGGGTGTATAAGCAAAAAGACTACCGGGCACTGATACACACCTACTTTGGCTTAAAACTGCCCAACATAAAGGTAGCCATTACAGGCAGCGGCAGGGTTGCCCACGGGATAGTGGAGGTGATGAACCTGATGGGGATTACCGAGGTGGAACCGGATGAATACCTTGAACGCAATTTTACCTACCCGGTGTATGTGCAATTAAAAGGCCATAACTTATACACCCACACTGAGCTGAAAACATACAAACGCGAACATTTCCACAGCCACCCGGATGAGTACCGCAGCCGTTTTTTGCCTTACACACGCACCACTGACATTTTGATGAACGGTATTTACTGGGAAACCGACATGCCCCGCCTTTTTGAGAAGCACGATATTAATGAGGCGTTTACCATTAGCACGATAGCTGATATTACCGACGATAGCAACGGATCAGTACCCATAAACCTGGGCGACCAAGATATTAAAAACCCTATTTACGGGGTTAACAGGAAGACATTTGAGAAAACGGCACCCTACATACCCGGCAGTATTGATGTAATGGCGGTGGGCAACCTGCCCAACGAACTGGCGCGTGATGCCAGCCGTTACTTTGGCGAGCAGTTAATAAAATTTGTACTGCCCGATTTATTGGGCAATGGCAGCGATATACTAACCCGTGCCACTATTTTGCAAAACGGGCAGCTTACACCCCATTTTGATTATTTGAGCGAATATGTGGCGCATTAGTTTTGCATGGCCCATTAATACCAAATACCGGTAATTTTTCTGTGGTCCATGTTAGCTATCTGTTGTACAATGGCAGTTGCAACATCCCCTGGGTGTATTGTTTTAAAACCGCCGGTAAATTCGTCTCCTTTTTTGAATGAACCTTTTTCTGGCCCGTCTTTTATATACGGGCAGCCCACCAGCAGCCAATCGATCGCGGTACCTTTCAGTTGTTCGTATGCGTGTTGGTGGTCGGCTATAGCATTTTTTACGGGGGTTAGCTTTAATATGGCAATCGAAATTTTCCCAAAAAAACTTTGTTGCATCTGCGCAATGCCGGTGATGGCTATATAACGTTTGCCTGTTTTTTGGGTCAGCAATGCTATTATCAATTTGGTTGCGTCGGTAAATAGGGTGCTGGGTTTAAGTGGGTCGGCACCAATAACATTAATCAAAATATCAAAATCTACCTGGGCCAGCTTAGCCAACGCATCCCCGTCGTGAATATCTCCCTCTACTACTTGGACATTGTCGTAGTTGGCTTCTATTTTATACCTGTTCCTAACAAACACAGTTACAGTGTGGCCTTTGTTGAGTGCTTTCGTTAAAATAGCGTTACCCACCCTGCCGGTGGCACCTAGGAGGAGAATTCTCATATACTTGGTGGTTAGTTGTTGGATATTTATTGGTGCGTTTTTTTTTGAACTTACTTCGTAGCTGAAAGTTACTGGTCTTGTATTACAAATGCAAATAAAAATCCTTCAACAAGGCCTTAAAATCATCTGTATATTTCCGTTCGGTATCTTGTATAACTACTTCTTTATCAATTATTACAGATCGTTTTCTGGAAAATAATAAGATGCTTCTAAAATAGTTATGGGTGGGGGTTTGTTTTACAACCACACGTTGCATGAGATGTAGGCTTTTCTCCAAAGCAAGGTCTGCAAAGTATTTTGTGCGGTGGTAGGGGAGCAGCACACAAAAGTTACCAACGTCATCCAAAAGGTTGTCAACGTAATGCAGCAAATTTACTATGCCCAATGCGGCACTGTGCAGCGCCAAATTTCGTTTGGCGTCATCGCTTTTCAAATCATTTTCAAAAAATGGGGGGTTACTAATAATCATATCATAAGCCTTGCCGGGCTTAAAGTCTTGTATGGGCGTATGCCAAACCTTTAACCTGTCACCCCAAGGTGATGCGGCAAAATTTTCACTGGCCTGCTTTGCCGCCGCCATATCAATCTCCACCGCGTCAATCGTAGCCGCAGGGCACTGCTGGGCGCACATCAATGCAAGCAGACCTGTGCCGGTGCCAATATCCAACACGTGCAACGGCTTTTGGGGCAGGTGGGGTATCAGGCTGCCGAACAGGCAGGCATCAGTACACACCTTCATTGCACAGGCATCTTGGTAAACGGTGAATTGCTTAAATTGGAAGTAGTTGTTTGGCATTAATTATAAAATTGCTACAAATGTTACAACAATTTTTTATAAATAGATGTCCCGGTTTGCGTGGGTGGCAGGCAGCTTTTTATTTTTGCACACTGCTATAAACAATCCTGTATTTTAGCAAATATTAAGTATTCATTCAAACCCAAGTGTAAAATAACCACGCCAATCCATGCTTTTACTCGGGCTTGACACCATATTACTCCTTTTTATTTCCGCAGGCATAGGCATATTCATGCTGGGGTTGTTGCAAAAAATATTCAGGCAACCCGTTTACGCAAACACTTTGGGGGTAATATTGGCCGGGCTGGTTTTTCAAACGGTGTATTATAGTCTCATTTCATTTTGGTTGCCGGTTAATTTTTTATGCCTGTTACCCTTGTTTGCACTATCTGGGTTAATTTTTTGGCAAAACAAAACGCTCAGCCAGGGTTTCGCCGCTTCGCTAAAAAAGCAGGCCTTTTTCATTTTGCAGCCCCGCCATGCAGCCGTTACATTACCCATATTGCTGCTGCTTGGGTATTACTGGCTGCTGCCGCCCATAAACGCCGACAGCCCCGGGTACCATTATACCACTATTTTATGGTTTGAAAAATTCCGGGTGGTGCGTGGCCTTGCCAATGTGGATGGGCGGCTGGCCTACAACTCGGCTGCCTTTATTTTACAGGCACCGTATTGTTTTACCAGCTTGTTGGGGCAGTCCCTTTACCCCTTAAACGGGCTGCTGGTATCGCTATTTTTTTTGTGGATGCTGACAAAGATTTTACGCAGTAGCAACACCTTTGTAGGGTTAGTGTACTTCCTGTTGTTGTATTTGCTAAACCGGGTAATGCTTTGCAACATTAGCAGCCCCACGGCCGATACGTTGGTGATTGTTTGCGTAGCTTACGCAGGTGTTCAACTGTTTGAGGCCTTGCTGTCAAAAACAGCCACGGTTAGCCAAGTATTGTTGCCCGTTTTAATATTGCTTTATTCCATCACCGCAAAACTGTCCGCTTACCCTGCCCTGTTGCTATTGCCGTTCATTGCCTGGCAGCTGGCCCGCAACCATAAAATACTACCGCTGGTTATAAAGTTTTTTTTGCTTTGTTTGCCCCTTTACATCCCTTGGCTTTGGCGCAACGTGCTGCTGAGCGGTTACCTATTGTACCCAGTGCCTTTTATTGATATTTTTACCGTTGGTTGGAAGGCCCCCAAAAACGTATTGTTACTCGACTACACCTACATAAAACGGCTGCCCATAAATTTTGACGATGCGCTGGTGCATGTTGCACCGCCACCCTTTCCGCATTGGGTGCTGCCATGGGTGCGTGGGCTGTGGGCACGGGGCATGCGTACCGACTTAGCTGTTTTGATGGCGGCCATTTGTTCCCCGTTATATTGGCTTTTGGCCCGCCTACCTCGCAAGGCTTTTTTTCAGCCAGCGTTTGGGTTTTGGTGCATATTGTATGGTTGCGTTTGGCTTTGGTTGGGTAATGTGCCTGAATTCCGTTTTGGCATTGTATTTCTATCGCTGTCCATTATACTGCCATTGGTATATGCAAGCAAAACTGTTGTTGTAAAAAAATATGCCATGCTGCCTGCAATAGTTGCCCTTTTGTTTGTAGCTGAGGCTGCCTGGTATATCTACAATGCGCCCGGTAAAAAGAATATTTATGCATTTTCCCTCCCGCATTTTTTACTGTTTCCGTTTAAAGACAAGCATTATTATTTCCGCAACGACACTGCTACTTTTAGCTACAGCTTGTTAAACAATGGGGTAAAACTATACCACCAAGACAGTACGCATGAATGCATCAATGCTGGCCTGCCTTGCATGGTTTGGCAGTACGGCACCATTCAATTACGCAGGCAAAATATGGCCGACGGCTTTAAAAATGTACAGGATGATGTGGGGAGGAATTACCCGTTTGTGAAATAGGGGGGCGGGAAGGCTTATTTAGATTAAATGCTGACACCCACAAAATCTCCCTCCCATTGCTAACAACGTTATCTTTACCTGGCAATAAATTGTTTTGCTATATGGATAACAGAACGGTATACATCGTCTCCGCAGTGCGTACGCCGATTGGCAGTTTTGGCGGTAGTTTGAAAGATTTGACTGCCACACAGTTGGGTGCGGCGGCGATTAAAGCGGCCGTTGAAAGGGCAGGAATACCACCTGCTGCAGTGCAGGAAGTGTTGATGGGTAGTGTAATACAGGCCAACCTTGGCCAGGCACCGGCCCGGCAGGCGGCCAAATATGCCGGTTTGCCCGACAGCGTGATTTGCACCACTGTAAACAAAGTGTGCGCCAGCGGTATGAAGGCCATTGCCCAAGGCGCGCAAAGCATTTTGCTCGGCGATGCGGATGTTGTGGTGGCCGGTGGCATGGAAAGTATGAGCAATGTGCCTTACTATAGCCCCGATACCCGTTGGGGCAACAAGTACGGAAATTTAAGCCTGGTTGACGGATTGGTGAAGGACGGCCTTACTGACTGCTACCACAACTACGCCATGGGCAACGCCGCTGAGTTGTGCGCAAAGGAATACAATTTTACACGAGAGCAACAGGATGCATTTGCCATACATAGCTATACCCGCAGCCAGCAGGCTTGGGAAACGGGTAAGTTTACCGATGAAGTGGTGCCGGTAGAAATACCACAGCGAAAAGGCAACCCAATAATATTTTTTAAGGACGAAGAGCCTTACAACGTAAAATTTGACAGGATACCGGGTTTAAAACCTGCTTTCCTGCAGGACGGAACGGTTACAGCAGCCAATGCCAGCAGCATGAATGACGGCGCAGCCGCCTTGGTATTGATGAGCAAGGAGAAGGCGGATGCATTACACATACAACCCATCGCTATTATTAAAAGCTATGCCGATGCAGAGCAAGCCCCCGAATGGTTTACTACCACGCCGGCACTGGCCGTACCCAAAGCCGTGGCGAAAGCCGGGCTGCAACTAAGCGCTATTGATTTTTTTGAACTGAACGAGGCATTTGCCGTGGTTGGGCTGGCCAACACAACCCTCATGGGGCTTGATGCGGAAAAAGTGAATTTTAACGGAGGCGCGGTTGCCTTGGGCCACCCATTGGGTTGCAGCGGTGCGCGCATTATAGTAACACTTATAAACGTGCTTAAGCAAAACGGCGGCCGTTTTGGTGCGGCAGGCATCTGCAACGGCGGGGGAGGGGCAAGTGCAATTGTGGTAGAAATACCGCAATAATCAATTGGTCAATAATTCGTTAGTCAGTGGGGGAATGGCTGTAATACAATGGTGATTACTGCAGTGGTAACAGTTACGCATTGTACGCTAAAAGACTGCCCACCGTAATTATAATAATAGCTTATTACGTTTAAAACGGCAGGCCAATACCCAATTGAATGGCATAGTTGTCTCGGGCGGCAACGCCGTATTGGGCATATTCCCTGTTTTTCCAGGTAAACTTATTAAAATCAAGCCAGCCATTGTTTTCGTACCGTGCCGGGTCTCTAAGCTTAATCCCAAAGTCAAGCCGTATCAAAAAATAGCTAAAATCTAGCCGCAGGCCGGTACCCGTGCCTATCGCAAGGCTTCTTAACGCGTGGGTAATGTCAAATTCTGCGCCCGGCAAAGCTGCATCCTTCCGTATGTTCCAAATATTGCCTACATCGGCAAATAACGCACCGCCAATTTTTACACTGCCAAACGAAGCAATGGGGTACCGGTACTCCAAGTTGGTTTCAAACTGCATATCGCCATAACGTTCCCTAAAGTTGGAGGTGTCGCTCACCACTGATGTGCCTGGCCCAAGCTGCCGTAAGCCCCAGGCACGCATGCTGTTGGGGCCACCTGCAAAAAACTGTTTAAAAAATGGCAAGGTGTTACCAAACTTGGCCGTATTGCCATAATTGTAGCCAAACCCACCAGACGCTCTGAAGGCCAATGATGCTTTTTGCCATTTATGCTGTAGCCTGTATTCGGCTTCCAGCTTAATATAGCGGTATATTTTATCCTGCAGGCCTGTAAAAATTTCAGACACGGCGCCTGATTCCTCCGCACCCAGCCGCCAAAATATAGTATTAGCAGGGTGGCGCTTGCTTTGGTGGGTATTGGTAAGGCCAAATTGCAGCATGCTTACCACTGTGCCGGTATTGAACGAAGTGCGCAAAAACGGGTTTTGTTTAAACGCAGAATCGAGCAATGGCAGTGTATCCAGTGAATAAAGTTCAATGCTGCCGGGGAACTTCAACTGGTAGATGGTGTTTTTTTGCCGCCATTCAAACCCGTGGCTCAATACCACCGTACGGAGGTGGAAAAAGTTATTCCTATCAGCAATGCTACCCGTTAAGCTTATTTTTTCTGTGCCGTACTCGTTTATAAAATTAAACGGCTTGGTATTGCCCAGGTGTAACCACTTTATGGGGTAATTGACTGGGGACCAGATTTTTTTGTTGGGTATGCTTAATGTATTGCCCAACGACGATAAAAAAGTTTGTAAAAAAGGGTAATTGTTATCAAACGTAAATTCCACCCCATTGCTAAACGAGGCTGAATATTGTACCGCACTTTTAAACAGGTTGGGGGCGGTGTAGTTTATGTTGAATGATGTGCCGATAAGGGTGCCAGTACTTAAAAAATCGCCGGTATTGCGGCTGCCCTCCAACGATAAAGTAATATTACCGGGGCGTGCCGGCGACATAAAGAAATAATAATCTAAGGAATCTCCCCTTATAACAGTTCTGTAATCAACCTGCTTCCATGCAGGCAACTGGTTAAAATTGTTGATGGTACGGTACAAGCTATCTTCGTTATACAGCAGCCCTTCGCGCAGCCGCGCAAGGTTTCTTAGTAATGTTAAGTAAAACAAGTGTCGGGTGTAATACATGGTATATTCGTTATACCTGTTAACTTTTGCATTGGCAGTATCCTTAATAAGGTTGTCCGTTAGCATATTAATGCTGGCCTCTGGGTAAAAATATACGCGGCCATTCTTATAAGGCCTAAAATAAAACGAGTCTGGCAAAGCATCCCCCGTGGTGTCAAAATTTTGCCGTTGGGTAACGGTTATAATAGTGGTGGGGTTGCCTTTTTTACGTTCGGCCGCCTCGGCAATTTTTTGGGCCTGCTCAAAAGGGTCTATGGAAAAGTTTAGCAACGATTGGTCAACCGTGTCCGCCTCTGCAATCAGGTTTTGCCGGGTTAATAAAAAATAGCCTTTTTGTCTGTATAAGGTAACCAGCCTGTTTAGTTCAGCACCCACCAATCCCTGGGCAAAATGGCTAACGCGGGGTTGTAAAAGACTTTCTTTTTTGGTGGAATCGGCCAGAAACTGCAGCCTCGGCGAATCCAAGGCGTAGGATAATGAGTCTACTATGGTAGGCTTGCCGGGGTAAACGGTGTCGATAACGGTAACCCGTCTTTGAAATTTGTTTAATGCCTTGAATGACTTTTTTGTAAGGTTTTGCAACTTTGCAGCGGAATCTCCGTTGGGTACAGCGGCCCGTAGCTTATAATTATCGGCATCTTTATCAGGTACTTTTTCGGTAAAGTGTACAATTTTCATTTGGGGGTTATAGTACCCCAGCGATTTTAGGTATCCTTTCATAAAGGCCTCTGTGCGCTGTACATTTGCACTGTCGTAAATGGGCGGGTTTTTTATTCTAAAAAAAAATCCAAAACGTTGTTCCTTTGGGGCATAAAGGCTATCGGCCCAATAGTTAACCAAGTTAATATTTAACGTTGTTTTTTCATCTTTGGTTAAATTACCTTTGAGTATTATTTTATTGTCAAACACAAAAGGGGTATCAACAGGATAGTTTTTTACCGAATATATCGGAAACATTCGGCAGCCAAAGTTTGTACCGCAGCAAACAACCACACAAAACAGGTAAAAATAGGTCCGCAGCCTTATATTCATATATGATTAGTAAGAATGATGTCAAATATATTCAAACTTTATTCCACAAAAAAAATAGGGATGCAGAGGGGTTGTTTGTTGCCGAAGGCCCCAAGCTGGTAAACGACCTGCTCACAGCCGGGCTTACATTAAAACAGGTGTATGCTTTGCCCGCTTGGGCTGAACAACACCCGGGCCTGGCGGCGGTAACAACCGTTACGCAAGCTGAATTAGAAAGGCTGAGTTTTTTGCAAACACCTAACCAAGTGTTGGCTGTTGTAGGTAAGCCCACGTTAAGCCCAACCCCCATTTTGCAAGGGCAGGTAGGCCTGGTCTTGGACGGTATTCAGGACCCGGGGAACCTGGGTACCATTTTGCGTATTGCGGACTGGTTTGGCATTAGTGTGGTGGTTGCCAGTGAAGATACCGCCGACCTGCATAACCCCAAAGTGGTGCAAGCCACCATGGGCAGTATTGCAAGGGTTAGTGTATGGTACAAACAGCTAGATGCCTGGCTGGCCAAAGTAAACGTGCCTGTTTTTGGTGCTTTGCTTAACGGTGCGGACATACATAATTATGGTAAAATAAAGGAAGGCCTCCTGGTAATAGGCAATGAGGGCAGAGGTATAAGGCCCGAAGTACTACCGTATATTCAACAACCCCTTACCATACCCGGCAAAGGGCAAGCCGAATCTTTAAATGCCGCTGTAGCTGCGGGTATAATACTTTCGCATATTTGTTAACATGTTTTTTGTCTAAATGGGCCGGCTGATGCAGCTATCAGCAAAGCCATTTCCATTTTACAGGTATTTTATAATATGGCCTGTGTCAACCAAACTTGTCTTCAGTAAACGTTGTTGCCCATCTCACCATCAGCTTTTTTTACGGCCCTTTTTAGGGTTTATTACTTTATTGACGGATACCAACATTAAACTGCCCAATTTTAAAGGCAGGGCCGTAACCTGCCCCAAAATTGGGTTTGCCGTGATGGGTGCCATAAAGTGCTTTTATTTATGTACCCGCTTGATTTTCGTCCCGGGCCGCGTTTAGGTTAGGCGGTTTTTGCCAGGTGCTAGGTATGTCCTTTTATTCAATATGCACTATTTCTTCAATTTTTTTACCAAAAAGCCTTATTTGTTACGAGTAAGTTATTATAATATTATATTTACTTT
>CAIRZB010000096.1 GCA_903882935.1 uncultured Parafilimonas sp. | reverse complement strand
TTCACAATTTGCTGATTTCCAGCAAATTACAACTTTAAAAACTCCCAAAAAATCAAATCGTCTTAGGCTCAAAATCGGCTGTAACTCAATATTGACAATACTTTCAAAGAACTATTTTTCTCAACGACGCAATGCTAATGTTACTAATTAGTAATTAATAATTAAACAATTTCCTCCACCAAATCCAATTCAACCTTAAGGTTGGCGATAATAAATTCCTGCCTTTCCATGGTGTTTTTACCCATAAAATACTCCAGCAGGTTTTGTATATGGTCGCCCTGCTCCAATATCACCGGCTGAAGGCGTATGTCGTTACCGATAAACCTGCCAAACTCCTCTGGGCTAATTTCACCCAACCCTTTAAAGCGGGTTATTTCAGGCTTGTTACCCAGCTTTTTAATGGCCGCCTGTTTCTCCGTTTCGTCGTAACAGTAAATCGTTTCCTGTTTGTTGCGCACACGGAACAACGGCGTTTCTAAGATAAAAACGTGGTTCTGCTTTACCAGGTCGGGGAAAAACTGCAGGAAAAATGTCATCATCAACAACCGTATATGCATACCGTCAACATCGGCGTCGGTGGCAATTACAATATTGTTGTAGCGCAGGTTTTCCAAACCGTCTTCAATGTTCAGCGCGTGCTGCAGCAGGTTGAATTCCTCATTCTCGTATACTACTTTTTTAGTAAGGCTGAAGCAGTTGAGCGGTTTACCCCGCAGGCTGAACACGGCCTGTGTTTCCACATTACGGCTTTTGGTAATGCTACCGCTGGCACTGTCGCCCTCGGTAATAAAGATGGTGCTGCCTTTCTGTTTTTCCAATATTGCCTCTTTGTCCTTGCCAGTAACCTCGTCAGTGTAATGGTAGCGGCAGTCGCGCAGCTTTTTGTTGTGCAGGTTGGCTTTTTTAGCCCGGTCGTTGGCCAGCTTGCGGATACCGCTCAGTTCCTTGCGCTCATGCTCGCTCTGCTCAATCCGCTTTTTAAGGGCCTCCGCAGTTTTGGGGTTGCGGTGCAAAAAGTTGTTCAGCTCTTTACCAAAAAAATCATTGATAAAGTTCTTCATGCTCGGCCCGCCTTCAGAAACGTTTTGGCTACCCAGCTTGGTTTTTGTCTGGCTTTCAAACACAGGCTCCTGCACCCGCACGGCAATAGCCGCCGCGATGCTTTGGCGAATGTCGGCCGCCTCGTAATCCTTCTTGTAAAACTCCCGCACTGTTTTTACAAACGCCTCGCGGAAGGCCTGCTGGTGCGTGCCGCCCTGCGTGGTATACTGGCCGTTTACGAACGAGAATATGTCCTCCCCATAATCGTTGTTATGGGTAATGGCCACCTCAATATCCTCGCCCTTTAAATGGATGATGGGGTAGCGCAGCTCGTCTTCGTTGGTTTTACGGCCCAGCAAATCTAAAAGGCCGTTTTTACTTACATATTTTTTGTTATTGAAATATATAACCAGGCCGGCATTAAGATAGCAGTAGTTCCACAACAGGTTGTCCAGGTACTCGTGTATAAAATGGAAATTACGGAACACGGTATCATCCGGTATAAACGTAACCAGTGTGCCGTTTTGCTCGTCGGTTTTGGTTTCCTTGTGCTCTTTTACCAACACGCCTTTTTCAAACTCGGCTACTTTAGTGCGGCCTTCCCTAAAGCTTTCTACCTTAAAATAGTGGCTAAGGGCGTTTACAGCTTTGGTACCTACACCGTTTAGGCCCACACTTTTTTGAAAAGCCTTGCTGTCGTACTTGGCACCGGTATTTATCTTGCTAACTACATCCACCACTTTGCCAAGGGGTATGCCCCGGCCATGGTCGCGCACCGTTACGGTTTTACCCTCAATGGTAATTTCTATGGTTTTGCCGTAGCCCATCATGTGTTCGTCAATACAGTTGTCCATCACCTCCTTAATCAGCACATAAATACCGTCGTCGGGGGCCGAGCCGTCGCCCAGCTTGCCTATGTACATGCCTGGGCGCAGGCGTATATGCTCCCGCCAGTCCAAGCTTTTTATACTGTCGTCGTTGTATTCGTAAACGTTTTTATCTTTCGGTTCGGCCATGGTATTCTATTTAACACTTTAACCCTTTGGTTACTGGTGCAAGCAAAAAACTAGCCCCTTATAACCTCGGCAACTGCAAATTTAGCCCATCGGGCGTTGCTTTTTATTGGCTTTTGGAGAATTATGGGCGATGTGGATAAAAGTTGCGGGTTTATACCCATTTACTTTTTGCGGTGGGCCCACTAAGTATTTTCTTGGCAAATTTTAATTTGGGGTGACTAAAGTCACCGAGAAATCGGAGTAAAAACCTACGCCTATACTGCGCACATCAAATCTCACAGCGGTAAGTTAAACAAAACTGCACAAGCACACCAGCCCCAAACCAAAACATACATGAAATCAACGTATCACGCAACAGGCGCATAACAGAGTACGCCAATACACTCGCGGAGGCGGGGTCTGGTCGCGCGCGCGAAGCGTTCGCGCCGACCTTGAATTTCTTTTGGTACTTTTCTTTTTTCTCCAAGGGAGTCCGTGGGACAAGAAAAGAAAAGTACAAGACTGAACCAGAGATCGATAATAATTATATTGCAGTTTGGGCTAAAAAGTAAAGGGTCAGTTAAACGCGGTACCACCTCAAAATGGGTATTAGGCATTTTCTTTTTTGTGCTGTCCCCGCGCTGCCTTAATTTTAACATTACACAATTACCACCACATGAGAAAAATGTTAACGGCGGCGTTTGCGCTGGCCTGCCTATTTGCGAGCGCACAAAGCGAAGACTCCACCTGGATAGTAAACCACTACATAAAAAAGGAAGTGTACGTACCCACTAGGGACGGTGTTAGGCTGTTTACCTCCATTTATATGCCAAAGGACACGGCCGAGAAACACCCGATTGTGCTTACCCGCACCCCATACTCCTGCGCGCCGTACGGCGCGGATGCCTTTAAGCCCTATTGGAAGAGCTACCAAAAAGCGTATTTTAAGGAAGGCTACATAGTAATAACGCAGGACGTGCGCGGCCGCTGGATGAGCGAAGGCCGGTTTGAGGACATACGGCCTTTTAACCCCAATAAAAAAGGTACCGAGATTGACGAAGCCAGCGACACGTATGATGCCATTGACTGGCTGGTAAAGAACCTGCCCGCTAACAATGGTAACGTAGGCGTGTTTGGTATCTCGTATCCGGGCTTTTACTCCACCATGGCGGCTGCCAGCAACCACCCGGCCCTTAAGGCCGTAAGCCCGCAGGCACCGGTTACCAACTGGTTTATTGGCGACGACTTTCACCATAACGGCGCGTTTATGCAAATGGATGCTTTTGGTTTTTACTCCTCTTTTGGCAAGCCCCGCCCCAAACCTACCACCGTTGGCCCCAGCGGTTTTGAATTTTACACACATGACAGCTATAAGTTTTTTCTGGAAACTGGTGCCCTGTCAAACCTTACCAAGTTGATGGGCGACAGCATAGCTTTTTGGAAAGAACTGATGTCGCACCCCAACTATGATGCGTGGTGGCAGGCCCGCGACGGCCGTAATGCCACCAAAAACCTACAGCCGGCCATGTTATGGGTGGGGGGACTGTTTGACGCGGAAGACTGCTGGGGTGCTTGGAATGCCTACAAGGCAGCAGAACAAAACAACCCCGGCAAGGCATTTAACAAAATTGTGGACGGCCCTTGGTACCATGGGCAATGGGCCAGCAACGACGGCACCCATTTGGGCAATGTGCGCTTTGGCAGTAACACAGCCGAATGGTACCAGCAGAACATAGAAATACCGTTCTTCAACTATTTTTTAAAAGGCAAGGGCGATGTATCAAACATTGCAGAAGCCAATATATTTTTAAGCGGGGCCAACAAATGGACCACCTTTACCCAATGGCCGCCCGCTGAGAAAAAAGACAAAGACCTGTACCTGCAACCCAACGGCAAACTTGGTTGGGACAAACCGGCAGCGGCTGGCCAGTTTAGTGGTTACACCAGCGACCCAGCCAAACCGGTACCTTACACGGAAGACGTGCATTTTAACCGCACCCGCAATTACATGACCGATGACCAACGCTTTGCGGAGCGCAGGCCCGATGTACTGGTGTTTAAAACTGACACGCTAACCAGCGATGTTACCGTTACCGGCAATGTGGTGGCAGATATTTTAACCAGCATATCCACCACCGACGCGGATTTTGTGGTGAAGGTGATTGATGTTTTCCCTGATAACCTGTCGTTTGAAGACGTGGATATTTATGCCGAAAAAGACCCTGCCAAAACTTACCCGATGGGCGGTTATGAAATGCTGGTACGTGCCGAAATTTTCAGGGGCCGTTTTAGGAAAAGCTACGAAAAGCCTGAGGCGTTTACCCCCGGCAAAGTGGAGGAAGTGAAGTTTGAACTGCCGTCGATAGCCCATACCTTTATAGCAGGCCATCGCATAATGGTGCAGGTGCAAAGCAGCTGGTTTCCCTTGGCTGACAGGAACCCCCAGCAGTTTATTGACATTTACCACGCCACCAACAAAGATTTTATGAAGAGTGATATTAAAGTGTACCACAACGCGCAATTTGCCTCTAAGGTGGTATTGCCGGTGTTGGCACAGTAACAGCGGTTTTTTCTCCGTAATACAACGGGCAGCGATGTTTTGGTCGCTGCCCGTTTTTGTTTTCAAAACCTATAAGGTTTTTGAAACCTTATAGGCATAAAAGAATGGTGAACTGGATGTAGTAAAGGGGATTGGCTTATCTCAAAATATCGTTAATCAACTTGAGCTCGTCAGTTGAAAATGTAATATTTTCCAAACATTTTATAGAGTCTGTAACCTGCTCAGGCTTGCTTACACCAATCAACACCGAAGTTACCCGGTCATCTTTCAATATCCACGCAAGTGCCATTTGTGCTAGGTTTTGGCCACGCATCAAGGCAATATCATTCAGTTTGGTTACTTTGGCAATTTTTTCATCCGTAATAGCATCTTCCTCCATGGCCCCGTTTCCCCGGTGGCTTAAAGCCCTTGACCCTTCAGGAATGCCTTTCAGGTATTTGTTGGTTAACAGCCCTTGGGCAAGCGGCGAAAAAGGTATACAGCCAACGCCGTTGCTGCCCAGTACATCCAGCAAGCCGCCTTCAACCCAGCGGTCGAACATGGAATATTTTGGTTGGTGTATCAGGCATGGGGTGCCTAGTTGTTTCAAAACAGCGATGGCAGCCTCCGTTTCTGATGCGCTATAACTAGATATGCCCACATACAAAGCCTTGCCTTGGCGCACAATAAGGTCTAGCGCGCCCATCGTTTCCTCCAACGGCGTATGGGGGTCGGGGCGATGGTGGTAAAAAATATCCACATAATCCAACCCCATGCGTTTTAAGCTTTGGTCTAAACTGGCCACCAGGTATTTTTTTGAGCCCCAATCACCATAAGGGCCTTCCCACATACCCCAGCCTGCTTTTGTTGAGATAACCATCTCATCCCGGTAGCTTGTAAAGTCATCTTTAAAAATCTTACCGAACGTTTCCTCGGCAGAACCGGCAGGCGGCCCGTAATTGTTGGCTAAATCAAAATGCGTTATGCCGCTGTCAAATGCCAGCCTTAATATTGCCCGGGCATTCTCCAGGTTATCAATAGCCCCGAAATTGTGCCATAGGCCTAACGATACGGCCGGCAGCATTAAACCGCTTTTGCCGCAACGGCGGTAATGCATGTTTTTATAACGCGCTGAATTGGGTGTATAAACCATATTTTCAAATTTTAAAGTGATTAAATGCTGCCTGTTGCCTTGTTGAATACTTTTACCATAATCTCCAAGTCAACTATACCACGGAAGCCACTAAACCCAACGGCGATGGTTGATCCATCCGGCAGCGTTAGTGGTTGCCCGCCTTGCCACCCAATCAAATCCGGGGCCTCTATGCCATTGCCATTTTCTTCAACAATCCCGTTAAAAACCATTTTTTCGTATTCGCCGGTTTTTACGCCGGTAAGCCAAACCTGGCTTGCCTTTGTCCACGCAACTTTGTACGTCTGCCTTAATCGCGGTTTATTTTCACCAAACATCCTGCCAAACACCATCCCATTGTCTGCTATAATGCACACGGCAACGTTACCGTTGGCAATGTTGCGGTCTGCTGGGTTTTGCATGTAAACCGGTATAAGCCTTTCTATTTCGGCAAACATCGTATTGATAATTGCCGCCAGCTGTTGATTTTCCATTTGCTGAATATAAAGTATTTTTATCTCTGATTGCCGAGCCCGTTGGACCCAACTAACTTACGGTGTAAAATTGGCATTACTTTGCGTAAACTCCATTGAACTGGGACAAGAAATTTAAAAAACAATGTTTGAGCATATAAATGCATACGTTTTAAAATCAGTTAGCTTATCTACCACTGAATTGGAATATTTTAACTCCATGCTGCAGTACAAGGCCATACCTAAAAAAACTATGCTTTTAATGGCAGGGAATATTTGCAATTTTGAAGCATATGTGGTTAAAGGCTGCATACGGGAATACTATATTGACAGTAACGGTACTGAGGTAACGCTGCAGTTTGCGGTAGAGGATTGGTGGGTTAGCGATATTACAAGCTTTCAGGATGAGAAGGCAAGCAATATGTTTATTGAAACCTTGGAAAACTGCGAGCTGTTGATGCTATCGAGGGAATCGAAAGAGAAGCTTTTGGCAGAAGTACCCAAGCTGGAAAGGATGTTCAGGCTGATGATTCAACGCCATCTTTCCGTAGTACAAAGCAGGTTGTTTAAAACCATTACCCATAGCGGCTTAGAAAAATACCTAGATTTTATACAACGCTACCCAACCATTCCCCAGCGTGTGCCGCAACACTATATTGCCTCTTACCTCGGTATGTCTCCGGAGTTTTTGAGCAAGCTCCGCACAAGGCATCTGAAAAACAATTGAGCCTGAAAGAGGTAAGGCACCCTTGTGCAACGGCAACCGCGTTTTACAAGGCCCGCTGTGCCATGTACAAGTTGGCGACAGGATTTTGGGAGAATGTATAAAGAACCTTTATTCAGCGCGAAATACTGTGATAAAAATCTTGTTAATCGAATCCTTCAAACTCTCCACATGACTATCAACAAAATAATTCCAGCCTTTTTCTGGATAAGGCATAATAGTATCAAGAAATAATCCGTCACTCCTAATCGTTTTTCGATGTCTAATTTCGTTTTTGTCATTCGTTAAACCCACTGAATAGGTAATATTGATTCCGGTTGGATTTGGAGTGTATAAAAACAGGTCTAACGCTTTTTGCCCCTATCATTTACATTCACAAACCTAGGAGTAAACTTAAACTCCTCCAATTTACACTTATTTGATGAATCATATTGTAAAACACATATCGGCACCCTATTAAAATCGATAAACATATATTCATAAAGTTGATGAGATTTATAAAATAAATGGTCTCCAACCTTTATATCATGATAATAATACTCATACCCTGTTAAGTAACCTAGAGAATCATATTCCGCTTCGAACCCTTCCATGTAATCATTAATATATGTAAAAGAATCTAAAACAGTTCCATTAACCTAAAAATCGATAGAAACACTATTTTTTATTCCATTTTTATAATTTTCAATTTTAAATAACACCTTATCCATTGTATAAAACTTAGCAACCCCTTCGATGATGCTATCATTCTCAAAGTTTGCCAAAACAGAATAATTTTTAAACTGTCTAATAGTTAAATTTTGGTTCTTTCCATTGTTACAGGAGCACAGAACCATGGCATAAACAAAAATGCATTTCATTATAATTTTCATACCTTATCCTCCTTCCTTTTCTATGGTTAGGTTTTTCTTTCTCACAAGTGTGTCTTAAGCAACGCCTTGCGTGTGCTAAAAAACTATCAGGTTTCAAAAACCTTATAGTTACGTTTTATTTTTTTGCAATGGCCTGCGTTGATGTGCCAACTACACTATATGCCCAACTATTATTTTTGAAAATAAATTCCTTTTCAATGCTTTTTGTTGTGTCATTATACTGGTAGATTTCAGACAGTCTTACTTTGGTTGAAGTCAACTGGTCCGCCTGGATAGTAACTGAAGCCTTTCCAAGTCTGCAACTATCCCACAAGCTTTCAGGGTAATGGCCCTTAAATCTATACTTCAATACTGTGTCCATAATTTTATTGAATTCGGCTATAGAAACAACCGGTATTTGCAATTTTTTTTCTAACCGATTCTTATAAGCACCGCTGTCAAGGTAAGTATCAAAAGTTAATGGAATTTCATTGGCTTCAATATTACCACAAAGCAGCCATCGTGTATCCAAAATAATAGTGTCTGCCTGTGGGAACGGGTTGTCGATACTTACAAATATTGAATTTCTTAACACATCTGTGCTTTTAAGTGGACTGTTTTTGATGTCATACTCAATCGATGAATAAACCCAATACCCAAAAGCGAATAACACGATAACAAGTATGGTTGAAAAAAGGTAACGAATCATTATTTTTGTTTACGTTTTCAAAACTGGAAACCATGTTTCCCTTCTCCTCAGATTCTCTTTAGTCAAGCTTAGTGGGAAGCAAGGCATTCTCTGGTTAATTCGCACTCAATCCCACACAAAGCCATCTGCTAGCTATTAGGCACTGGCTGTAATAACCTAGCCATAAGCAGCAGTAAAGCCAGCGTATTGGAACATAAAGTTATTCTGTTATGTTGATATAAGCAAGTTTCCCATCACTTGTTAACGCGGGTAAAACCAACAAACAAGGGGTGGCTCCCATGTTGGAAACCACCCCTTGTTTGTGTATTGGCAAATTTATTGTACTAATTCCCTTTTTTTGCCGCATGCGCTTTCCGCATGTCGTCCTCATCGTCCATATCAGGGCCTTTTTCAATGGTGCGCCAATCAACCGTGCGGTTATAGCGTTTCATGGCCTGCTGGCTATCAAAAACTTCTAAAGATGGGTACTCTAGGTTGTACGGGGTAAAATCGGGCTTGTTAGTAAAAAAGTCCTGCAATAGTGTGGCCGTGGCATCGTACTGGTTTACATAAGGCACGTTGAGTATGGTGTAAATGGTTTTTAAGATGCTGCCAAAGTTTGCGTGCGTATGGCTTACATAACCATGCTTTACATAAGGTCCTGCCATCATCAGCACACTGCGGTGCGCATCAATATGGTCAACACCACCCTGGGGGTCGTCTTCCGTAATAATCACCAACATATTCTTCCAATACTTTGTACGGGAGAGAAAATGCAGTATCCTGCCTACAGCCAGGTCATTATCTGCCACATAGCTGTGGTAGGTGGGGTATCCGTCTGCTGGCCTTGCGCCAGCTGTATGGTCGTTGGGTACTTGCATGGTAAGCAGGCTGGGCAGTTTCTCCTTGCCCTTCAACCATTTTTTGGTAAACTCCCGCTCAAACTGTTGCATGCGCAATTGGTCGGGTATATTGGTATTAAACCCAGCATAGTCATGGCTGGTACGCGGCCAGAGTGCTTTTTGCATGGGTACCATTACACCGTGTGCCGCGCCGGTGGCTGTGTCTAACCATTCCTCGCGCACATGCGCTGTTTCATTCGCCTCGCCAAAATTGTAGAAGGGTACATGGCCGCGCTCCATCGCCTCCCATAGGCCCCCGCGCTCGGCATAATCCTCAGGGTCCATGCTGCCCGTACTGCCGGGGAACCTTCTGCCCGGCGCCTTGGAGAATATCAATGCGCTTTGGTCAACACTGCTGTTTGTTTCCACCCATTCATTCGGAATCACACCCATCATCCAATGGTGGCCATGTATGCTGGCATCGCTGTCACAATAAAAATTGTCGTCATAGGCAAATTGCTGGGCTGCCTTTAAATGGTTGGGGGATATTTTAACATGGCTGGCCACAAACGTTGAAGAGCGGATGTTTACATTTACGCCAAACCTAGCCAAGGTGGTGTCGCCCAAGCCGCCCGGTAATTGGCCAAGCATTTCGTCGTAGGTCCTGTTTTCCTTGGTTATGTAAACAATATATTTTATCGGGCTTTGGCGTATACCCGGCAAGGGTGGCAAAGGGTTGGAGCCGTCATCGGCAACCGTGGTTTTTACAAACGTGTTGCTAATGCATTGGTTGGTATACTCGGCAAGCTGTGCCGCATCTGGCACCTGTATTTTTTGGAAAGTACCTCGCTGTATGTCACCTATATAGGTACCTTCAACAGGCACCACAAAATGTGCCCCACCGTTCGGCCCTGCGCCGTAACCGCGGCAGGTTATAACATACATTTCTTTTTCATCGGGGCTAAGCTGCACCCTGGCCGGACCCCAGCCGGTGGGTATAAGCCCTTTGGTGGTTTTCTTTTCCACATCAATTACCGCCACTGCGTTAAAGCCCAATAGCGTGGCATACAAGGTTTTTTCATCCTTGCTAAGGGTAATGCCAAAAGGCAAAAGGCCGCGGTAATGGTCTATCAGGCTGTCAACCTTAATGGCTATATGGCCCACGATGGTGTGGTTGCGGTAATCAATTACCGATATATTGTCGTTGCTGGCATTGCTAACGTATGCATAACGGCTGCCCACGGCAATGCTGTTGGGGCTGGAGCCGCCTACTACTTCCGCACCTTCCACCATTTGGCCAATTTGGTGGCCTGGCTTATACTTGTCAATCACTTTGTTGGTGGCAAGGTTTATGGTGTACACGCTCATCGCCTCCTTGGCAAGGGGGCTGCCAACACCGGGTATTTTGCGGCCGTGCCAGGTGTACCCGTTGATGGACTGCGGCGTGTTGTTGCCGTACGGGTGCCAAGGCAGCATAAGGCTGTCGTAATTTTTGGGTGTGGCACCGGTAATCAATGGGTAGGCGTACATGCCCACATTGGCCACAAAGGCAATGGTATGGTCTGGCGACAGGGCCAGGCCAAAAGGCAGCCTGCCTGTGGGTATGGTGGCGGTAATTTTACGCGCCTGCACATCAATGCGCACCAAGCGGTAATTTGCCCTGTCAAGCACCAGCAACTCGTCTTTGCCGTTTTGGTTATTCACTACAAGGTCACTGGTAAAGCTGTCTTGGTAGTTAGTGGTATCGTTGGGTGCCCTGCCATTAAGGGAGAGTGAGTCAAGCCGTTGCATGGTGTTTATATCATACACAATAACAGCACCGTTGTCGCCGCCACTGAGGTAAACCGTTTTGGAATCGCCCGAAAAAGCAACACCGATAAAAGAGCTGTTGGACAGCGGTGAAGGTGTTTTTCCGTTGTAGCTGGGTACCCTTACGTTATCCAGACTGGCATTTTTTATAATGGTAAAAACCCCGTTGTGCAGGGTAACAGAAGTGGCACCATCTGGCGAAATGGCCAAGCCAAAGGGGTCGTGCGTTATTTGTATAGTTTGCCCGGCCGGTGTGGCGTATCTGCCGCTGGGTAGCACGGTATGGGCGTTTTTATCAATATGGGTGTATTCCTTTAACCCGGGTACTGACAATACTTGGTAGCTTTTTTGTGCTACGGATTGCAGGCAACCAAAAACAATAACAAACAGCCAAGAAACTGTTACAAATTTGCGCATACATACATGGATTGGTGAAGAAAGAGGGCTGTAAAAATAGCAGAAAGATACCTGGTTAATAGCAGTTTACAATTACATAACCTACCGCGGGCAAAATAATACCAGCAATGGCAAATTAACCTGTGCAACCCAACGTAATGCAACAGCCTTATCCGCATTGCAAAAGCCGAAAACAACTAACAACCAGTGCGCCTATTTTACAACGAAAGCATTATTGATGCCTTTGGGATTGATTGCACGGGCTAAGCTTTCGTGGGCATAAAAAACAAAGCCGTTATTTTAAACCGTGCGGTTAAAAATAACGGCTGTTGGCTAAAGTATAACTTCTTACGCCAACGATTATGTTTTAAAAGCCTATTTGCCAAATTTCTTTTTAAGCAAGCTTAACGCGTCGCTCATGTCCATATCGCTCAGGTCTTCTTCTTTTTTATTCACCGGTGCTTTGGCCCTCTGCCGGTCTTCGCTGCCGTGCAAAGGCCGCTCTCGTGCTCTACCTCCATCTGCATTGGGCCTAAAACGCTCACCCTGGCTGGGCCTTGGGGCCTCTTTATGCACCTCCATTTTGGGCTTAATCCGCTCAGCATCTTTTGGCTTTTCCGGTTGCCCCGCGCCCTTTGCCTTAAACCTATCCTCGCTAGGCAAAGGCCCGTGTTCCCTTGTCCGCTCCCCTCTCCTAACTGGCGCGGGTGCCTCTTGGGTTTGTTTTATGGACAGTGCGATACGTTTGCGCGATGCGTCTACTTCCAACACTTTCACCTGCACTTTGTCGTTCAACTTCAACACTTCGCTTGGGTCGGTTATGTATTTGTGGGCAATCTCGCTCACGTGCACCAAACCGTCTTGCTTTACCCCTATGTCAATAAAAGCACCAAAGCGGGTTATATTGGTAACTATGCCAGGCACCACCATACCAACGGCTACATCCTCAATGGCGTAAATATTGGCATATTCAAACTGCTCCAACTCACTGCGGGGGTCAAGGCCAGGCTTGTTCAACTCCTTCAGTATATCCTTTATGGTAAGCTCTCCGATGGTTTCTGTGGTGTATTTCTTGGGCTCTACCGCTTTTAACAAAGCCTCGTTGCCAACCAAGCTTTTTACGTCAACCGCCAAGTCGGCGGCTATCTTTTCAACAATTGGGTATGCTTCCGGGTGTACCGCACTTGCATCCAACGGGTTTTCAGATTCCCGAATACGTAAAAAGCCCGCGCATTGTTCAAAAGCCTTGCCGCCCAGCCTTGGCACTTCCATCAGCTGCGCCCGGCTGCTGAATTTTCCTATTTCGCCACGGTATTTTACAATATTGTCTGCCAGCGATGGGCCGATGCCGCTTACATACGCAAGCAGGTTTTTACTGGCGGTATTAAGGTTAACCCCCACTTGGTTAACGCAGCTAACCACTGTTTGGTCAAGCCGCTCTTTTAGCCTAAATTGGTTAACATCGTGCTGGTATTGGCCCACGCCAATAGCTTTTGGGTCAATCTTAACCAGCTCGGCCAATGGGTCCATCAGCCTGCGGCCTATGCTAACCGCCCCACGCACGGTAATATCATGGTCGGGAAACTCTTCCCTGGCCGTGGTTGAAGCGGAGTAAACAGAGGCCCCGTCCTCATTTACCAAAAACACTGGTAAGCCCAAGTTTAGTTGCTTTATAAACTGCTCCGTTTCCCTGCCTGCGGTTCCGTCACCAATGGCAAAAACCCCTATTTCGTATTTTGCCACCAGTTCCTTTACTTTATATTCGGCATCCAGCTTCCGGTTGTTTTCGTGTACAAAAATCAGGTCGTTGTGCAGCAGGCTGCCGTTTTCGTCTAAGCAAACTACTTTGCAACCTGTGCGGTAACCTGGGTCTATGGCCAACATGCGTTTGCCGCCCAATGGCGAACCCAACAATAACTGCCTTAGGTTTTCAGCAAATACATTTATGGCCTCTTCATCGGCCTTTGCTTTTAAGGCTGTTCTAAACTCCGTTTCCAAACTGGGGTGCAAGAGCCTACGGTAGGCATCCTTACCAGCTTTTTTTACCTGCTCAACAGCAGGGTTAAGGCTTCCTTTTACGTAGGCCGCGTCAATAATATCCTGGGCGTCCTCTTCCTCCGGCGAAATTTCTACACGCAGGTAGCCTTCTAAAAAACCACGCAGCACAGCCAATATACGGTGGGATGGTATTTTATGCACAGGTTCGCTAAAATCAAAATAATCCTTAAACTTGGCGGCAGCCTCCTCCTTTTCGGTTACAACTTTGGCTTGGAAGGTAGCTTTATCCTCAAACAGTTTACGCATTTTGGCCCGTACCGCCGCGTCTTCATTAATGGTCTCTGCTATTATATCCCTCGCCCCTTGCAGGGCTTCTTCCACTGAGGCTACTTTGTCGTTGATAAAGCCACCGGCCGCTGCGTCAACATCACCTTCTTTCTGCTCCAGCAACACGAGTGCCAGCGGCTCTAATCCGTTTTCACGGGCGGTTTGGGCCTTGGTTTTACGCTTGGGTTTATACGGCAGGTAAATATCTTCCAGCTCTGCCAAGGTGGTGGCTTTGTTAAGGGCAGCTTGCAAAACTTCCGTCATCTTGCCTTGCTCGTTAATCGTTTTCTCAATAAACGTTTTCCGTTCGGTAAATTCCGTCAACGCTTTGGCTTCATCCTGCACCTGTTGAATCTGCACCTCGTCCAAATCCCCCGTTTTATCTTTACGGTAACGGGCTATAAAGGGTATGGTGGCCCCTTCCTCCAGCAACAGCAACACTGCCTCAACCTGGTTATTCTTAATGTTTAGTTTGCGCGAAATAGCCTGCACAAATTCCATAATTGCGATTTTTTAACCACACAGAAATATGCCACCGTTCAGCGGCTGTTGTTCTATTTCTATTGTGTTTGATTTTGTAAAAAAGGATTGCGAAAGTATGGGGGATAATGGAAAAGAAAAAATCAGACTGGTTGTGGCCCGATAATTTAACGATAGAAAATTTTTACATGACGGAAGCCGCGATGGAATGGTAGTAATGGCAAGCATAACAGCATTGTAAAAAAATTAAGCAACAACGGTTTCCATTGGGTGTACCTGTTGTTGCTTAATATTGGGAGTGTTCAATTGTTTAATCTGCATGGTTGGCAACCAACGGTTGCACTAAAAACCATTTTATAACTACTTGCCAGTAATAAGGGTTACCGACGGTTAAAGCCGCCGTCGCCGCCACGGTCGTAACCGCCGCTGCCGCCATTTCCGCGGTCATAACCACCACCGCCACCGTTGCCACGGTCATATCCGCCACCACCGCTATTGCCACGGTCGTATCCACCGCCGCCGCGGTTGTAACCACCGCCGCCATTTCCGCGGTCGTATCCTCCGCCGCCACCGCCACGGTTATAGCCGCCGCCGCTTCCGCCACGGTCATATCCGCCACCGCCGCCACGGTTAAAGCCACCGCCTCCGCCACGGTTAAAGCCGCCGTCCCTGTCTCCACCGCCTCTGCCGCCAGAATTGTCGGCTTCCATAACAGAAAGGGCTTTGCCCCGTATTTTAGCACCGTGTAAAGTCTCTATCGTTGCAAGTGCCTCTGCACGGTCAAGCATATCCACAAACCCAAAGCCCTTGCTTTTGCCAGTTGCGCGGTCTACAATTACTTTGGCCGAAGCAACTTCCCCGTATAGCTCAAACATTTCTTTCAGGTCCACATCGTCAAAATCTGCCGGTAAGCTGGCCACAAAAAGTTTCATAACATGATATTTAAAAATAAAAAATAGTATTTGTTTATCTGTTCATCCGTAAAACAAACATTATTTTTCAAAAACCCTAAAAACACATTTTGAAGGGCGTAATTAACGTTTAGAAAAACAAACTGCAATATTGTGCAAATATGGTTACATTTTTCATTATTATTTTTTTTCTCGCTTTTTATTAACCAATTCTTTTGGTTTTTGGGCAAAAAAATGGCGCAATTGCACCCACCATAAGGTTATAAGCAACGCCTCCCATTACAATACCCCGTAAATTAGGTGGGCGCAAACAGCCAGCCAACCATTGTTAATTAGCATCGTTCGGCATCGACTTTTTTTAAACAGACATGTATTTCCATTTATACTTTTTAGCCAACGTATGGCCCGTTGCGATAAACTTTTCAGTAATTGGCTAAATGCGAGGCAACTGCAATTTTTTATGCCCCGTTTACATAGCTATTGTAGGAAACTATAATTTTGCCGCATGAACCAACGGTTTAACAACAATAACACCAGGCCTTTTGAAGAAGACGACACCGACGTGCTGGTTGCAGACCAACATTATTACAGCCTGATTGTTTGGAATGATGAGGTTAACACGTTTGAATGGGTTATTGAGACGTTGATAGATGTTTGCGGCCATACGGAGGAGCAGGCCGAGCAATGCGCCATGTTGATACATACAAAAGGGAAGTATGCCGTAAAGCATGGCGACTACGATACCCTAAAACCGATGTGCAACAGCATTACCGACAGAGGTATAAACGCTACTGTAAATGAACGTTGAGGACAATATGACGGTAAACGTAAATACCCCCTCCCCAATTTTTCGTACTGCCGAGTAAAAGCCACCCCATCTACGCTGAGTTAATGGAACTGGAAACCAGTAACTGGACACTTGGGACCGGAATCAACAAACCACCCCCAAATGCAACATTCACCATGCCTTTACATATTTTAGACAGCCGGTTATGGTTTCCGCCCGTGGAGGATGCGATGGAAGACGGGTTGCTGGCCATGGGCGGTGACCTTTGCCCAGAAAGGCTTTTACTGGCCTACCGTAAAGGCATTTTCCCTTGGTTTGAAGGCGATGTGCCATTGTGGTGGTGCCCCGACCCCCGCTTTATTTTGTTGCCGCAAGAACTTCGGGTAAGCAAAAGCATGGGGCAGCTGCTTAAACGCAACGCTTTTGCATTTACCACCAACACTGCGTTTGCACAAGTGATACACCACTGCAAAACCAACAACCGCAAGGGGCAGAACGGCACTTGGATAACCGACGGCGTTGAAGCCGCTTATACACAATTGCACCAACTTGGCTATGCACATAGTGCAGAGTTATGGAAGGATGGCATATTGGTGGGGGGCTTGTATGGCATAAGGCTGGGCGCTGTTTTTTTTGGCGAAAGCATGTTTAGCCTTGTAAGCAACGCCAGCAAATACGCGTTTATTAGTTATGTGGGGCAATTAATTAACAAAGGCATTGTATTGATTGATTGCCAGGTGTACACAGAACATTTGGAAAGCCTGGGTGCCCGCATGGTAGCCCGGGCTGAATTTACACAGCTGCTGGACGGTTTGTTATAACCAACAGTCTTAAGGTTGGTTACCCTTCCTCATTACAACAACACCAGTTTTTCCCGCGATGATGGCCTTTGAAGCGATATTATAAAACAAAGAAGTTTCAACAATACCGGTGATGCCTTTTAAAACTGGGTTAATAGTGGCTAATGGTGGCCACGCATCAAACCAAAGGTCAAATAGGTAATTGCCGTTTTCAGTAACCACCGCGCCATCCCGCTTATCCCCCAACCGGGGCAGCATTTTAGCCACCGGCAACAACGCCGGCACAGCGTGTGCAACATATTTAAACGCTTGGGGCAGCACTTCTATCACCAAAGGGTAGTTGGTTTGCAATGTTTCGCTGTATTTTGTATCATCACCCACCAATATAAATTGTGTGGCCATGCAGGCCAGCAGTTTTTCCTGTGTATGTATGCCACCGCCACTTTTTAAGGCGTTAAGGTTTTTATCAAACTGGTCGCAGCCGTCAAAATAAATATCAATACCGGCAAGGTCAGCGGTGTTCAACACTGTAAACCCATGCTGCGCCAGCAACTGGCGTGTGGTAAAGGAGGAAGTAGCCACACCGACATTAAGGCCGTTTTGTACGGCCTGTTGCAAAAAACCTACCATATGGGCCATGGTGCTGCCTGCGCCAAGGCCAATTACTGCATTGGGATGTACTAACTCCACTGCTTTGTGGGCGGCCAGCTTCTTAAAGTCCATGTGAAAAAGTTTTTGCAATTTTACAGCACAAAAAGGTACGTTAGCGCAATGTTGACGTTTAATTTATATAGTGTCTAACAAGGCGATACTAAATGCCACGGCACCAAAATTTTAAATTTAATTACCTTTGACGGTACAAACAGGAGGTTATGGCAAAAGAACTGGTACGGTTTGACTGGGCGATGAAACGGCTACTTAGGCAAAAGAGCAATTTTGTTATCTTGGAGGGCCTTATTTCAGAGTTACTGAAAGAGGATGTTACAATACAGCAGATACTTGATGGGGAATCGAATCAAGAAACAAATGACGACAAATTTAACAGGGTTGATATTCTGGCTTTGAACAGCCAAAACGAATTGGTGATAATAGAGGTACAGAATACCAAACAGTATGATTATTTCCACCGCATGCTGTACGGTGCCAGCAAGGCCACGGCAGAGCATCTGGCGCTTGGCAAGCCGTACAGCGAAATAAAAAAGGTGTATTCTATCAACATTGTATATTTTGATCTGGGGCAGGGCGAAGATTATGTGTATTATGGCAAAGCCAATTTTGTGGGTATACACCAAGGCGATGTGCTGGGTTTGAGCGATACGCAGAAGGAACTTTTTGGTAAGGAGGAAGTATACCAACTATTTCCCGAATACTATGTTGTTAAGGTTAATAACTTTAATGATTTGGCTAAAGACACCCTAGATGAATGGGTGTATTATTTAAAAAATGACGAGGTGCTGAAAGACGCGAAGGCGAAGGGCCTGCAACAAGTGGCGGAGCATTTGAAAATACAGCGGTTGACTGATGCCGAAAAAAGAGACTATTACCGAGAAATAGACAATACGAGAATGGCAAAAAGCGTACTTGACACCGCTAGGATAGACGGCATAGCTCAAGGCATAGCCCAAGGCATAGCCGAAGGCAAAGCCGAAGAGAAGCTGGCGGTTGTAAGAAATCTGCTTGCCCAAACTGATTTAAGTTTGCAAACAATAGCGCAGGTTGCAGCGGTACCGATTTCTTTTGTACAAAAGGTTAAAGACGGCTTATAGTACCCGCACCAGGCAAAAAAAAACACACAACTTATAAAAAACCTTACAGCAGCTCGATAACCCTATCAAATAAAGCTGCATAATCTTTCAAGTATCGCAAACTGCTTGTAAACAATCCTAGGCACCCTTGAATTTTAGTCGTGAAAAAACGCCAACTTATTCCCCAATCAAATCCATCATCCCACCATATTCGTATACATGGCTGCCCGGTAACGCATTTTTTGCGGCGGCTACCATGGCTTTGGCCAGCTGGCTACATGCAATCGGTTTATATTTACGCATTTTGCCCGCCAATAAAAATGCTATCCCTTTGGCAATGGGTGCCATAATCCGTTCACCCAGGCGGTTTTTATGCCGGTTGCCCAATAACAACGAAGGGCGGAAAATATTAACACTGGCCAGGCTTGCGGAGGATACCGCTTCGTCCACCTCCCCTTTAAGCTTTAAATAAAAATTGGCGGCCTGTGGGTTTGCGCCAACCGACGACACCAGTACAAACACCCTAAAACCAGCCTGCTTGCCCAATATTGCGGCATTTACGGGTATGTCGTAGTCTACGCGCCGGTATGCCACCATGTCACCTGCCACTTTTTTTTGGGTGGTACCCACACAGGAGAAAATCACATCCCCATGGCCAAGCATTTTCCTAATACTGTCAGTGTTATTAAAATCAACTTTTCTTACGGTAAGCTTAGGGTGTGCCATGCCAAAACTGCCCCTCACCAACACCGCCACTTCGCCAAAAGCCCCGTCTTGCAGCAACTGCCGCACCACGTGGCCGCCTGTTAACCCCGTGGCCCCAATAACCACTGCCTTCAATAACGCCATATATTTTGTTATTTTGTGCCATGCAAATTCAGGAAAATATTTCACTAAAACGGTATAACACCTTTGGTATAGACGTAAACGCAAAACAATTTGCAATATTTTCCCAACTGGCCGATTTGGAGGAATTGTTGCACGGCTTAACTCCATCCACGGGCCAAGCACTCCCGCTACTCATCCTCGGCGGCGGCAGCAACGTACTGTTCACCGGTAATTTTAATAGGCTGGTGTTAAAAAACAATCTGCTGGGCATCGAGCTGGTTAGGGAAGACAACCAATACTATTATGTAAAGGCTGGCGCGGGCGAAAACTGGCATGGCCTAGTTATGCATTGTATAAACCAAGGTTATGCGGGCCTGGAAAACCTGAGCCTGATACCGGGCTGCGCGGGGGCCTCGCCCATGCAAAACATTGGGGCCTACGGTGTGGAGATAAAGGATGTGTTCGAATGCCTGGAGGCATACCACATTTATGAAAAAACCACCGTGCAATTTAACCTGGGCGATTGCCGCTTCGGCTACCGCGAAAGCGTATTTAAAAGCACCTATAAAGGCCAGTTCGTAATTTTAAATGTAACTTTCAAGCTGCGCAAACAACCTGTTTACCACACGGCCTACGGGGCCATTGAGCAGGAACTGGAAAAAATGGGCTTGCAAACACTGGATATTAAAGCCATTTCGCAGGCGGTGATAAACATCAGAAGCTCAAAACTGCCCAACCCCGCCGATATTGGCAATGCGGGCAGCTTTTTTAAAAACCCACAAATACCAGCGGAGCAATATAGCCTGCTAAAACAACAATACCCCAATATACCGGGTTACCCCGCCGAAGACGGCTTTGTTAAAGTTGCGGCTGGCTGGCTGATAGAACAGTGCGGATGGAAAGGCTACCGCCACGGCGACGCAGGTGTACACGCAAAACAAGCGCTGGTACTGGTTAATTACGGCAAGGCAACCGGCACGGAGCTTTTTGGCCTATCCACCAAAATAATCAACAGTGTGGAGGCCACCTTCGGCATTACGCTTGAACGCGAGGTGAATGTGTATTAGTTTTGCAGCCGCCAAATGTTGTTTTGCAGATGGCCTGGCCTGTTTTACCAAGTGACTTGGCTGGCAGTTGAGGGTAAATTTAACCGCAACAAGGTTAAAATTAAGGGCGGAAAACGCGGTTTTACATTCGCCGCCATGGTTTAGTTTTGGCGACAGCATTAATTGCATAGCCAATGGCAAATAAATCAGACAGCTTCACCGCATTGTGCATAAAAACGTAACAATTATTAACACATAGCATATGGGTATTTTAAGCAAACGCATTTTAGCCAATAAGGGCATCAAAACCCTTACCGTTGCAGCCTGCCTCGCCAGCCTGCAACCGCAGGCGCAAACCCACAACCAAAGTGCCAGCTATATTTGGCCGAAAGACACCTTGGTGCAGCAAAAACTTAACCAGTGGCAGAACAACCGTTTTGGGTTGTTAATGCACTGGGGTACCTACAGCGAATGGGGCATTGTTGAAAGCTGGAGCATTTGCCCCGAGGACGAAGGGTGGACGGTAAGGCGCGGCCCCTACTCAAGCACCTACAACGGCTACGTAAAAGCCTACGAAAACCTACAAACCACCTTTAACCCCACCCAGTTTAACCCCCAAAAATGGGCAGATGCGGCCGCTGCCGCCGGTATGAAATACGTGGTGTTTACCACCAAACACCACGACGGCTTTTGCATGTTCGACACCAAGGAGACCGATTACAAGGTTACCGACGCCAAAACGCCTTTTTCAACCAACCCAAAAAGCAATATTGCCAAGGAGGTATTTAGTGCTTTTAGGGCCAAGGGCCTGATGACCGGTGCGTATTTTTCAAAGCCAGACTGGCACAGCCCCAATTACTGGTGGCCGTATTTTCCACCGAAGGACCGCAACGTAAACTACGACCCCGCTAAATACCCGGAAAAATGGAACGCGTTTAAGCAATACACCTACAACCAGATAAAAGAACTGATGAGCGGCTATGGCAAGATGGACATTTTGTGGTTAGACGGCGGCTGGGTGCGCCCTTACGAAAGCATTGACAAATCGGTTGACTGGCAGCGCACCATACCCTACAACCAAGACATTGACATGAAGAACATTGCCACCATGGCGAGGAGTTACCAACCGGGCCTGCTGGTGGTTGACCGTACCGTTGCCGGTGAGTTTGAGAACTACCAAACACCCGAGCAAACCGTGCCGAAAGAGCCGCTTGACCACCCCTGGGAAAGCTGCATTACCATGGGCGACAGCTGGAGTTATGTGCCCAACGACCATTACAAAAGCAGCAACTACCTAGTACACCTGTTGATTAAAATTGTTAGCCGGGGCGGCAACCTTTTGCTGAACATTGGGCCCAGCCCAGAAGGCGACTGGAGCGACACTGCCTATGCACGCTTAAAAGACATAGGTGGCTGGATGGCTGTTAACAGCACCGCCATTTACAGTTCAAAGCCCGTTGCCCCCTACGAGGCGGGTAACCTGGTGTACACACAGGCGAAAGACGGCAGCTACACCTCAATTTTTGTATTAAGCCCCGATAATAATGACGCAGTAGTGTTGCCAGCCACCCTAAGCGTGGATGCCTCTATTTTTGGCAAAAAAAGCAAGGTTACCATACTGGGGCAAAAAGGCGAGCTGAAATGGAAAACTGCAGGCGACAAGGTGGAGATAACCATACCCAAAAACTTAACCGGCAAACAAGTAGGCAGCTACGCAACGGTGCTAAAAGTAACCGGGAAATAATGCTACCGTAACAACTTCAGCATGCGCCTAAGAAAAATTAAAATACTGGGTATGTTATATAAACACTTAGCGTCTTTGCGCGATGGTATATTGCAAGCTCCGCACCTGGCGCAGTTCGATGTCGCGCTGAGACGCGGAGCCGCTAAGCAAAAAGACTATTGTAAAACAACCTATCCAACGAACCAGCAAAAAAAACAGGCCTGCACCTTACAAGGCGCAGGCTTATTTTATAAACACTCCACCCAAGTGGTTGCCGACTTTGCTGGGATGATGCAAGCCTGCCAAAGCCGGGGCGAAACATACAACCCATGCGAGTTGCACTGCTTAATAGGATTACATTTACCATCCTAATGTATTCGCCCCACCCCTTATTGGCCTATTCTCTGTTTGGAAAATATTGGGATGATTTTAGTTATGGCCCTTCATTGATGCCGCAAGCTTTAAGCAATAGGTTTAAAAACACATACCGCAGGCAACTTACCTGCCGCAAATTAATGCACCACACGTTTTGCCAGTTTAAAGTATTAAACTTGCGGTTTTAAAGCAATAAACTTTTGATGCAATATGCTTTTACAAATAACAGACCTTACCGGAAAAACCCAAGTGTTTCTTAATGAACTAAAGGTGCTGGCTGCGCAATACCTCCCCAAAATTGCCGGTGCCATCCTTTTATACATCATCGGGGCTTGGATTATCAGAAAGGTTGGCGGGGTGTTGCACCGCACCATGATCAGGAGAAAATATGATGCATCGCTACAAAGTTTCCTGTATTCATTTGTAAAAATATCGCTCACCATTTTGTTGCTGCTGTCCATTTTTAGCATGCTGGGTGTGGATATTTCGGCATTCAGCGCCTTGTTGGTGGGCGCAGGCCTGGCCATCGGCACCGCATTGAACGGCTCTCTGGGCAATTTTGCGGGCGGGGTTATGCTGTTGGTATTCAAGCCCTTTAAAGTGGGCGATTTGATTGAAGGCCAGGGCCAAACCGGCACCGTGCTGGAGCTGGGCATTTTTAACACCATCATCCTGTCACCCGACCATAAAACCATCATCCTGGCAAACGGGCCGCTCTCCACCGGTATTATCGTTAACTATACCGCCCATGGCAGCCTGCGGGTTGACGCTGTTATGGCTATTGCAGGCGACGCTGATATTGACAAGGCCAGGCAAATAGCCCTTGGTGCCATGGCTGCCCTACCCGCAGTGCTAAAAACACCTGCCCCCGAAGTGCATGTGCTAAAGGTGGGCGACGGCATGGTTACCCTTGCCATACGCCCTTATGCCCGCCAACAGGATTATTGGGAAGTATTTTTTGGCGTACAGGAAGCCATTAAAAAAGCCTGGGACGCAGCCGGCGTGGCAGCCCCCGTGCCTACAGTGGTGAATATAAACAAATAAACCCCCATTTATAACAAATACAAGGGTGTTCCAATGTAAACAATAGGGCTTTCGCTGGTACACGCTTGCATATATAGCAAACCCGCCTACACCCCATGCAAACATTGCAACAAAGCTTTACCGAAACCGCCTTACATTACACTGCCGATAAAAACTTGGTGGATACGCTATGGGCGGAGATTGCCAAACAACACAGCGGCAGTAAAAGGAAGTACCACAATTTGGCGCACCTGCAAAATATGCACGCACAATTAGCCAGCATTAAAGGAGCCGTAGAAGATTGGGATACCATCGTACTCTCCATTTGTTACCACGACATTGTGTACAACCCGTTAAAAAAAGACAATGAGGAAAAAAGTGCGGCCCTCGCGGGAAAGAGGCTGCGCGAAATTCAGCTGCCCACATACAAAATAACCCGCTGCCAACAGCAGATATCGGCTACCAAAACCCATGTAACCTGCGCGGATGAAGACACCAACCTATTTACTGATGCAGACCTTAGTATTCTGGGCCACCCAGCGCCAACGTACCAAAACTACTGCCTGCAAATACGCCAGGAATACGCCATTTACCCAGACATCATATACAACCCCGGCCGCAAAAAGGTACTGGAGCATTTTTTACAAATGGCACGTATATTTAAAACCGAAATATTTTACAACCTATACGAACAGCAGGCAAGGTTAAACCTGCAACAGGAAATGGATTTGCTAAGTGCATAACCCAAGTACGGGGTGTACGGGCCACAACGCTATGCACTAATGTTACATGTTAGCTTTACTGGGTGGGTGTAAATAGGCCAAATTCGCATAAAATACTTAATGACTATCCGCAATTTGGTTTAGCTGATTTTTTTGAAAAAAACCAAGGCTGTATGGTCAAGCCGATAATACGGTTGTGGGGACACAACCGGGGGCGTTCGCCCGGATTTGTGTCTCCACAAATCCAGTAAACGGGATTTTTTTTACGCTTAAACCAAATTGCGGATAGTCATTAACTACTTATCTTCATGGTTAACCCGGTGTTTCATAAATATTAACGGCTGTACAACGTTTCTAGGGAGTATTGGGAATTGAGCTAATCCTGGTTTTCGCAATGTTCAACAGGGCACTTCGAATTTTTGATAAAAAGCCATTTTGCAAAGGACGCACGCCAAGCAGGGCAAAAACATCCATTGGTTCGACTTTTTGCTATGGTTTTATATTGGCGGAATGGTTTAACTTAAATACAATGTATGATGCAGCTAAAGCGGTTTTGGCCGGGCTATTTTACTATTGTAGGCGGTATGGCCGCATACCGTTTTCAAATTTCCAATGCCCTTCAAAGAAAGGGTTTAACCAAGAAACCCAGATGTCCGACGAAACACTAGGGTTTCAACAGGGTAATTGGTTACAGTTCTAAATCCTATTCAAATGATTATTGACGACTTCATTTACACTGGCTACCTGATAGCTCGCAAAAAAAAGACCGGAGCAAATTTTGCTGCAATAGGTGCCTATGCTAGTTTGATGTTTTTTGTGAATGCTTTTTCAATTATGGTTATTCTTGTATGGAGACTTAATGTAAGTATTTTGGATACCTTCAACAAGCATCGCATGTTATTAACTGCCGCGATTTTTCTTATAGTTACATTCTTCATAATTTATAGTAATTATACCATTAGCGTTGCGTCATAAGTCGAACATATTCAATTGGTTATGATTCTGTTCTTTGAAATATTGTAATTGAGTGAGCTGAAACAGTTGATTTATGGGCATTTTTTCGAAAATAGAGATGCTCAAAATCTGTAATATTTCGT
>CAIRZB010000095.1 GCA_903882935.1 uncultured Parafilimonas sp. | reverse complement strand
GAATATTCATTGGCAACTTTGCGCCGAAATGAAAGGTCATATCTTGACTGAATGCCTTTTTGTCCTTTTCTGCCCTTAGTTTTTTTTCTATTTTGCATCTTTTACACTTTTAAAGTGTAAACTTTTTTCAGGACAAGACAGTGCGGAGGTTGTTGTAAAAAGTCAAGGGTCAGGGTATGGCTTGGCAAGGAGGATAATTGCAGCCACCGATAACACGGAATATATTATAAACTTTTAGGGTCACTTTCACATCAACCCCTCATCAGCAAAGCTATAATATTGCCTGTATGGAGATATAATGATGTGGTCCTGCATAACAATATCCATTATCCGTGCGGCTTCTTTAACCCTTGTTGTCATTTCAACGTCTGCTTTGGAGGGTTGGAGGCTGCCTGAAGGGTGGTTATGGGCCAGTATAAACGACGTAGCTGCGGTTGCCAATGCCGCAGACAAGATTAGCCTAACATCAACCACCGTGCCTGCTATGCCTCCCGTGGCCAGCTTATAACCCCCAATTACGCGGCTACTGCGGTTTAAGTATAATACAACAGCCTGTTCTTTAAGGGCTAAGGTATCTTCGTCAAAGAATTCTTGCAACGCTATAAAAGCGTCAAATGCCGATTTAACCACAGGTTTTGTACTGATGGCTGGCCTGTAGCTGACCGTTATTTCTGCGAGCTGGTTTTTGTCTTTCATGTTGTTAATTTTTGGGCTTCCCTCTTTTTGCGGAGAAACACAGGTGCATTATTTTAAATATTCTGGCACTTTGGTTATTAATTTTTTAAAAACGAATGCTTATTTGAAAATACTTGAACAAATATGGCCTGCCTTGTATGACAAAAAGCAGTTCATCCCCTTGCGTGCTTTGCACTTCTTCCACATACACTTTTGTGCCTTTCTTAAGGCCGTCAGTTGCTTCGACACATTCTGCCCTGAAAGGTGTGTAAAGCTTTCTAATCTTGCCTAAAGGGTTAACCACCAGCAGGCTGTTGCCATCAAGGCTCTCGGTAGCATGGTAAAACAAAAGGGTGCTGCTATCTGTAGGGTTAGCTTTGCGGCCCTACGGATGTTCTTGTAAAGGCCAGACTCCGGCTGGGGCATGGCGCCGCAGGCCGTTGGTAAAAGGTGGTTAAAAATAAAAGGTTGATGTATAGGCGCAGCCGTTGGGTTTAAAAGCCCTGCGGCTGTTTTTTTGTGGGTGTTTTTCCAAATCGTTGTAGTAATATTAAAATCATTAGCGTAGGTAGGATGGGTGAAAAGTCTTTTGTAAAAAGTGGCTTTTCAAGGATTTTGGGCTGAATAGCAAGAGCCAATTTATGCAGACACAATAACATTTGTATCAATTACTATTCTGTGCATGTCGAACCGCATTAATTTCTGCTTCTATTTCATCTAGGGTAAGTTTGTCAAGGGCGGTTGCTCGGGCAATTTGGTTGCATTTAATAAACGCTTCTTTCGCATATTCAATGCTGATAACTTCTTTCAGTGCATCAAAAGAAATAACGTTCGATTCAAAACCGAACTTTTCAAAGTCTGCATCCGCTATTGGCACTGTTAGGTTCTTCATCTCTTAATTTTAACCAAATTAAAAAAATAAACCGCTTTCGCAAAATAGTTTACGCAACAAAACAGTACCAACCGCTACGAGCAATTTTCTGTGCAGTGCCAATATACTGCTTGTATTGGCAGCAAACAGCCATGCCACCAAGTAGCCTTAAAAAAACGGTCATACTTCAGCTACTTGCGAACTATGGACTGAGACTGGCTGTTGCCATTCAATACCCCGTCGCCAGCAACACCGCGGCCGCATTCAAAGAGCACTTTTGGTATTTGCTATACGCGGCCGAAGCACGCTGGTGTATTTGCTCATCTGTTTCCTTATTCAGCCAGCCGGTAATGGCGGCATCAAGGGTGTAGGCCTCGGGGCACATCAATTCCGTTGTCCATAACAAGGGCTTTGCGCCGGTGTTGTGCAATATCCTGGCCCAGTATTGTTTGCTTTCGCAGGCGAGTATAATGGCGTCTCTTTTACGAGCGTCGCGCTTTGGCGGCACACTGTCTAAACTAACATCCATCAAGCCTTCATGTCCAATATAGGCTATCATGTTTGCATTGCCGAGTATGCCCAGTGTATCACCGTTAAATACTACAGTTGCGTTTGCAGCGCCAGCGGACGCGTTGCAAAAATCAGTCATGGTGTTTTTTATGTAAGCACCGTCATAAGCATCGGCCACCATATACGTTTTAAAAGCGGGCTGTGTAAAAATGCAACGCTCCAATATGTGGGGTGCGGGGTTTTTAATAGTGGCCGCCAACTTCCATGCGGTGAGGTTTTTAAAAAAGGCTTTTACACCGTAATCGCAACCCCAATATAAATTACTGGCCGGGTCCTGCCCATTGCCGATACCTTTTGGCACCGGCTCAATGCCTTGGTGCAGGTTATCGCACAATGCCACCAACACATGTATTACTTTGTATTTGTTGGTAAAGATTTTTTGGGGTGAGGATGTTGTGGGGTGGGGTGGTATTGACGACTGCTTGGGCTGTGAATTACCATTACAAGCAAGCATCATGCTTGCACAACAGATGAAAGTAATGCGACCCCGAATAAAAATCGAGAGAGGGTGCGACAAAAGTTTAATCGGAGTTGCTACAGTTGGCATTGTAAGTGTTTTGGCATTAATAAAAATAAGCACTATCAGACTACTTCGTGAATTGATCAATAGAATCAGTTAAGTCATTCGAAAACCCCTGACGGGGTTGACTTTGAATAGCCCCGGATGAAATCCGGGGAGATCGAAAAAAATGCGCGTTTACCCGAACCCCGAATGGGGTTCAATGTAATCATGGTTTGAGTGTTGAACCCCATTCGAGGTTCCTGAAACGCATCGAGGTTTTGTTTTACCCCGCGTTGCAACGCGGGGTTATTCACAGTCAACCCCGTCAGGGGTTTGCGAATGTTACGCCAAATTATATTTACCTATAACCTATGATGCACATTAACTAAAATTCCATAAAAAAAAGCGGACGCCATCCTTCCAAAGAATGCCGTCCGCTTATATCCATCCTACTTCATAGTTCCCCCTTTAGAGCCTGTCCCGATTATTTCGGGAGGCCGGAGGGGTTGGTTAGGGTGTAACCTCCACCCACTTACCCGCAACACCACCACTGATCGCATGGTCGTACATGGCTTCGCAGTATACGCCGGGCCAATAGTATTTGCCGGGGTAGGCTGCGTTTAGCTGCACGTAGTAGGTAAGCGTTTGGTTGCTGCCGATGGAGAAATAATGGTACACCCGGTCATCCCTGATGTCCATATAATCGCTGGGGGACGATTTGAAAGCCCCTTCCGAATTGTACAGCCGGGTGTTTAATATTTCCCACCCACTGGGGAATATTTGCGACAATGCCATGTTGCCATACGAGCCCCTAAAACCGGGGTTTATCACAGTAACCCTCGCCACAAAATCAGTGCCCTGCTTTATGCTGGCAACATCAATCGGCTTGCCATCTGTTGTTAGGTAGTTAACGGCCACCTGCAACACGTTGGGGTTATTGGTAACCGGCACGGTTTGGTTGCTAAAAGGCTGGCCTTGGTTAATAACCCGCACATACAGCACATTACTGCCCGTGTTGTTTAGTTGCACCGTGCCTTTGCCCTTTTGCCAGGGTATGTTTGTTTGCGATATGGTGCTGGTGGTATTTACATTAACCACTTGCGCATTAATGCGGCCGCTGAACTGCATTTTTTTATTGTCTTTGTTGGTGCCGCTATACTCCGCCACGGCTATCAGGCAATAGGCGGTGGTTTGTGTGCTATACCAAGCATCCTGCGACAGCCGGGCCGCCACATTGCGTACCACTTCCGCAGCCTCGGCACGCCGGTTCATGGTAGTTAGGGTTTCCAGCACCATGGCATCGTCCCTTAGGTCGCTTCCAAACGTGTAGCCTGGGTAATCACGCTGCGGCAACAGGCTGGGCAGGCCGCTTATTAATTGCGTGGCCGTTTGCTGCTGGCCTATTAACTGGTAAGCCGCCGCCAAACGCCACTTGCCTTCGGCCGTTAAAAATTTGCTTTCGCGCAGGCGGTTCATGGCACCCACCTCTGGTGCTTTGGCCAAGGCAAGCAAGTACAGCCGGTAGGCCTGGGTAAGGTCGCTGCCGTACCAAGGCGCGGCGGTAACATTCCAGCCAAGGGCCTTGCTGCGCTCAAACTGTTTCCACTGCTGTAACATGGCCGCAGGTATGTTATACCCGTAATCGGCTGCCACCAGCAAAAAATGGCCTGCGTAGTTAGTACCCCATTCATCGCTTTCGTATAGGCCGGGCCAATAACTAAAGCCACCGTCAGTTTGTTGAAAGTTTTGCAGTTTTTGTATGCCTGCCCGCACATTAATATCCACCGTCTTTTTTTGCGCCTCGTCCAATTGCACCAATTGGTTTAATACCAATTGCGGGAACACAGCCGAGGTGGTTTGCTCAATACAGCCGTGCGGGTACGTTATCAAGTAGTTAAGCCTGCTCTGCAAATTGATGGCCGGTATGCTGGCAACTTCCAGCACTGCTTTTGATGAAGCACCGTCGCCCAACATGCCTACCGTTTGGGTCCACTGCTGCCCCGGTTGCAAGGTAGCCTCGGCCACTTGGGTAACAGGTGGGTTGGGGTTGCGTATGTCAATCTCCACCTCAGTGGCATCCGATTCTTTGCCGCAGGTGGCTACTACTTTTACCTTGCCTATGCCTGTGTTGGGTTTTACCTTAGCCGTAAAATAGGCCTCCTGTTCGCCGGTGGCAGTAAAATGGATGGACTGCGCCCCGCCTGCCTCAATAAAGGGGTTGCTTTGCAGGGTAATGCGCACATCCTTTATGTTTTTCTCTGCTGCAAAAACGGTTACAGGTATTTTTAACTCTTCCTCTGGCCCCAACACCCTGGGCAGGGTGGCCAATACCATCAAAGGCTTTTTAACCTTCACATCTTTTTCGGCCATACCATAGGCGTTGTCGCCTGCGGCTATCACCATGGCGCGTACGCTGCCCATATAAGGTGGCAGGGTAAACGTATGTTCCCTACTGCCACCGTTGCTGGTGAACGGACCCATAAACGTAACAATGGGCTTAAAACGGTTGGCCTTACGGGTTTTGGCGGCCAACGCAGCCTCCGCGTCACCACCTATGGTTAGTATGCGCTCCAACTCTGCACCCCAGGCACCTATTACTTGGTCGTACACATCCCAGCTTTTTACCCCCAAGGCCTCCCGTGCAAAAAAGGCATCGTGCGGGTTAGGGGTTTTGTAATGGGTAAGGTCAAGCAAGCCGTCATCCACCAAAGCAATCACGTACGTCATTTTACGGTTGTTAAGTTCCGATACGGTGATGGTATTCTTCTGCTCAGGCCTTATCACGTCTGGCATCCTGATGATTGGTTTAAGTATGGTGTTTTTATCTTCCACCAGTATGGGTATTACCCCGTACATGCGGATGGGCAGGTCGTTTAAGGTTTGTGCATGCGGCTGTATAAGGCTAACGTTTACGTACACGTTGGGGCTCATATCCTTTGTGATAGAAAAGGAATATTTTGTTTGCCCTTGCGTGGTTTTTATCCAACAGGTTTTAAGCACCTTGCTACCGGTTTCGATGCTTACCAAGGCCTTGCCCTCGCGTGGGGTGGGTATGGTTAGCTTAGCTTCGTCGCCCACGTTGTAGGTTGTTTTGTCAGACGTAAAAGAGAGCATCGCCGCCGATGAAGGGTCGTTGTTATCGTGCCGGGTTTGCCAACTGTAATCATCCACATAAAAAATACTGCCGGTTTTATGGCCACTGCGGCCATCCTTCACCAGCACCAAATACCTGCCCCAGCTTTCTTCGGGCAGGTTTACGGTGTAGCTGCCTTTGCCGTTGGTTAAGTTTACAGTTTGGGTGCGGATGAGTTTGTTATACTGATCTTGCATAAAATTGCTGATGGTGCTGTTTTCGTCATTGTCCCACCACCACCGCCACTGTATTTTGTACAGCTCCACGTCCACCGTGGTTGAACCGCCCAAGGGGTTGCCCTTCGTATCAACGTCCACAATATCAAAACGGTGGGGCGCGCCTGCCAGCAGGTAGCCCCAGGTTTTATCGCCTTGGGGTACATGCAACCCCACATACGATGAATATGGGTTAAACGGCATGGCATAATTGTCGATACTAAAATTACCGCCGGGTTCAAACACTTTAATGTTCAGGTTGGCCAGCAACTGGCCGGGGGCGCCATCAACAGCATTAAACGCAGGGTTGATGGGTGCCGTGCCGTCTGCCCCCAACGTTCCGTCAAACACGGTTTTTGACTGTGGGGTGAAAGATGATGTTGGGTCGTCAAACACATAATCCTTAAAGTTATCAAACGTGGTGGTTTTGCGGTATAACTGCGCATCCACTTTTGCCTTAAGGTTTTGCGCGGTGGCGCCAAACAGCCAAGTGGCACTAAGGGTGCCGTTGGTGGTGGCATCTTTGCCCAATGCGTCAAGCGCGCCAAAATCAAGCTTTATCTTCAGCCGGTTGGGCATCACTGTTTCAATCTTCAACCTACGCTCAAAACTGGCACCACCCACCTTTACCTTGCAAAGCCAGTTGCCGGTTGGGGCATCGGCATCGGTGGCCGTTCTAAAAACATTAAACCCATCGGTGGCATTGGTTTGCACCAGCCTTTTGTATAACTGCCCACGGGGGGATATCAGTTCCATTTCAATGGGGTGTTCTTTGGGCAGCTTGTTATCCTTATCGTCAATTACACAGCTTAAAAACAGGCTGTCGCCGGGGCGCCAAACACCACGCTCGCCAAACACAAAACCTTTTATGCCGTTTTTCACCTCGTCGCCAGAAACATCAAAGCGCCCAAGCGCCAGCGAGCTTCCGTCGTCTAACTTTAAATAACCGCGCTCCTCCCCCTGTTTTGCCACCAATAAGTAAGGCTTGCGCTTAAGTGGAATATTAACCGTGCCATCGCCACCAGTAACCCCTTTGCCGATGATTTGCTGCTGGTAATCCAACACCTCCAACGCCACATTATTGATGGCATCTGTGCTGATGATGTTGCTGGCAGCCACAAACAAGCTTTTATCGCTGCCGTATTTGGCAATAAGGCCAATGTTGCTGGCGAGTATATTGCGGCTGTCGTACCGGTCTTTATTGTAATAGGATGAGTGGCAGGGGTTGCTTTTTTCCTTCCAGTTATAACCATAGGTGTAATAACCATCGTACCGGTTCCAAAAATCATCGTCATCATCGGTGGAGCTCTTCTTTCCGCGTTCTTCATAATCATCCCCCTCTTCGTATTCCGCTTTATCGTTAATGACTGAATCGCAGGAATACATCGAGTATTGCGGCCGGAATCCGATGGTTACCCGGTAAATGGCGCCCGGCTCGGTTTTTACGTATTTGTCAATGTCCAGGGAAAAGCGGTTGCTTTTGTGCAGGTTCAGGCTTTTGTCGTCGTCTAATTTTACGGTGGCTTCTGCAATAGGCCGCCCCACGCGCCGCAGGTCTTGCTCGCCCCCCAAATCGTTGCGTTGCAAAAATTGGGCAATGTTGTTTTCGTATATCCGTATAATAGACACATCCACCGCCTTTAGGTTTATGGCTTCAAATGGCAGCACCAGCTTGCCGCCACTGTTGGGCAATATATTGCCCCTGCCATGAATTTTTACGGAGGGTAGGCGGTTTTCAAAATACACGTTGGCAGTAAATGGCTTATCCAACTTGTCGCCCCATTGGTTTTCTATGCCTGGCAGCACGTTTACCGTGTAGTTGCCATCCAGCTTGCCTTGGGTATATAGTTTTACCTCGCTGCCCAAAATGGTATAGCTCAGGTTTTCTTGGTTGCTTAGGGTAATCAGCCCATCAAGTGCTTGGCCTATGGCCAAGGGATCGCTAAACTGTACCAACGTGTACTGTTCTTGCTCCTGCACGGCACGCACGGCCAGCACCACAAAATCGCCTATGGCGGGTACGCTTACCTCCTTGCTGCCATTAACACCCAGCCCCAGGGCATCCCCCGACCATATTAATTGCAAAGCACCTGCTGCGGTACCGCGCGTTATATTGTTGATGGTAAAATTGTGTATGCGGTTGGCCTCGTTGTGTTGCCAGGTAATTTTCATTTCAGCGTTGTTCATAGACGCTTTTAAAAGCGTCTCTACTTTGGCACTTTCCTCCACATCGGCCGTGGTAACCTGCCCGGTAAGCACCATTAGTGTTTTGCTATTGCTACGCAAGCCAAACTCCTCCACGGTAAAGTTGGGTTTTATCACCTCCACATTAAACACAAATGTTTTGTAGGCGGCGGGTACGTCCATGGCTTTGTTTAGTTTGAAAGACACCTCATACACCTGGCCGGGTTGCATGTCTTTAGCCGGTTTAAACTCAATGGTACGGGCATCCACCCAGTAAGCCCGGCCTTGCACGGCGGGGGAAAACTCAAATAGGTTTTCCTTTACCGTTTCGTTAATGGTGTGGGATGTGTTGGCATCAGCCGCCAGCTGTATTCGGATGACCGTTTTTTTGGAGACTACGCCAGAGGTATATGCCTCTACATACTTGCTGAACGAGGGGTCAACATCTACCAACTTGGCATTGCGGTGGCAGGATAAGAAGAGCATGGCGGGCAAAAGCAGCACTGCAAGCCACCTGGGTGGCATGGGATGGTGGGCAGACATATTTAAAGGGATTTTTTTGAAGTTTTTGTGCGGTTTTAAGGCGGTAGAAAATTATGCAAAGTATTTTGATATGGGCAGGAAAATAATTGTTAAATGATGGGGGAGGCCTTTTAATCGAGAGATGAAGATAGTGGTACAATAAATGCACGAATGAGGTGCTGGGGCAGGAGGAAAATATCTATTTTTGAATTCTTTACCTAAGCCATTCAATATGCTTATCAAAACTAAATTAACCGAGACTGATTACATTCGCGCAACATTTACATTGCTTTTTTCCAACTTATTGGTAAGGATTATAGTAGTCTGCGTGCTGGTGAATTCTTGTTTGTGTTTTATATGAGGGCTTCTTCGCACACCGAGGCCCCCAACAATGAAAACCTGATTGCACCGGTATTGGTTTTTGTAGTTTTTCCAATTTTTCTCTGGCTTTCTACAAAAAGAAATTACCATTCAAATAAACGTTTGGGTGAAACAATAGAGTATCAGTTTTATAAAGAATACTTGGTGGTGAAAGGTGAGTCTTTCAGCACTGAGTCAACGTGGGATAAGATTTACAAGGTAACGCAAACAAAAAACTGGGTTTTTATCTGGCAATCGCGCCAGGCCGCAAACATTATCCCAAGGCGGGATATTTGGGAAGGTGATTTAACACATTTGAAAGAAATTTTGGAAGGTCATAAAGTGAAGAATAATTTGTATACTTTAACAAATGTGCGTTAGTTTAATATGAGCAAAAGAAAACCTAACCCAAAAACAGAAAGGCAGATAAACCAGTACGATAAAATTTTACAGGAGAATATAGAAGCTGCCCTGCCCGGATTAATAAAAAATATATTGCACATAAATGCCGTAACCAGTGAAGAACTGCCAGACAGCATTCAACACACGAAAGAGCGCAAGCCTGATTTGTTGAAAAAAATAACAGATGGCGACGGAAATACTTTTGTTCTGCACATCGAATTTCAGACAAAAAATGATGCGGAAATGGTGTATCGCATGGCGGAGTACTGGGCTATGCTTTTACGGTCATACAAAATACCCGTAAAGCAATACGTAATTTATATTGGGGAAGAGCCGGTTACCATGCCAACCTCAATAACCAATGGAAGCTCCTATTACAACTATAGCCTTATTTCCATTGCCACCATCGACTACCATATTTTTCTGGGTTCTGACAAGCCGGAAGAAAAAGTATTTGCCATTTTGGGGGATTTTGGTGAAGAAAGCCCCGAGTTGGTTATAAGAAAAATAGCCACGGATATTACTAAAACCGCCAACGGCGACCTTGAAAAAGACCGTTTGAAAAACCAATTGCGGGTATTGGCACAATTACGTAATTTAGCATCAAGCAAAACGGATATTATGGAACATATTTCAACTTTTTTCAAAGAAGAAAATGATATACTCTACCGGGCGGGAGAGAAAAAAGGCATTGAGCAAGGGACAGAAAATACCAAGACCATTTTAGTAAAAAATCTTTTGCTGCAAACCGATTTTACCGTTACCAAAATAGCCAGCCTGGCTGATACCACTGAAGCTTTTGTGAGGAAGATAAAAAGGGAGATGCAGGCGGCGAAATCGTAATGTAATGTATTTTTTATGTCGCTCTTATTGGGTTAGCGCGAAACATTTTGACTTGACCCATTACTCTATTGATATATCTTAACGTGACTGATTTTTTGCTCAAATAAAACTCTCATTCGTAGCCTAAATGTAGTTCCTGCGCCTGCTTCGCTAAAAATGCTAACTGGGCATCCCTATTGGCCCTAACCTTATCTGCATATATTTTCAGGTCGTGTAATGCCATCCTGCGATGAGTTCCAACCATTGTACAAGGTATTTCGCCTTTCTCAACCAACTTAACCAAATGAGGACGGGATACATGCAGGTAGTCAGCAGCCTCTTGGCTGCTAAGGGGACACAATTTTTTGGGTTTAGATAACATCCCGACTACCCCCATACCGTTACCTTAACTACATTTCCCCACCCAAAAACACATCTATCCGCTCCTTTTGCCTAAAGTGGTGCTGCAAATGTATTTCGGCAAACTGTAGCCACTCGGCACCATTAAAATACCCGAGGCCGGGATGTTTGGTTTTGCCGTAAAAAGTGCTTTTACCCAACCCTGCGGTGAGCGTGTTCATGCGCCTTTTTAACTGCATTAAATCATCTTCAAGCTGTTGCTTGCTGAAGGGCTCAGGGGTATCTGCATTGGATGGCGGCCCTTCAATAATGACGTTGGCAAACGCATTGTTAAGAAACATTTTGTTGGCTGAAGGCGACGCGGCCTCCGTTTCATGGTCGTTTGTGGTAAGGCAAATGGATATTTGCGCAACAAAGTAGTTGGTTTGGCTTTTAAGGTGTATGTATAATTGGCCCAGCGACCATGCACCGGGCCTTGGCTTAGCACAAAGCTGGGCAAAACTATACTGGCTTAATCCGCTAATCCAAATATCAATAGTTTGATTGAATTTTTCGATCGTCATGCCGTGTGGTTTTGATTGTTATGGTTGACTAGGTATAAATGTAAGCGAGTTTATAAAGTACCAGTACCCAAATACATAGCCAAAGAGTTGGCTGTGGCATGCGTATATGTGCGCTTCAAGATACATAGCCTATAGAAATGGCTGCCAAGCCAATATTGCCTTAAAGCACCCTTAACCCAAATTAAAATACCCCTAAAAGGCGGCTTCGTGTCCGATTGGGATATTCAAATAACCAAATACCCTATGCCTACGGTGGCAGCCGCTGTACTTTTATACCACAATATCCAATGAGGAAATCCAGTTTTAAAATCCAATATCTCGCGGGTACCCGGCCCCAATAAATAAGAGCCGGGCAGGCCGCAAACCATCGCAAACACGTCAGTCTTATACAAAAATCCCGCAACTGTGCGGGATTTTTGTATAACATTAATGCAACCCCTCTTGGATAAAACCCATACAAAAGCAAATTGAACTGGTGTTAAAACCCAACTCCTTTGATGTTGCCAATGGCAAAAAAGCTACCTAGCCCAAATAAGTTACCGATTGTAAAAAAACAAACTACATAAACAAGTTAACCAAGTTTAACTTAGGAACACGTGTTAGCTTATATCAGGTTATTAACCACGGCAAGCTTTACTAAAGCCGCAGTATTTTTTGCCTTAAATTTCACCAGCATATTGGTTCGGTGTGTGTCAACCGTAGCGGGCGTTAAAAAAAGTTTTTGGGCAATATCATGGTTTGTAAACCCGTTCGCAATCAATTCAAGTACTTCCCGCTCCCTTTTTGTAATCACGGGCAACCCTGCATCTGGGTTTTTGCTTTTTAAAGCTTCGGATACTGAAAAACTAATATAAATTTTACCCTGCACAACTTTGTGTATTGCTTCCAATATCTCAGTCCTTGAAGCGTCTTTGAGCAAATACCCCGATGCACCATTGTCCATCATTTTATTAATTGTACCCACCTGGTTTGATGTGCTTAATGCTATTATGTGTATGGGTATATGCGCGTCTTTTATTTCCTTACAAAGTTCAAGGCCGCTTTTGCCGGGCAAATTAATATCCATTAAAACAACATCAGGATAATCCTTTTTATGCAGCAAATCCTCCAATCCCGACGGGTGTTTGGCACTACCCATATACACAATGTCATTTTCATCTTCCAGTGCTGCCTTTAGCCCTTCAATTACCATTGGGTGGTCGTCTAGCACAAATACTTTTATCATATACTGTTGGGTATGTTTATGGTTATGCTTGTGCCATTGCCCGGTGCGGTGTTAATATCCATTGAGCCATTTAAATAGGCTACACGGTTTTGCAAACTTATATACCCTATGCCATTGCTATTTTGCAAAATTGCCGTGTTAAACCCCCTGCCGTCATCTTCAACAGTTATATGAAGCCTTTCTTCGTTATACACCATTTGTACTACAGCTGTTTTTGCATTTGCATGTTTCAATATATTGTTTACCAGTTCCTGTATGATGCGGTAAATAACTGAGGCTCTGTTTTTGGTAATGGTTTCATCACCCATACCAAACGACTGGCAGGTAAGTTTAAGCGCACCGGCTTGTTCAATGCTTTTGCAGTATTCTTTTACAGCGGTATCAAGGCCATAATTCAAAAGCGATTCGGGCATCATGTTATGGGCAACCCTGCGCAGTTCGGCTATTGATTTATCCAATGTATCCATGCCCCGGTCAAAGTCTTTCGCCAATTCTGGTGGTATTGCCAAGTTGCTTTTTGCGTTGGTAAAGGAAAAGCGTGCAGTAGATAATATGCCGCCAAGGCCATCATGCAGGTCTTTTGCAAGCCTTTTCCGTTCTTCATCCTGGCCCTGTAGCACGTATTCGGCTGCAAGCAATTGCCTCTCCTTTTCAAGCTTGGCAATACGTTGCTGCTTCAACACATCCTCCCCCGATAAAATTTTATTTTTCTGGCGGATATAACTGTATACGAAGCTGCCGATAATAACTACAACAACAACAAGCAAAGCAAGCACAATGTTTATACTGGTGTGGCGCTGTAAAGTTAGCTCCTGTATTTGTTGTTCTTTTTTTAGCGTGGTTATCTCTGCCTGCTTTTTATCAAGCGAGTATTGTGCCTGTAACTGCTGTGTATACTTTAATATTTTACCCGATACATAATAGTCCTGTAGGCTGTCGCTTATATGCCTGTTGGTATTAAACAGGTCTAGGTTGTTGGTTGCAAGCCCTATATCGCCTAATAGTTGGTGTACTTCTGTTTCGCGGGTGCCCTTTAAATTATTTTTGTTAACAATATCCAGCTCCTTTAACGCAAATTGCCTTGCCAAAGCGTATTGCCCGTTTTGGAGATAATACAGGGATGAAAAATAAAAGGCAGACGCAAGCCCTTCTACATCTTTTGCGGCAAGCGAAAGGCGTTCCATTTCAGCCGCATTTTTTAATACAGGGGCAATATTTTTTGTTAGCAGCAGTATTTGGTTAATATTGCCCAGCCCTTTTGCCGTATTGCCATAATCATTTAACTTTTCGCCCAACTGCAATATCTGCCGGGCTATAATCATAGCGGTGTCATACCGCTTTAATTTTATCAAAACATCGTCCAGGTTTATTAACCCTACCAGCACGGCGTCTTCAGCACCTACCAAACGGCCCATATTTACTGCTTTAAGCCCATACTGGTAGGCTTTTTCATGCAGCTCCAGTGCTGCATATACGCCCAGTATGTTGCTGTACACAATGGCTATGTTAGCGCTATCAATTTTGCTTTTTAACTGCTCGTATAAAACAACGGCACTTTGGTAATACTCCAATACTTTTTCTGACTGGCCCAAGTCGCCATAAATACTGGCGGCATTGTTATACATTGCCGCCAGTGCGTGGCGGTTGTGTATTTTTTTTGATAAGGCAATACCCTGCAAACAGTATTGAAGGGCAGAATCGAATTTAGCCTGCGTTTCAAATACTTCTACCATGCAGGCTAGGTACCGCAGCATGCCATGGGTATTGCCCGTTTTTTGGGAAAGCGTGCCAGCCTGCTTATAAAAATACACCGCAGAATCGGGGTTATTAGCCTCGTACCCCCCACCAACTGTAATAAGGGTAACAATTTTATCGCTATCCTCTTTTTGCAGGCGCAATACCCTTAAAAGGCTATCCCGCCCTGCCTGCCACGACGTTTGAGCGTAGCCATGGCCCCAAAACACTAATAACAGCAAGGTTACACCCATTGTTTTTGCCATAAAAGCAGGTTAGTGCGGTTAACACAAGGTTTAGTCTTAAAGGTCGGTATAAAAAATGTTTTTATGCAATTATTTAACGGTCTTGTTCACTAAGGGGTACCTGTATGCCTACAAGGCTGCCTTTTTGCCACGTTGGTAATTTTTTAATACTGCCATTAACGGCCTGTAAATCAGCCTTCATTTTTTTATAGCCGTTACCGGCTGTGCCAATAATAACGGCTTCATCAAACCCATCCCCATCATCGCCCACCGTAATATGCAGCATTGGGCCTTTTCTCTCAATGTGCAAGTTTGCATTTTTAGCACCGCTGTGTTTTAATATGTTCACCACAAGCTCCCCAACAGTGTTATAAATAACCAGGGCTTTTTGGTAGGTAACCGTTGTGGTATTTAAGTTAACGGCCGTATAGGCAATTTGTAACGCCTTGGTTTTGTTTATTGCGTTACAAAATTTTTGCAGGGTGGTATCTAGCCCAGTAAATGGCATTAAGGCGTAAGCTATCTGCTGAAGGCTGTTAACTGAGCCAGCTACCGATTGAAGGCTTTTCTCCAACAGGTTTAATTCAGCGGGGGTAATAATTATCGTATCCGTCATATTGCTTGCTAAAATTTAAGCAATGTAAAAGTGGGGCGTTCTGGCATGTTACAATATCCTGTGTTTACAGGATACTGGTATCCAATAGCAAAAAATAGTTTTGTTCCGTTGTAGGCATTCCTGCATTTAAACACTAAAACGTATGAAAAAATTTATCCTTTTTGCCATTGCCCTTGTATGTTTTGTAGCCATGCAAGCAAATGCACAGTCAATTCTTAACCGGTTTAAGCAAAAAGTTAAAGACAAGGTAAACCAGAAGGTTGATAATAAATTAGACCAGGCCGCAGACAAAGTAGTTAATGCCCCGGAAAACGCCGTAAAAAGTGACGGCAGCCAACCTGATGTTACCGACTCCGTAGCCCCCAAAACACCCCAAACTTCGGAAGCCAACTTTAAAACCTACCAGAACTACGATTTTATTGCCGGGGAGAAGATATTGTTTGAAGACCATTTTACCGATGATGCCGATGGCGAGTTTCCGGCCCATTGGAAACTGGTTACCGGCCAGGCAATCGTAAATAAACTGGACGGTAAACCGAGCCTTTTATTAACGGAAGGCAACTATGCCAAAGTAACACCCCGTATGAAAAAGGAACGCTACCTGACCGACACATTTACACTGGAGTTTGATTTTATTTTTAAGAAGTTTACTGACATTGGGTATGGCACATTTAGCGATGCCCCAGGTATTGAATTTGATTTTAACCCCCCAGGTGTTACTTGGGAAAGTTCATTCAGGGTACGTTTTGGCATGGGTGACGTGGTAATAGATAATACCACCAAAGCATACCCCGATGCTTTATTGGAGGGGTTTGAAAATAAATGGCACCATGCGGCCATTATATTTAAAGCAGGCCAAATGAAAACCTATGTAGACCAATACCGTGTATGCGTAAACCCAAATATTGAAAGTAAGCCATATAGGATTGATTTTGATGGCATCGGCAGCGAAAACCAACCCATCATTATTACAAATATTAAGCTGGCATCTGGCGGCGGGATGAATATCATCGGCAAAAAGTTTACCGATACAAAAATTGTAACACACGGCATAAACTTCGATGTAAACAAGGCAACAATAAAACCCGAAAGTATGGGCACTTTAAATGGCATTGTTCAAGTGCTGAAAGAAAACCCTGACATAAAATTTGAAATTGGTGGGCATACCGACAGCGACGGCGATGATGCAGCTAACCTAAAGCTATCGCAAGCCAGGGCAGATGCGGTGCGCACACAATTGATAAGCATGGGCATTGATGCCGCACGGCTAACCACTAAAGGCTATGGCGAAACCAAACCCATAAGCGACAACACCACACCTGAAGGCAAAGCAAATAACAGAAGGGTAGAATTTACAAAACTATAATGCCATAACACCTGCTTTATGAAAAAATTTATTCTTATTGCCACAGGCTTGCTACTAACCGCTTTTACCGTTGTTATTACTGGCGAAGAGTGGTTACTAAAACTGCAAACAAACAGCACGTTGGTAAAAAAACAGGTGGTGGAAGACCTGTATGGCGGCGTTTTAAATACCTATTTTGACGGCGGCGCAACTAAACAGGCATGGTTTAAGCTTACCGACGCACAAAAAAAAGACGCTGTGTTAGCAGTAGGTGCATTTGTAAAAAACTTTTGCACCAGCGATGCTGGGCAAAAAGCAGTGTTGGCCTTTGCCAAAAGCAAAAAACTGGAAGTTGGTGCGGGCGAAAAACCAGATTCGAGTGCGGAAAGGTTTAAGGAAGAAAAGCAAAAATCTTACGATGCCTTGATGGGCAACAATATTGCCGATGACACGAGGTTTGCCATGCTTACCGGCACCATAACTGGCACAGAAAGCCTGCTTGCCTTTAAGAGCGATGAAAATGAAAAAATTAAGATACAGGCTTCGCTGGACAAATATAAAAAATTGCTTGCGCTGTATAACAGTAAGTCGCCAACGTTTAAAAAAGAATTTGCCAGGATAATGTCTGACGATGTGGCACGGCGCGCGTATGAAACCGAAATTGACCAGTACAACCAATCGGTAATAGACAATGCCAATTACTTTAAAGAATTGGATGCCAAAGAACAGATACCCCAGACCGACAGATTAAAAGTAGTGCTCCACAGTTTTTTGGATAATACCGAAGATGTTGATTACAGTGCACAATTAACCGGAACAGGCAGGCAAAAACGCTTTGTAAACCAAGATTACGAAGCAAAACCCGCGATGTGGAAGATGCTTTACCGCGCAGGCAAAGTACCCGGCGAAGCAGCAAGGGCATTTGCCGAGCAATGGATGAATGCGTTGAAATAGCCGTAAAACAAAAAAAATGAAAATACCTATATTGCTTTGCGCAGCACTTTTTTTGTGTACTACCGGCAATTACTTAGCAGCACAATGTAACGATACTATTTACCCATCGCCCAAAAGGTTTGGCGACCCGAAATACTGGCCCTATGGCTATAGGCCCGCAACAGGTTGCGAACTTGCCTTTTTTAGGTCGTTTCATAAAAACCTTGCAGAAGCCCTGGGTTCCTCGCTGGGCAATTTTGCATCGAACAGCACACAAAACTGGGATGTACGTAAGCCAGATATGAACATAGGAGAGGTAGATGACATTAGGCAGGTTGATGATGAGGGATTGTTTTATAATTTTTCTCTAAAAGTGAACCAAGGCAGTGAAAAGAGCTTTTTCACCCTCATTGGTCCTGACTATTTTGAGTGCATGCTTGAAACTACCGATAAAGATGCTACGCCAGAAGCGGCACGGCTGGTAAATGAAACCGCGAATGCCTATAACAAACCAGATTCAGTACAGGAGAGGCTACAACAGCAACTGAATGACTATTTAGCAAAAAGGGAAATTTACGCAGGTATACCCAATGTTAATATACAGCAGGATGTACTAAAGGAACACCGTGCCAACATTGAAATTGTTGCCTGCAAAGGCGCAGCCTATGCTGTAAAAATAATACGTGGTAAAAAGGTAGTATTAGGCGAAGCTGACAAAAACCACAACGATGAGCTGCATATTTATATAGGCAAATGGAAAACGCCGGAAATATTTACCACAACTACCGTGCAGGAGTTAAAGGTTCGGCAAAATTTTAATCTTTCACAACCCAAGCTTTCGATACAAAACTTTATGCTCGTTATAAAATGCGACGCCTCGCTGTTTGATGCCTTGCTACAGCATATTGACTACGACAGTTTAAACAAATTGATAATGCAATAACCTATGAAAAACATTTTGTTATACGCCGTGCTGTGCGCAAGCATTTGCACCAACGTAACTGCGCAATGCAACAACAGCATACCGCCAACACCAACCGTGGGCTGGGGCCCCGGCGGCAGGCCAGCCACGGAATGTGAACGCCTGTTTTACCGAAAAAATTACCCGCTTGTGTTACAAGCTTTTGATGGCTTGGAACATTACTACAACACTGACTGGGGAGAAACCTGGAAGCCAGTGGCGGAAATGGGGATGAATGATATGATGGACCGCGACAATAAGTATAATATTGGTTTTACGGTACAGCCCGGCAGTGAGAAGCAGTTCTTTCATGATATCCAAGACTTAACCTGGTCATTTGGCGTTACCGAAAACAACAGCAGCTATAAGGAAGCCTGGCAGCCCATTAAGGATTTTATACTGCAGCAGGCGGGCAACTTTAACGGCAAAGACACCTTAAAGTGTAAAGCTGCCATGCTTGCCAATGACCTAAATGCCCAATTTTCTTTCACCGTGGTATTTAACGGCATTAACAAAGAGCGTGATGCTTTTAATAATGAACAAGCAACAATAGAAACCTTACAAATAGCCGGTGCTGCTTATGCACTGCGCATAATAAAAAACAAAATAATTGCCGACTGCAATGGCCCCGGCGAAGGTGACCCATTTAAGCACCTTGATGAATTGAGAATTTATATTGGCAAGTGGGCTGCGCCGCAAATAACTGCCCAAAAAGGGTTTATCATCAAGAATAACTTTAACACAGCCCAGCCTAAGTTATCCATTCAAAATATGGTTATGACCATACAGTGTGCAGTTACCCGCCAGAATGAGGTGTTGAAGCAAATAGACATTACCCAATTAAATAACCTCATCCAGCCATAAAAATTTCCTATGAAAAGCACCTTTTTTTATTGCATACCCCTGTTTTTTTTAGTGCCGACCCTTACACATGCGCAGGAAAAATGCACTTGCAGTGCTGTTACGGTAATGAGTTACCCAACAAATTGCACAGCTGTAAAACCGGACCTACCATCCACCATTTCAACCGACCTGACCCCTGAGCAACAGGAAGATTTATTGGATTGGCAGGCAGCCGGCAGCCAAACCGCGGGGCATTTTTTTGCTGCAGCCATGCAAGATAGCAAAGCCGGGGAAATCAAGTTTTTTGACAACAGCATAAACCTACAAACCAATATGGCAAGCACTACGCCGGATAATGTGCCAGAAGGGGATGTAAGCAACAGCGATTATAGCAAAGAAACCATCCAGTATATTATAGTCAGCGATATTAAAGGCAGCAAGGGAGATTATACCCTTAGCTTTTATATACAGGATGCCAAAACGCGTGAGACGGTTATAGAAGCGCACCATACCATAGCTTCTTTGAACGACGCACCTACCGAAGCGGTTAATATGGCCAAACAATGGGATCCCTTGGTTGATAAAATACGTAGCTTTCAAAAAAAGAAAAGGGAAGAAAATAACGAAACGGCTATTGAAGCAAAATGGCAGCTTACTGCTGATAAGTATTATTTAACGTGAGTTCGATATAAGAAACAATAAGGTTTTAACTATATATTAACTAAATATTATTTATATAAGTAATTGGTTAATAATGAAATGTAAGCATATTTTGGTATATTTAAGGTGCGAACAAAAACTCCAAAACAT
>CAIRZB010000094.1 GCA_903882935.1 uncultured Parafilimonas sp. | reverse complement strand
TGAATATAATTAAACAAAAAGAACGCCGTGTAAAGGCCAAGGTTAATGAATGTGCACAAAAAAGCTATTGCAGCTTTTTGCCAATATTGGCTATGCAAACCAACGGGCAAAACAAAAGGGGTAACATTATGCTGCGGTACCTAACAATAGCACCCGAAAAAGTTACCGTGTAACCCATTAGCAACAGGTAGCTAAGGGCAAAGCAAAAGCAAAATATAACCACGGCAGGCTGCGGCTTAGGGCTTTGTGCTTTTGGGTAATTTACCAAAAAAAGCCCTGCCAAAAACCACAGCACAAACATTTCGCCTATCGCAGGTATATAACTTATGTTCTTAATTTCGGCTATGTGGGGCCTTAGCAACGCCATATCGGCTGCAGTTGGCAAAAACTGCACAAAGCTAAGCATGGTTGGCTGCAAACTGCGCACCTGCACCTGGCTGCCACCTTTAAGCACTTTAAACTCGTTTTGCTTGTTTATGGTATATTGGGGCAAATTTAGGTTGGTGGTAACATACGGCGAGGCAAAAAACAACAGTATGCAAAATGTATATACGCCCGCCACAACCACCCACTGCTTGGTTGTAAATACGTTGCATAGCCACCATACGGCCAAAGCAGGCATCAGCAAAAGGCAAACAACGTTGCGCAGCGCAAATATGCCCAACAAGCAGCCAACGCTTACAGCCAAAGCAAAAGGCAATATTTTACCGGCCAGCATTTGCTTGTGTGTACTAAAAATGAGCATTGCCATGCATGCGAACAATAGCCCGTCCTTATGCACGCCGCTGCACCAAAACAAAAAAGACGGCAGCAGGAAGATACTGATAACCTTTAACCATTTTTTGCCGGTAAACACGCTGTTCATTACCCGGTAAAATGCCACCGGCCCAAAAAAGAACAGGAAGTTGAACAAAACCAAGTTGGCATAGTAATTTTTTAAGGTAAGCACGTTGCATATCGCTAACAGCTTTATGATGCTGCTGCTCTTAAGGTCGTTCCAATAGCTGTTTTGGCCTGAGAATAGGTTACCGCTGCTGGCATAGCCGTATTGAAAGATATCTTTTATAAAGGCCCATGGGTTGGTGAGCAGCCAGTCGGTCTCGGTTTTACTCATGTCAAAATAACGGAAAGTGTCGCTGCCTGCAATATATTGTGGCAACGAATAAAACTTGGCATATGCAAGGCCTGCACCAATTTTACACAAAAACATGCCCACCAATACAGGCCGCCCTAGCCCACTTTTAACAAAAAAAGGCAGGTGGGCAACAAGCCAACAAAACAAAAGCAGGTATGCAACAAATATTACGGCAGCCAAACAACAAAGTTTAGGCGGAAAAGTACCAACAACAAGCATAACGGAAAAAAATATTTATGCAAAGCCTTGCCAAAACCAATAAAAATAAACAACTTGCAGCGTTAAGACGATTCTGTTGCCCTTTGCTATTACTTTTGGTGTTTTGCCAGCATATAACCTTTTTTTTATTGCGATAAGCTGTGTTTATTGAACAGCGTTTTTTGCCCAGGCTGTTGGGTGTGCCTATGGGATTTTTGTGGCTTATCAAGCCCCCCAGCAGGTAAAACACCGATATAAAACACACTGGCGAAGAGGTAAAGTTATTTTAGCGTACAAAAGAAAAGATGGTTTATCAGCCCCGGAAGCCGAAAAGGGGATAATAGAGTAGGCAGGGAAAAAACAAAACCATGAGCAATTTTCCGGTATTGGATTTAGTGGTAGGGATGATATTTATTTATTTTCTGCTAAGCGTTATAAGCAGCTCAGCAGTGGAAATGCTGCTGGCTGGCTTTAAAATACGGTCGAAATTGTTGGGAGAATGGCTAAAAACCATTTTTGACAAAGACATTCAAATTGCGCACACCACCAAAGACGCAACGGGTAATGAAATTACCCAAACCAAAACCATTACACTCGGGCAGGCCATCATGGACCATTGCGCCATTACCGCCCTATCAAAAGCAGGCAAAGCGCCAAGCTATATTGATGCAAAAAATTTCGCATCGGCACTCATCGAGAAAATAACCTATAACCCAAACGACAAGTTTAGCGTTGCAACAGATATTGACAGCCTGATAACTTGCATTGAAAATACAACTTTGCTGCCGCAGGATATTCAACGGGTATTGTTAACCTATGCACACGAGGCAAAAAACACCTATGCAGGGCTAAGTTCGAAAGTAGTAAGTGAATTAGACCTTTTTCGCCAAAAATTGGAAACATGGTTCGACAGCTCGATGGACCGGGTTACCGGTGCCTTAAAAACCAGGTGGGCCAGGCCTTTTACGTTCACCGTTGCCTTTATTATTACCCTAAGCCTAAATGCTGACAGTATATCCATAGCAAAATACCTATACAGCAACCCCGAAGTACGGGCCAAAGTTGCGGGCGAAGCCTATGCAGCAACGAAGGACACCGCTTTTATAGCCACTGTAAACCACCTTAAGCTGCCGAAGGATACGACAGGCAATGATACAGCGGCCACATTGAAACAAGTTAAAGACGCCCTAAACGAGCAATACACGGCCCTTAAAAAAGCTAACGGCACCTTACAGGATGCCATACCCCTTGGCTGGAACAGCAGCACCATGGCTAGTGCCGACCATACCGCAAAAGGCATCTTTTTTCTATGGCTCTCTAAAGTTGTGGGCCTGATGGGTACCATGCTTGCCATAGTGATGGGCGCGCCTTTTTGGTTTGAGCTTTTGAACAAAATAGCCAACCTGCGCAGTGCCGGCAACAAGCCAGCCACGTCTGGCGGCGATGCGGCAGGTGATGGGAAGTAAAAACTGCCAAGCTATCGGGTAATTGAGAAAGTTCTGGATTTTGATAAGCACGGTTGGTATGGAATTTAAAGTCAGCGACTGGCCACAGCCCGAGCTTGCTATAATAGTTACCAGTGCTTTAATGAACTTTTTCAAAACGGCCTCAATTTTAAGCTTGGATAATTTGACATAGATCTTTAAAAGGGAAACACCATTTAAATTGAAAAAACTGACATTACTTCCGACTTGCCTTTTCATGTATAATGTATTGAAGAGTTTTGCCATAAATAGTGTTGCACCAATTATTGTGTTTATTGCCAGGCACTCAACACCAACATTTACCGCGAAACCAAGTAATTGCTTGCGAAAAACCGCACTGCTTTGGGGTTTTTCACAACCTTTTCAAAAACAAAACTTCATAACTTCAACGCGACAAACAAACCAATCATAAACATTCCACCAACCCCTTTTTCTTGCCAGTTGGCGGTTGCTAAAAACGCTGTTATGAACAACAAAACAATTATTTGGCTGGCTGGCATGCTAATAGCCGCGCTACTAGTGTATTTAACCGTGTTGCGCATTGTGCCATCCCAAACCCCGCAGGACAATATGGTGGCCGTTGCATGTGGCAACAGAACCGTTTACCGCTATAAAAATGCGGCAGACATGTTTCCGGTAATTACAAAAGACTACACAGCAAGCTTTTCGCTTGCTACAGGCGTACTTGGCAAATTGGCTGGGGATTCGGGCAACACCAAAGCATCGGCCGAAGTTAAAAATGCCGCAAAAAGCTTGATTGACACCCTTAACCAAGATAACATCTTTTTCCAAAACATGCTGAAGGCCTACTTTTTGGAGTCGAACAACGACCCCTGCAACGACAGCCTGCGTTACCAGTACACCAGTTTTATACAGGAGATGACAAACAAGCAAATACAACTTAAGCAGTTTATTGCGCAAGTAACCGCACCCCAGCAAAACAGTACCTTAGTTGCCAATCACAAGGCGGGCGACACTGCCAAAGTTATTGCTGTGGTGGATACTGCCAAAGGCAAAGTAGAGACAGCATCATCAACCCAAACTCCCCAAGCTGAAGCTGGCATATTAGCCGTTACAAACAATTACAAAAAGCTCAATTCGGCTGTGGCTATACTTGGGAAAAGCTACGCTCTTGCCCCGAAATTTATTGCCTTACCCGTTGCCAATGCTGTTAAGGAAATAAAAAAATAACAGGTTTCCAAAACACAAAAATGATGGTTGCAGTGTTGATTAATGGCGCAGATAATTTACACTGTGTTATTAATAATCGCCTGAAGGTATCGTGGAAATAATTACCATCTTGCAATTATGAATTACATGGAAAACATACAGCCGGTAACCGTTTTAAACATCATCACCCACCTCAACCTCCACCCCCACCCTGAAGGCGGCTGGTACAAAGAAACTTACCGTGCTGAAGGCGTTATACCGCGCGATGCGCTACCGCAGGCATTTACGGGCGACCGAAGTTTTTCCACGGCAATATACTTTTTGTTGGAGCGTGGCAATTTCTCAGCGTTCCATCGCATACAAAGCGATGAGTGCTGGCATTTTTACGCAGGCGGGCCGTTGGTGGTTTATGTGATTGATGGCACCGGTACTATGGTGCAAGTTAAGCTGGGCAGCAATATTTTGGCTGGCGAAACTTTTCAGCACGTGGTGCCGGCAGGGTGCTGGTTTGCCTCGGCACCGGCGGAGGGGACTGAATACAGCCTAGTGGGCTGCACCGTTGCCCCGGGCTTTGATTTTGCCGACTTTGAAATGGCCGATAGACGAAGCTTGATTCAAGAATTTCCGCAACAAACAGAAATAATAACAAGGCTTACCCGCTAAGATAGTATTGTATTTAATGCCCCGTTAGGGGTTTAGGCCATGTATTACCACATACCCCAACACGCACAACACCAAAATAAGTACCACGGCAAATATTACCCAACCCAAATGTTTTATGGCGCGCTTTTGTTGTTGCTGTTTTTTAACGCCCAACTGCTGTTGCAGTTTTTTATTCAACTGCCCCACATAATCATCCAGCTTCTTGGGCGAGCTGAATTTTTGCAGGCCTTCCACCGCGTCGTTCACAAACTCCGATTCAGCCATTTGCCGCTCCACCGCATGCGCCTCATCGCCAGAGGCTTTGCCCCGCAGGTATAGCAGCAACTGGCTATCGTTCAGCGCATCCCCATCGTCCAATATATTGGTTATATCTTCCATTCGGCTATTTAATTTTCTTTTCAACCAGCATTTTTAGGTTACGCTTGCCATTTTGAATATGGCTTTTAACTTGTAAAAGGCTGTAACCAGTTTGTTGGCTTATATCTTGGTAACTTTTCTTTTCCAGGTAAAATAAAGTTACACAAGTTTTCTGCTCCCCATTCAATTCTTCCATGCTGGTTTCCATGGCAGCCAGCAAGGTGTCTTTTGCCGCAAGTTCGGCAATATGGCTCTCCTCTTCCTGCAAAAAATGGCTTTCGGTAAGTTCTCTCGCTGTTTTACCCTGCCTGTCGCGCAGGCGCATAAGGCATTGGTTGCGGGCAACCATGTACAGCCAGCTTTTAAAATAGTCAACCTTGTACTTGTGCAGTTCTGTAATTACTTTCAGAAATATCTGCTGTACCGCGTCTTTTGCCTCCTCCTCATTTTTTAGGTATTTCATACAAACACCCAGCAACAGCAGCGTGTAACGCTGCAACAGCAGGCCAAGCCACTTGTTGTCTTTACTGTTGTAAAAACTGGTAAGCAGTTCGTTATCGTCGGTATGGTCGGGTATGCTGGTATCCACTCTGTTAAAGTAAATAATTTAATATGTAACTAAGATGCACGGTTGGTCAAAATCCATAATTTGCCATAAATTTTAACTATGCCTTATGTTGTGGCCGTTACGGCGGTGTGCCCCATGCGTGGCAATGCCAGCCATGCCAGCGAAATGGTGAGCCAGCTGCTGTTTGGCGAGGTGGGCGAAGTGCTGGAAGACACCGCAGACTTTACCCGAATAAAATGCCTATACGATGGCTATGAGGGCTGGTGCGCCAAAACCCAACTTGCCACAGTTAACGACACAACCAAGTTTGAACCGATTGGCTTTATTGATGGCTGGCAGGCACAAGCCTTGCTAAACAACACAACCATACATGTTACCATTGGCACACCGGTGTTTGCCGATGCCAGCGCTGATAAATATTCAATAGTATTTCCCGCGTCGGCAGTGGCCCAAACCCAACATGCCAGCACCCAGTTGCACCTTGCCCATATTGCCAACCTATACCTTAACACACCGTATTTATGGGGTGGCAAGAGTAACTTTGGCACTGATTGCAGCGGTTTTACCCAGCAGGTGTTTAAGCAATTGGGCATACGCCTGCTGCGCGATGCCTACCAACAGGCCACACAGGGCGAAGTGGTGGGCTTTTTGCAAGGGGCGCAGTGCGGCGACTTGGCTTTTTTTGATAACCCAGAAGGCCGTATAACGCACGTGGGAATATTGCTTACCGCCGAAACCATTATACACGCCTCTGGTTATGTGCGTGTTGACAAAATAGATAACGAGGGCATTGTGCATAGTGTTACAGGTAAGCGTACCCATAAACTGCGGGTGATTAAAAGAATTTTGTAACCACCAAAAGAACAATAACGGCTTACAGGCAAGAAATAATGGTTTACTGCGTATGCGTTGTGCCGCGTTTGTTAGCCTTGTAAGCTTAGCAAACTTGATTAGTGGCTAAAAATTACGGTCCGTAAGTAAGTGCTTTTCTTTTAGTTTTTGCAGTAGGTAGCTGGCCTCTGCTTCATCTACCCCGGTGCCGAATTTAATGGTTTTCATGCCGTAGTCAAATTGGATGGTACCCGTATTTGGAAAACCACCCACGTTGTTTTGGCGGCCATAGAACCCCGCGTTCGCTGCATCGTCCCGTACCCTGAATTTTTTGGCGTCGTTAAGGCTGTATGTTTTGGGTTTGAAAAACAATAAGTTCTTCTTCTCTATAGTAACTTCACCTTGGCCTACGGTAATTATTTCTTTACCTGAAACAATCCAAACCAATGCCCTTACAGCAAATACCCCCCCTACTGTCCAGCCGGCAAGCCAAAACAACATAAAGCCGCTAATAACACCCCCTGCGAATACCCCCATGCCAATGGCCATCACCTCGCCCCCAGCCCAGGCACACAACCAAATACACAAAAAAATGGCTGCAAATATGTTTCTTTGGGCGGGTATGGTGATGATTGTTTGGTTGAAAGATTCTTCAAGGGTAGCCTTGCCGGCATAGGGCTTTTCCATAGCGAAATTTTATTTTGGGTTTGCGTATTGTTTGAATGATAACTAGCTATCTTGATACATTGCCCAAAACCTACCCCAGCACTTCATATATTTTAACAGGGTTGGCTTTGTTTTTCAACGGCACCTCGCCCAGTTCGTTAAAACGGAACGACTCCTTCACCTGTTCGTACGCATGGGCAGATATAACCACCTGCCCTGGCTTGGCAACCGACTGTAGCCGCTGGGCGGTGTTAACCACATCGCCTATTACTGTATAGTCCAACCGCTTTAGTGTTACAGAGCCAATATTGCCCGATACCAACTCACCCGTGTTGATGCCGATGGACACCTTTGGCGTAAAGCTGAAACCCTCGGGGTGGCTTGGCAGGTTTTCAATCAAGCCCCTAACAGCCAAGGCCGCGTCAATAGCCCTGTCTAAATGAAAATCACCCCTAAAAACAGCCATGATGGCATCGCCTATAAATTTATCTATATACCCTTTTTGGGCAATAATTTCCTTCACCATCACATCGAAATACTTGTTCAGCAGTGTAACCACGGTGTCGGCCTTCTCGTTTTCGGTAATGGCCGTAAAGCCGCAAATGTCGATAAACATCACGGTCGCCTCCACCGTTTCGTTGAGTATTAGGGAATGCTCGAACTCCTGCCGGTTCATGTAATTCAACACCGATTCATCCACATACATCCGTAGTATGTTATTTTCCTTTATGGCCTTTAAGGTTTCCCTTATTTGGTTAACCTGTTTTATGGTTTTACGCACCGTTAACTCAAGGTCTTCAAAATTTACAGGCTTGCAAATAAAGTCAAAAGCGCCTTTGTTCATGGCGCTGCGAATATTATCCATGTCGCCATAGGCGGAGACTATCACGGCTTTTATGGCGGGGCTAAACTCCCCCAGGTTGGCCAGCAGGCTCAGCCCGTCCATCACGGGCATGTTAATATCGCTTAATACAATATCAATATCATCATGCTGGCGCAACTTCTCCATTGCATCCAACCCATTTATGGCAAATACGAACTCAAATTCTTTTTCGCGAATCTGGCGTCTAAATTTCTGCTTTATCAGTATCTCCAAATCGGTCTCGTCGTCTACCACCAATATCTTCGTCATTTTTGCAGCGTTTTAAGTTTTTCTTTCAGGTTAGCAAAGTCAAGCGGTTTGGTTAAAAAGTCATCAGCACCCAGCTGCATGGCCTGGGTATGGTTTTCCTCGTCGCCATAGGCGGTAATCATCATTACCATGGGCGGCGGGTTTTCGTATTGTTGCTTAATGCGTTTAAGCAGCTCAAGGCCGCTCATGCCCGGCATGTTAATATCACTTAGTATCAATACAGCCTCCTGGCTAAGTTTACTCAAATATTCAAGTGCCTCCTCGCCTGAGTTGGCGAAGGCAAACTGCATCTCGCCGCTTTTTATTTCTTTGCGAAAACGTTGCTCAAACAATACTTTCACATCTGTTTCGTCGTCAACCACTAATATTTTCATAGTGTGCAAATTATTGTGATGTTTGGCGCATTAAATGCGCCGTTTCAAAATTTTAATAACTTAATGCCGCTGTTAGGCGGATGGCCTGTTGTTGTAAAAATACCAAAAAGCCATGGAGTACAATAATACAATTTTAATAACAAACTATTTATCTACAATGTATTACAGGGGAATTTGTATTACAAATTCAGCAAAATCACCTTCCACGGTATCCACCGCCAAGCTGCCGCCATGCCCTTGGGCAATAATTTCGTAACTCAACGACAGGCCAAGCCCGGTACCCTCCCCGGTGGGTTTGGTGGTAAAAAACGGGTTGAATATTTTATCAACCACGGTTTTGGGTATGCCAAGGCCATTATCCCTTATCCTTATCTCAGCAAAGCCATCCTTTTTAACGGTGGTTAAGCTAACGGTTGGCTTATAACCTGCTCCTGCCAATTTTTGCTTTTTGCCAACCGAATAAAATGCATTGGTAAACATATTCACCAACACCCTGCCTACATCCTGCGGCACCATGGCAATATTGGGCAGGGTGGTATCAAAGCTGGTCTCCAGCGTGGCGTTAAAACTTTTGTCTTTTGCGCGTAAGCCGTGGTAGCCGAGGCGCAAATATTCGTCGGCCAGTTGGTTTAAGTCTGCCAGTTCTTTGTGGCCCGTGCTGGCCCGGCTGTGTTGCAGCATGCTTTTTACAATGCCGTCGGCGCGTTTGCCATGAAAATTTATTTTATGTTGGTTTTGCACCAAATCGGCTATAATATCACCAATCGCCTCCTTGCTTTCGGGCGGCAATGCGGCATTTTCAATTTCAGCTGCCAATTCCTCTGCCAGTTCTACGCTTACTTCACTAAAATTATTTACAAAATTCAACGGGTTTTGAATTTCGTGGGCGATGCCGGCAGTAAGCTCACCGAGGCTGGCCATTTTTTCTGATTGGATTAGTTGGGCTTGGGTGGACTGTAACTCCTTTAAGGCCTGTTCGGCGGTGTATTTTTGTATGTTGGTCTCCTTTTGCTGTGTTTGCAAAAGCGCATAGGCTTTTTTACGTTGGCGGTTATTTTGCGCCACTATTGCCCCAATAACAACGGCGCACAACAACGCCGCGATAAGCCCGTATATAACCAGTTTGCTTTTGTATTGTTCAGCGGCAATCTTTTTATCGGCAGCCAATTGCTGTAGGCGTTGGTCTTCCTCTTGGCCCATCTTTACAAAATCGTTTACATTATCGGGGTTAAACAGACTGGCGTAAACCTTATCGCCTGCTTGTTGGTAGTACAACGCGCTATCGGCCATGTGTTTTTGCGTAAAATAACCGGCCAACATCACACAGGCCTCATACGTAAAATCAGAAAAGGCGTTTTCCAAGCCAATATCGGCTGATTGACGGGCATACCAAAAGGCAGAGTCAAACTGTTTTTTCTTGTTAAAATAAATGGCCAGGCCGTAACAGCTTTCTTGGAGATTTGAAAAATCTGCGCCAACTTTAGTGAAATAAAAAAAACTATATCGTAGGTATCGGAGCGCCAGACTGTCCTGCCCTATTTGGCAATATGCGCGGCCAATCGTGTTAAAATATCCGCCAAACAAATCCTTATTTGCTTTTGCATCCGCAAGTGCCTGTTGCCCGAAATATAGTGCCGAATCTTTGTTATTTAAAAATGCATAAGCCAATGAAGCGCGAACCTTACCATATATGCGATTGAATGGGCTATGGCCTGAATACCCTATTTCTTCACGCGCGCAATTAGCCACACCATTAAAATCGTTTATACCCTCGTAAAGCTCACCGAGCCGAGAATAAATATCGGCTACAACGTTGCTATCGCCAGCGGCCTTCTCTGCTGCAAGCACTTCATTCAAAGTACGCAAGGCCCTGGGGTAATTGCCTAAAAACCTTGTTGCCTCAGCGTAAGTTGCCATTAACGCCAAAGAATCATAAATGTTTCCGTACTGCCTGTTTAGTACCAAGGCCTTGTTATAAAACGTGTGCAAGGAGTCTTTTAACAGCAAAAAATGCGAGTTGAACAGTCTTTCATAGGCTGCCAATACCTCAGGCACTATGTTGGCGTCAATAGCTGTTTGCAAACTTTTTAGCCCGTAGGCAATTACACTGTCGCGCTGGTTTTGCCGTAGAAACGTAACCGATAGTGCCCCCAGTGCTTTTACCTCCGTTGCCGGGTCGCCCGCCCGTTTACCAAGGGCTAAAGCAAGTTTGGCAGCCCCAACTGCTGTAGGCTGCTCATTCAATTGCCTCAAGAACACGTTTTCGACAAGCAACACCCTGGCCTGCATAACATCGTTAGGGTATTGCGTAAAAATATCCAAGGCTTCGCCCATCAGTAATTTTGCCGAATCGGCATTATGCCTAAATGAAAACAAGCTAAGGGCCTGGTAGGAACGCGCCAAGGCCTCCCATTCATGCAATTGGTGTTGCCGTGCTAGGGTTAATGCTTGGCTGGTGAATTGCTTGATGCTATCTTGCAGACTGCCCGTGACGAAAAAAAAATTTTGAGACAACCTAAAATAATTGGCTATCAGGCTATTTAATACTTCGGCCTCCTTGCCATACAACTGTTGGCTTTGGTAAATGGGCAACGCCAGTTTAAGTTGTTGTATGGCGGCAGGTCTTTTACGAATGAGGGCGTAAACATCCGCCAGCACCAGCATGGAATTGGCTCTGCCGGTATCTGTTTTTGCTTGTAGTATTGCTTGCTTAAGGCTGTCCTCATAACTTTTTTGGCCAAACGCTGTAGTTGAGGCAACCAAAACTATAATATATATAATAATTATTTTATACATAGTAAAATGTAATTAATTGCTTTTACGCGGTGGCAATATAGTATTTTAACATAAAAATTACGCCGATTACGCTGTCATTTTTTTTGGAGGGGGGATTGTTTGAACCACGATTTGGGAGGATTATAAAGATTAGTCTGATTTTTTAGGCGACAGGCAGTGTGACTAAAAACGTTGTGCCTTGCCCCTTGTTGCTTTCTACCTCTATCCTACCCCCATGTGCCTTTATGATATCATAGCTCAAACTAAGCCCCAACCCAGTGCCCTGCCCCGTTGGTTTGGTGGTAAAAAATGGTTGCATAATCTTATCTCTAATGGCATCCGGTATACCAATACCGTTGTCGGCGACAGTGATGATGATGCCCCCATCCAAGGCCCCATCCCCTAAAGGAGGGGTACGCCGTTTTGTTGTTAACCATACAGTAGGTTTGCGCTTAACGCCCAAATTATCAGTCGGGTGGGGTTCTTCTGTACCCCTCTTTAGCGGTTGGGGGTTTACTGCCCAAAATGCATTGTTAAACAGGTTTAACAATACGCGGCCAATATCTTGGGGAATGATGTATACTGTACCGATGGTTTGATCAAAATCGGTTTTAATTTCGGCATTAAAATATTTGTCTTTTGCCCGTAAGCCATGGTAACTTAAACGCAGGTATTCATCTGCCAAGGCATTAATATCTGTAGGTTCTTTTTGCCCCGCGCTTTTGCGGCTGTGCTGTAGCATACCCTTTACAATGGCATCGGCACGTTTGCCATGGTGGTTTATTTTATCCAAGTTTTGTTTAATGTCTTTCGAAATGGCTTTGGCCTCTTCAATGTCACCTTTGTCTAATTCCTGGTTCATTTCGTCCAGTAACTCGTTGGTTACCTCACTGAAGTTGTTTACAAAATTCAACGGATTTTGTATCTCATGGGCTATGCCAGCGGTAAGCTCACCAAGGCTGGCCATTTTCTCGGCTTGGATGAGTTGGCCTTGGGTGGCTTGTAATTTTTTAAGTGCCTCTTCCGTTTCATTTTTTTGCTTTATCAAAAGCGTATTTACTTTTTTTTGCTGCTTATTAGCCCTATAAAAAATAATTGTAACAACAGTAAATATGAATAAACCACCAATTAACCCATATAGTTTTAGCTTTGTTTGAAAAGCATCCTGCGCTTTTTGTATCTCTACCTGCCGCTGGTTTTCTCTTGCAACTGAGCTTTGAATCAATTGTAAATTGCCCGCACCAAACAATGATTCTTTTGCCGAATTGGCCAATTTAAGGTAGTACAATGCCTTAACTGGATTATTTTTATCATAGTATTCGTATAAAAGATTAGCCACTTTATATATGCCAAGTCTAAAATTTATTTTTTGTCCAAATACAATACTCTTGTTTGCATAATAAATACCAGAGTCACTACGGTTATTTCCATAGTGTAATTTAGCAATTTCGAAATTGAGAAGGCATAGGTTTCGATTGTCGGCGGTATAATTCGCCCGCCTTATACCTTCCATAAAAGCGGCCATAGCTTTATCTTCATTGCCTAATTTATATTCCAGCCTCCCTAACGTTGTATAAAAATCGGGCGATAAGTCCAGCGAATAGTCTTGTAATAAATCTGCTTTTTTGATGTAATAACGGGCAGAATCGGTGTTGCCAAGGCCTAAATAAATACTAGTCATATTTGTATATTCAATAAAAAGAGCTTCCTTTTTATTTACACTCATATGGTCTTTAATGGCTTTGAAATGGTATAGTTTTGCAGTTAAAAAGTCTTTCAAATCAAGGTAGATTAAACCAATTCTTCTATAGCTCAATCCCCTTTCTTCTATAAATTGATTTTCATCAGCAATCTTTAACGCCTGAAATTCCAATTCCAGCGATTTGGATAAATCGCCAGACTCCCGATAAGCCAACCCCCAGGCAGTTAATGCCCTTGCCTGCCCCCTAAGAAATTTAATTTTTTGCGCAAGTTCAAAGGCATTGCGCCCAAAGGCAATAGCAGAGTCAATATTTACATACCGGTAATAAAAAGTGAGGCTTGTTAATGCCAATACTCTTTGCGTATCCACCTTTATTGAAGGCAGTTTTGCTTCTATGCTATCAATAAACCTATTAGGAATTAGCACTTAGGTCGCACTTCGTTTTTGAATATTTTCTAAACGTATAGGCGGGGCTTGCATCATACGTTCAATTAGTGCATTAAAAGTACCCGCCATTGCATTTCTCCTGTTGAACCTGAAGTGGTATTCG
>CAIRZB010000093.1 GCA_903882935.1 uncultured Parafilimonas sp. | reverse complement strand
TTGCCCCTTACAACGCCGTTTTTCTTGAGGATTTTACCCTTGCAATAAAAGCAGATTTTTGTTCATATTATAAAAAAATAACCAAAGCTAATACACATAAGGGTTACAGCCGTTTTTAGCATTACTTTTGTCCATTACCCCTATTTGTTCCAAGGACTCTCTTGGAGCTACGCCAGATAGAACAAGTGCTTGGGGCAACCGTATGATAGACTTGACTATATTTTGTCGCTTTAAAAAGCTCGCTATTCCAAATAAGAGATAATTATTTTTGTATTTAAAACAGCACAAAGGCTATCAAAGCTCCTTTATCCTTAAGTTCCTGAACCGAACAACTGCGCCGTGCCCCAAAAACCCAATGTGCCCAGCCGGGTTGTGCAAACCGGGGTGTTCACGTTTATCCGCTGTGCCGTTTTTACTGGCCTCATCAATATTACCGTCTAAAATAACCGTGCCGTTTAACACCACTTTTATGTTGGCACCTTTGGCTGTTATTTCCTCGTAATTCCATTGGCCGGTTGGCTCTAAAAAACCGCGTTTTGCTGGTATTACACCGTACACGCTGCCGTGGTATTGGTAGGCATGCAAGTCCTTATACATGTCCGCTTCGTTATCCAGCACTTGTATCTCCATACCAACATAGGCCGCATCACCTTCTAACGGTGCGCGTATACCAATGCCGTTGTTGGCACCGGGGGTTAGCTGAAATTCAAACCGCAGTACAAAATCGCCGTATTGTTGCTTGGTGTACAAGTTGCCGGGGTGGCCATCGGCCGTGTCAACCAAAATGCTGCCTTGGTCAATCTTGTAACCAATCGTGTTGCCGGTCCATTGGTCAAGGTTGCTGCCGTCAAACAATACGGTAAACCCATCCTTCTTTTCCGTACTGCTCAAAGCAAAAGCGGGTGAACCGGTAAGCTCCTTTATATACAAATCACGGTAGGCAACATAAGTACCGTGGGCCTGCAATTCAATTTGCTCTTTTACAAATATCGGCAGGCTTCTGTCCCAGTAATTTTCCAATACCACATTGTCTGTCACCAAAACGCCGTTTAGGTACACCGTAACTTTATCCCCCCGCATAATTATGTGGAAGCTATTCCATTCGCCAATGGCATTGTCGGCCAGTGCCAAAGGCTTGCTGGGGTAGGTTTGGTTATTATACAATCCGCCGGAACCTACCTGTGCGCCTACAGAGATGCGGGATGTGTCCCAAATTTGCACCTGCGGGCTTCCGCGTAGGTAAATGCCTGCGTCGCCTTCATTGGTTATTTTCCAATCAACAAACATCTCAAAATCGCCATACTGTTTTACAGTACAAAGGTTTTCGCCGTGGCCGCTAAACACCAACAGCCCGTCTTTCGCAAACCAACCGTCCTGCGCAACCTTATCTGCTTTGGCTTGCTGTGCGGCCAGCGTATCGGGGTTCATTTTTGCACGGGCTATCGGGTTTTCCACCAGCCCTTTCCAACCGGTAAGGTCTTTTCCGTTAAACATGGGCGAAAAGCCCGCTTTGCCGGTAATATCTGCAATATGTTTTCTAATATCCTGTTTGTCGTAATCCGCATCGGGTCCGCTTAAAACAGCAAGCACCTTTTTCAGCAATGCAACTACTAACTCGCCATTAAAAGCGTCGTTGGATAAAGCTATATCCATCACGGCATAGGCAGCCACTTGTTGCAAGGCAGGGCTGTCCAAGTAGGTGCCTGCAAAAACCAATGCCAAAAATGTTTTGCACTTACCCGTTTCAACCAATATCTTTTTCTGTTGCGCTGCAGTTGTGGCAGTAGCCATAGCCTCTTTTAGCATCAGCAATTTTTGGTCGGCAGGTATGGCCGCAGTGTGTTGGATGATGGAAATATAGCCATCCAGGGCTCCCTCGGCTTCAGGTGTTTCGTGGGCAATCTGTAATAATATTCTCGCTGCCGACCCGTCATTTGTTTTGGCCAAAGCAACTAAGGCCGCCGCTTTTGCGGTGGCACCGCCATTTGCATAGGCTTGTTGCAAAGCGGTTAATGCAGTTTTGCCGCCCACTGAGGCAAGCACATTGTAATAAAGGTACTGTTTTTCCGGTTGGGCTGCTCTTAAAGCCGCTAGTATTGTGTCTGCCCGGTCTGCCGGTTCTTTTACCGCTGCACTGGCAGCTATGATGGCTTGCTGCAAATAAGGCACATCTGATGCTGGTGCTTGGTTTAGCCACGCACACAGTTTCTTTAGGTTCTGAAGGCCTACCACTGCTGGCAAAGCTTTCACGGCAGCACTGTGTACGGCCGTGTCCTTACTGCCCACTTCAACAAAAATTTCGTGGCTTGCCGCAGTGGCCGACCGAGCAGCCAATACCTCAATCAACGCAATTTTGGCGGTAGCGGGCATACCCGGCAATGCTTTAGCCACCGGCTCTACAATGCTGGTGCTTTTTAGTATTAGCAACGCGGCTTTGGCCGCAGCCACATCATCGGCGTTACCGTTTTTCATTACAACTAACAAAACAGGCAATGCAGCCTTGCCGCCAATTTTAGCAGATGCGCCAATGGCGGCAATTTTAACCGCAGCGTTGTTGTTTTTTAATAACTTTTGCAAACCAAGCAACAAGCTGGCATCGCCTGTTTGGCTTAAAAAGTCTATCACCTGCACCTGTGCGGCCGGTGCCAGCGAGGGCAAGAGGGCCAGCCATTCCTTGTTTGCAGCGGGGCTTTGTAATTTTGTGGCAAACGACAGTGCGGCACCCCGGAATTTGATGTCGTTGTCGAGCAATGCGGTTTTCAGCAAAGGCAGCGCGGACGGGCCTTTTATTTCCGCCAGCAATTGCAAGGCGGCTGCACGGGTGTGCGTCTGTGCTGCGCTTTGGGCGTTTTTCATCAACTGTGTTGCCAACCCTTCAGCTTTGGCTGCATTGCCACCCGCGGCCAGTTTATGCAAAAAAAACAAGTATGATGACACGGCATTGGTGATATCGTAGGTATAATTGGCTTTTTGCGCAGCCGCTTGTAATACATCTGCCGCGGCTGGGCTACCGATGGAAGCCAGCGCGTACAGTGTAACTCTTTTTAAAGGAATATCTGTGGTGCTTGGCGCGATAGTGATTAACGCGTTAACTGCGGGTTTGTAACCCACATCACCCAATGCTTCAATAACATTTTGCTGGGGGCCATCTTTTAGTGTGGCCATAGCCGTTAACAACACCTGTGCGGATGAAGGCGTGTTTATTTGTGCAAGTGCACGGGCGGCAGGGCCTGATAGCACTTGGTCGGCCAAATAGTTTTTAAGTACAGGCACAGCCTCCTCCTTGCCAATTTGTTGCAATTGCTTAATGATAAATTGCTTGGCAGTATTATCGTACAACAGACCAAGTGAAGCCAAATAAGCATTGGCCGCAACCGCGCGCTGCGCTTCTCGGCCGGGCTGCATTACATAAAACGAATAGCTGTTAAGGGCATACTCTGCGGCCGTGCTTTGCTCCTTGCCTATGGGTTTTAGGGTGGCGGCTAATTGGGTTAGGCCGTTTTGCCCCAGTGCCGCAATGGCCTGCATGTTCTTTTCCAACTGCTGCTTGTTCTGCACAGGCATGGCGGCTAGTATATCTTCCACTTGGGTTTTCCCTCCCAGTTGTGCGATAACTAAACAAGGGTTTAAATTACATAAGGCCAATAGAAAGCAAACAGTGTAAATAGCTTTTTTCATGGTATACCAAAGTATTATGATAATAGTGAATGGTTAGGTTTGTTTTGCCCGCAGCGGTTACATCGTCCAAGGGGCGCGCATAGGCTGGTCAATTAGGCGGTTCGCGCCTTCATCATCCACAAACAATTGCTTAATGGGGTCAAATTTTAGCGACCGGCCAAGCTGCAAGGCAACTTTGCCCATGTTTACTATAGTGCACGACCTAAAGCCATTGGCCTCATTTAAGGCAAACTTTTTACGCTTGGTAACCGCTTCAATAAAATCAGTTACTTGTGGTTCCGGGTCAGGAAAAGCATCCAGTTTCTTTTGCAGGTTGGGTATGTCTGACACAAAACCAGGGTACAGCTTGCCGTTGGGGCCCTCAATGTATGGGGCACCAACATCCGTGCCTTCCCCGTCCAAAATTATCTTGCAACCGTCGGCATACGTATATTCAATCCTCCGCCATGTACCCACCGCGTCGGGGTTTTGTTGGGGTGCGTCAATTTCCACCGAAATAGGGCTGGTGTCATCCTTGCCTAAAAAATATTGTATCGGGTCTATATAGTGCTGCCCCATGTCGCCAAGCCCACCGCCATCATAATCCCAGTAACCCCTAAATGTTTGGTGTACCCGGTGCGGGTTGTATGGCTTATACTGTGCGGGGCCCAACCATGTGTCATAATCCAACTCGGCGGGTACCGGCATCGGCTCCAAGTTAGTTTTTCCCACCCAATAAAACTTCCAGTCAAAACCGGTATGCTTGCTTACGGTAACTTTTAAAGGCCACCCGAGCAAACCGCTTTGTACCAGCTTTTTTATTGGCTTCACGGTTGTATTCATACCATAAAAATTGTCTGTGAACCTAAACCACGTGTTCAGCCTAAATATCCGCCCGTTTTGTTGCACGGCTTCCACCAGGCGTTTGCCCTCCCCTATTGTTTTGGTCATCGGTTTTTCACACCAAATATCCTTGCCTGCGCGGGCAGCATCGGCGGCAATAATACCGTGCCAGTGCGGCGGCGTGGCAATATGCACAATATCTACCTCAGGCAGTTGTATTACCTCGCGGTAATCGGTAAACATTTTTACATCGCCACCGGCCAAAGCCGCAGCTTCTTTCAAATGGTTGCGGTCTACATCACACACAGCGGCAACCCTTGTTCCGGCGTACTTCAAATGGCCTTTACCCATGCCACCCACGCCAATAACGGCTTTGCTCAACTGGTCGCTGGGGGCAATAAAACCACGCCCCATCACATGCCTAGGAATGATGCTGAATGCGGCTACGGCACCCGCCGTTTTTTTAAGGAAAGAACGCCTTGACTGGGAAGATTTTATCGCCATACGGAAAGTTTATATCGTTAAAAGCTTGTTATTGGCTTGTAGGGGATGAAAATAAGGATGATTTGTGTAATTAAAAATCTTTTTGCCTCCCAAAGCAATATTTAGGGCAATTTGATTAAATTAACTGGGAGGCCGCAACAGATAGAACAATGGCATCATGGGCCAACATTCAGCCGATTTTCCGCTTACCACGTTTGCCGCTTGCCAACCGCTTACCTTAATTGAATTGTAAACGTTGGCAGGCTTAATGGCCGCCCAGCCATCAGCAAATGGCAAGGGCCGCCTTTAGTGGTAAAGGCAGCCCTTGGCAAATTTTTGCGGATGCTATTTCTTAAACGCCAGCCAATCCAATGAACATAGGTCATGGTCGGCCTGGTTGTTTGCCTTAAAAACAACATACAAATCGTTTTTCCCACCTGGGTCGGCAACCGTAGCTGTAACCTCCGTGTATGTATCCCAATTGCCGGTTGGGCTGTAGCTTAAGCTGCTTACCAGAGGCCCCTTAACTGAGCCCGAGTGTACCTCAATCACCGCCCCAGCCTTCTCGGATGAATACCTGTAGGTTACATGTGTAATCCCCTTTAAATCAATATTCTTCAACACAAAATAGGCTTTGTTGTTAACGCTGCCCAAGCCGTTATCTTCGCGGTGCAGGCCACTAAGCCTATCTGCATCCTCAGCCTCAATTTTTGCAGGCCGCAGTATTACCGATGCGTTGCCAGTTAGCGGCACTATACCGTTGCCACCATCCGTATAAGACGCACTAAGCACATAGGTGCCACCTACATTTTTGCCGGCTGCATCGTTTAGTGGCAACGTTCCTGCCGCCGGCAGACTGTCGCGGGTCTTTCCCTGGCTCAGCGATAATATATAACGCACTATGGTAGCCACGTTCTCGGGTGCCAATTGCGGGTGTGCACTCATTTCGTGCTGGCCCCAGTTGCCCGAGCCGCCGTTAATAATCTTCTTAACCAACCTGCCCACAATCTGCGGTGCGCTGTCAGCATACCTTTTTGACACTTCGATAAATGCAGGCCCCACAGAAACTTGGTTAAATTGGTGGCAGGCTTTGCAATCGCTGGCATTTATCAGTGCCCGGCCCGGGCTAACCAGCACTGTGCCGGGTTTTTGCTTTAGCAAAAACGACGAAGAGGCAGATTGCTGCGGAATATAGTCAAGCGACACTTGCAGTTTTTGCAGGTTGATGGTTTTGTCTTCCTTATCGGTTGCAGAGGCTTGGTACTGTAATGCCTCTTGTGGAAAGTAAAAGCTGCTGTTGCCTGTAACATTGATGGCAACCTGCGGTAATGTATTACCCACCTTAATTTCCATGGTGCGGGTATCTTTTTCACCTGAGGGGTCGGTTACGGTTAGGCTTACTTTATAAATGCCGTTTTTCTCAAACGTATGCTCGGGGTTCATTTCATTTGAGGTGCCTTGCCCGTCGCCAAAGTTCCAACTGTAGGTTAACGCATCATCGTCAAAATCAACACTTTTGTCGCCACTAAAGCCAACTTTTAAGGGTGCTAGGCCAATGGTATCGTCCGCATCTGGCATGGCTTGCGGTGCCCGGTTGCCGCTGTTATACTCCAAGCGTACCAATCGCGCGTCGTCGTTGTCGGCACCATACACTGAGCCGTATTCTAGCATGTACATCACACCGTCTTGGGTAATGTCAAAATCTATCGGGCGTTTAAAATTACCCGTCAGCGGCATAAAAGGCTCCATCCGTTTATAGCCAAGGGTATCATCTAACCTTATTACAAATACCCAGTTACGCATCCAGTCTGCCACAAATAGGCCTTTATCGTAATATTCAGGCAGGCCAATCTTGTTGTGGTTGTTTTTATTGTAATGGTATACCGGCCCCGCAATCGCACATCGGCCGCCCTGGCCAAGCTCGTGGAAGGTGTCGTAATACGCGTACGGGTAATACACCATGGCACTGGTGGTGGGTGGTAAAATTTTAAGCCCGGTGTTATATACAGAGTTATTGGCCGGTGCCTGTGGGTTAAAATACTCGTTCACCTTTTTGGTTACAAAATCGTACCGTGGGTAGGCCCTACTATTGCCCACAAAATAGGGCCAGCCATAGTTGCCAGGTTTTTTGGCCTGGTTAAACTCATCATACCCACGCGGGCCGTTAACCCCGTCTTCGCCCGCGTCGGGGCCTACTTCTCCCCAATAAAGTGCCGATGTTGCTTGGTCAACCGAAATACGGTAGGGGTTTCTGCAACCCATGGTATAAATTTCAGGCCTGGTGTTGGGCGTGCCCTTGGCAAACAGGTTACCGGCGGGTATGGTATAGCTACCGTCGGCCTCGGGGTGTATGCGCAAAACTTTGCCCCTAAGGTCGTTGGTGTTGGCTGCGGAACGCTGCGCATCGTACACTTTGCGGCCGGGGGTTTCATCAATGGGGGAATAACCGTCGGACGCGAAAGGCACGGTATTGTCGCCGGCAGAGATAAAAAGGTTTTTATCCTTGTCCCAAGCCAAAGAGCCGCCGCTGTGTGCGCTTACTTCAAGGTCAATAGGTATTTGTATAATTACTTTTTCTGAAGCAACATCCAGCGAGTCCCTGCCGATAATTTTAAACCGGGAGATGTGCTGTGCCAACGGCAATTTATTGGGCGTATAAAACACATACACAAAATTGTTTTTGTCAAAATCAGGGTCAATGGTTAGGCCGAGTACGCCGCTGCCGAAGGATATTTTGGGGTCATCGACATAAATGGGAAAACGATATACCGTTTTTGTTTTATTGTTGGCTGGGTCGTACATGTAGAACCCGCCAGAGCGTTCGGCAAAAAACACCCGACCGTCGTGCGCAACGGCCAGTTCCATCGGCTCGTTCAAGTCGTTGGAGAGTATTACTTTGGTAAACCTGTTTTCCTCGGGTGCCTTTACGGCGTATGCTTTGCCGTAATCAAGCGGGGCATTGTTACCCATGGCGTATTGTATGCCACCCAGCAGGTGTTGTAAAAATAGCGGTTCGCTGTAGCTTTCGGTTGTGTGGCCGCCGCCCGTATAAAAACTACGGCCCCCATCAAACGTCTGGTACCAGGCTATCGGGTGGTTTTCACCATTCTCGCCGCCCTCATAACTCTCCTCGTCAAGGGTGGCCAATACTTTTATAGATTGCGATATGCTTTTATAGTTGTACCACTCGTCGGTTCTCTCCCATAAGTGGGGTAGCCCTTTAGTGGCGGGGTTTGTTGTATCTTTTACAACCACGGTGGCTTTTCTTACATTGGGGTTGCCGGGGTGGCTCATAAAATAGGCCCCTACCAGCTTGTTGTAATAGGGCCACCCATATTCCGCGTCGGCAGCGGCATGTATGCCCACAAAACCGCCGCCAGCTTCCATATACCGCTGCAATTGTACCTTCTGGTCGGCATTAAGCGTGTTACCGGTGGTGCTTATAAACACCAATGCCGCATAATTTTTAAGGTTGCTTTCCGTAAAATCGGCCGCATCGGCTGTAACATCAACGCCAAAATGGTTTTGCTCCCCCAGCTTTTTGATGGCTTCAACCCCAGCTGTTATCGATTCGTGCACATACCCTTTGGCCTTGGTAAACACTAAAATTTTGGGGCTGCCGGAATGGCTGTTACAACTGTACAAGGCAAGGCTTAGCATGGCGGCCGAAATAAGCAATTTAATTCGTTTCATTATGGAAGTTTTAATGGGAATGCAATCGTTTGCTCAATTGGTTAAATGCCTATTATTTTGCGCAAACTCGCCGCTAAAGTAAGCGAAATATAAAGGTTTTTTGCAGATGCGTTTGCAAAAAAGGTTTTTGTTTTTAAAAGACAAAAATTGGTTAATAACTAAGTGGGTTCTGCAGAAAACTATTTAGGCACCTGCTTGCGCACAATTTTTTGTAACAAGTTTGGCGCAATGCGGTTAACAAGCAAAGCCAGCTTTTCGGTGCTGTTTTTGCCCACATATGCTTCAAATTTGCCTGCGGCAACAGCTTTCAAAATTTGCACAGCCGCCTTACCGGCAGGCAGGCCATTCGCAATATTATGCCCGAGCTCAGCAACCGGTGTACCATCGCCTTTTAACGCATTCATGGTAACATTGGTACGTATATACCCAGGTGTTATAACGGTTACCAGTATGTTTTTATTAAAAACTTCGGCACGAAGGCAGTCAAAAAAACCGTGCAAGGCATGCTTGGCCGCCGCGTAGGCACTGCGCATAGGTGTGCCTATTTTGCCCATCACGCTGCTAATAACCACAAAATGCCCGCCACCACGCTGCATAAAGTGTGGCAGCAGGTGGTTGGTTAATTCCACGTAGCTAAAATAATCCACTTCCATCACCTTGCGCTGCACCTGCATGCTGGTTTCTGCCACCAACCCCCGTTGGCTTATACCGCCGTTGTGTACCATTATATCAATATGGCCAAACACGGCCAGGGCTTCGCTGGTTTTTGCGCCCAAAACCACGGTATCCAGTAAGTCGACCGTAACAATTTTTACATTGTTTGGGTTTGTGCAGGCCTTTTGCACACGTGCCAACTCATCAGCCCTGCGGCTTGACAAAACAAGCCTAGCCCCTTGGGCAGCTAATGCCAAAGCAAGGGCCTCGCCTATGCCAGATGATGCGCCCGTAATCCAAATTACTTTGTTGGTATAATAACCCATACCCTAATTCCTCCTTAGGAGTCCTCGCACCTGCACCCTCTACAATAGTGGGGGTTGGGTTCAAAGAAGCCCGATATAGTTAAAAATGCTGTTTGTCATCCAAATATCAGTAATTATTTGTTTGTATGCCTACGCAGCACAAACAATGCATAACCAATTGCTTTGGGCAAGGTTACGTGCCAGTAAACCGTACGCCAGCCAACGGCTGTTAAAAGCATTTGCCTATTTTACCCATATTTGTTGTACATTGTAGGCGTTCAGTTAAAAAATAACGGAGATTATGCCAATAAAAAACGGGAAATCGCTCAGGGTGCCTGCCAACTACAAGGGCATGCTAAAAGAAATTGAAGAAGTGTTGATTAGCAGCCTTGAAGATGAGTCGGATGAAGAAAAAAGGCAAAAAAAACTGGTAAAAGACAAAGCCAATTTTAAGGAAATACGCAAATATTTTACCGAAATGAGTGCCAGCGACAACCATTTTAACAAACAAGGCCTGCCCGATGGCACGTACATACTTAAGACCATTTGGAATAAGCAAAACGAAATGGCAAACAGTTTTACCACAAAAGAACTGTTTTATTTTTAGCCCTATAACTGCACTTTCCTGCCCGTGCGGGCAGACTCTTTTGCAGCCTCCAATATTCTCACCACAATAAGGTTATTATCCAACGACGAAAGATCGTGCTGAGGTTGTATGTCCCCCCGCAGCACTGCGGCCAAATAGGGGATATTGTCTTTATAGATATAAGGATTTACGGGTATGTCGTAGTAAGTTGCTGTGTCCCGCTGCTGCAACACCGTTCCGTTTAGCGCATGCAAATAGCCGGTTTTACCAAACACCTCCAAGTCTTTTATACCAAAAGGCCAGTTCCAAGATGCCTCAATAATCCCAATGGTCGTGCCATAGTCAACCAAAATGGTGGCATCATCATCTACCTTAGGATAAATTTTGGGCTTTACTTGGCGGGTGATGGCGGTTACTGCCATGGGTACCTTCCCTTCCATCAGCCAAGTTATCAGGTTGGCACCATAACAGCCAAAATCCATCACCGCACCGCCTCCGTTTTTTTCGGGGTCGGTTAACCAATGCAAAAAATCGGGGCTGCAGCCAATTTCAACCGGGCCTTGGTGGCCATCGTGCACCACCATTTTTTGAATATCGCCTATTGTATGGGCGTTCACCATTTGATAAACCTGCTGGTTGGTGGGGTACCAAGTGGTTTCGTAGTTGGTTAACACTTGTATGTTGTATCGTTTTGCCAACTGCGCTATGTGCTCGGCATCCTTTACTGTGGTGGCCAAGGGCTTTTCTACCATTACCGAAACATGTTTTGGCGCGCAGGCCTCCACCACGTCAATATGGTCTGCAATTGCATTATAGGCCAATACCGCATCGGGCTTGCAGTGCTTCAGCATGTCTTTCAGCTTTGGGTAAAACAGGCTGTCGGGCAGGCTAAACCGGTCCTTATATTTCTTTACCAGCTGGGCATCGTTCTCCACTATGCCCACTATAACCACCTCCCCCCTGCTAAACTGGTTAAAAATATTGCCCACATGGTCATGGCTAAGGCCAGCCACACCCACCCTTAATAACTGTTGTGCAGAAGCCCTTGTGCAGAACTGGCCGGTAATTAACACAAAGGTGAAATAGAAAGCTATCTTTTTCATGACAAGGCAATTTATAAAGTACACAAATAGTATGTACGAAATTATGGTTAATATACACATAGCGGTAACTTAAACCCAGAAAAACGCATTGCATTTTGCTCATACAAGTATGGGTGTCGCCGGTTTTTAAAAAATTGGCACCGCTAATGCAGTAAGGTACAAACGTTGTACGCCTACGGGCAATAACTGTATCGAAAGCGGACAACCAATATTGTCTTGTCCTGAAAAAAGTTTACACTTTAAAAGTGTAAAAGATGCAAAATAGAAAAAAAACTAAGGGCAGAAAAGGACAAAAAGGCATTCAGTCAAGATATGACCTTTCATTTCGGCGCAAAGTTGCCAATGAATATTCG
>CAIRZB010000092.1 GCA_903882935.1 uncultured Parafilimonas sp. | reverse complement strand
GTAAATGGCTTAATATCATACCCTGGCACACCGTTCTTTTTTTCAATATGCAGTGCATCCACAAAATATTCGCCCGCCTCCAACCTAAAAGGTGATAATAATACAGCCAGCTTCATTACAGTGTTGTTCCTTTTGTTTTACCAGTGTTAATTGAGGCTGCAAAATAATGCAGGGTGGGCGAGAGGAATGGGAATTTTATTCACAGGGTTAAGCCGTGTTGAGAAGGATGGCATGCCGGCATGGGCCAATAATGGCAGGTGAAGGCCATTTAAGCATGATTTTAGACAGCTTAACATTACTTTATGTAAAGAATAGTTTACAATTTGATTGCTTTGCTTTACCTTAGTGCTTCAATTGTAAAACAATTAAAAAAACAACATGAAACCAAAATTGCTTTTAGCGCACAAGTATAAAAAGCTGGGATATATTATAACCCTCCCCGCGCTGGTGTTAATGGTACTGGTATTGTATTTTGATTTTAATTTTCCCTTTCTTACCTATGTGGCAAAGGGTAATGGCATTAATATGGAAGGGCTGCTGTTTTTTAAAATGCCAACCCACAATTTTACCGGGGATGTGGCTTCTGTTTCACTTATTTCCGGCCTTTTGCTGGTTGCATTTTCACAGGAGAAATATGAGGACGAAAGGATTGCCAAAATGCGGCTTGAATCGCTGATGTGGTCGGTACTTATGAATTCCCTGCTCATCATTGTTTCCATTATACTTTTGTATGGCGGATATTTTCTGTCTATTATGATGTATAATATTTGCTCGCCGCTCATTATTTTCATTATAAGGTTTAACATGGTGATGTATTTAGATAGGAAGAAAATGCAAAAGGAGAAGGCTTTATGAAAAACACCTTGCGCGTGGAGCGCGCCATACTGAATATAACCCAGGCCGAACTGGCAGAGAGGGTGAGTGTATCGCGGCAAACAATCAACGCCATTGAAAGTAACAAGTACGTGCCATCCACCGTGCTGGCATTAAAGATTGCCGCGGTGTTTACCAAAAAAGTGGAGGATATTTTTATATTGGAAGAAAGTGATTAAAAATACTGGCGGCAGTATAACGCGGACAGAATACCAGTTTGCCCAACACAATAATAAAAATTTGTATTTTTATTGACCATGACCGAAGCACTACAAAAACAATATGAGCTGGTTAAAAGATCAAGGGGCGGCGTACTTAATTTTATTGAATCCGTGGTGGGAGAAGGCTTGACAGCCCCCGTGCCGGCGTACCAAAACAAGAACATCCACCATTTATTGTTGCACAATGCTGACTGTTATCTTTTTTGGCTGCCTTATATGGCTTTGGAACAAACGGTTGAATGGCTGAATTATGGGGATTATAAAACTGTAGCCGACATCCGCAAACTTTTTATGCGAATGGACGATATGATGGATGTTTTTTTGAAGACGTTTGAAAACAGCATGGATTTGCCTGTTGACAATACCCGTGCACGAAATGACAAGCTGAATGCCACGCCCCTGATGATTTTTACCCATGTTATCACCCATGAGTTTCACCATAAAGGCCAAGTAGTGGCCATGTGCCGCCAATTGGGCTACCCGCCGCCAGAAACCGATATATACCGCCTTTTTTATTAACGAATGTGCGTTTTAACAGGGTTGCTTTTTCTGAGGGATTCTCATGCAATCAGGATGTCTCTTAAGGCTTAACGAGCTTGCCAAAACTTTGGGAGATACCTGCCTCCGCAGGTATGACGAAAACCGCTGATTCATGGCTTTAAACATTTTGAAGCCTTTCCATAAAAAAGCCTTCCGGTTGCAACGGAAGGCCAACCCGCCCCTAAAACCAATTTGCAGGCGTAAGGGAACAGTTTATTATTCAATCAAATTAAAACACAAATTATGAAACCAAAAAATGAAAAGGCAAAGGGCCGCATGCTTTTATGCAGCCTTGCCGCGGTGCTTGTAACAACGGCACTATTTTTTTCGTGCAAAAAAGAAGCTGCCACAATACCCGTTTCGGCAACAGGCGGCAATGATATATACCAGATAGCCGAACTTATACAGGGCAAAGTGTTTGCAGGCAGCATTAGCGCCAACGCAAACGACAGTATGCTTAACATTAACTACAATAACGGCAGCCAGTTTGTTATGGTGCAGCAATTACCCGGCCTTTTACAGGTAGATGTGCCAAACTTACCGTCGGCTGAAATGGTTACCTCTGTTTACGGGGTGATTATTAAAGATGATGCCACCGGTAAAATGGTGCTGCTGGCTAACAACGACCCAGAAAGTAAACAAAAGTTTGACGCTGTTAAAGCTGCATTAAAAGGCAGCTACACCAGCACCATAACTTTTGGCGTAACAGTGGTACACGCCGAAAACAACACGCCCAAACCATTATACGGAGGCATTTAAAAACAATACCTGCAAATTGGTTTTGGTTCCCGGCTGTTGAAGAATGGCCGGGAATTTTTTTTATACGGTATTGGATTTTAACTTAGAATACACCCGCGCAAACGACACTGCTACTAAGCAAGCCCAGCCCGCCGTGGTCTTCCCGCACCACATCAAAAAACAGCAAGGGCTTTTGCTGGTGCAAGGTGCAGGGTGCCAGTATAAAATGTTTACCGGCCCTTTGCTGGCGCTGGCAGTACCATTTTATGGTATCCGCATAGGGCAGCAAGCCATTTAGTAATTGGTGTGCATGGCGCAGCATGGCCTTGCGTATATATTGCTCACGGTCAACGCCTGCCCGTTGCTTGCTTATTTGTTGGCTGATGACAGTTTCTGCCTTGCCCAGCGCTTCATGTGTAAACTGCTCCAGCAGGGCTTTTGCCTTTAGCGGCACACCGTCTAACTGTTTGGCAATAACGGTATTGGTAAATGGCTTAATATCATACCCTGGCACACCGTTCTTTTTTTCAATATGCAGTGCATCCACAAAATATTCG
>CAIRZB010000091.1 GCA_903882935.1 uncultured Parafilimonas sp. | reverse complement strand
GACAAAAAATATCTGTAATTTTATCAAAGTCAATCATATAGAAACGTATTTAAATATTTGAATGTCAGATACTTAAATATAAGTACTTTTCTTATGATTGACAAATTTTTTTACAAATTATTAATCGAACTCAGGTTTATAGGATTAGACGCCTTTAAGCAAATGCTTTCAACTTAATTATGCGTACTTTATTGCAGCCCGCCTTGTTGTATTTTCAAGAAAGTAAAGGCCCCACAAATGTGCTACACTCGTACCAACGCCTGCCTGGGCCGGCCAAAACGCTTCTTGTACGTTTGTCCGCTAGGCAAAAAATGCCTCCCGCCATCGCAAACTTGCACTAATCCCTCCAATGGTTACTTTTTAAAGCATTCAGCAAACTATCCTTAACAATCGTATTTTGTTTAAACGACTTAAGTTGGTGGTTCAACGATGCCTTATCAGCGGCACTAAAGGGTTTTGCCAACAAAACGTCAAGGTTTGGCTTACCTGCATCTACCCAGGCTGTGTACCAAAGATCGGCCACCAAGTTGGCAGAATAAATCAACTGGTCATTAATGGTCGGTTTCAATGCCTTGCCATACGCGGCGGCAAATGCATCCGTGTAATATTTAAATGTTTTACCGTATTTCTGCACGGTTTTATATTTATCTGCATCGGTAAAATGGGCCGAAACTTCTTTTTCTGTCGCAAACAGCCCGGGCAGCAACGCATTGGCCCGCCTAACAGCTTGCCAAATAGCCTGTTCCGGCTGTTTTAAATAGGTGGCTTTATGGGTGGTGTATAGGTTGTAACTCCCAATCTCCACATCGGGCGATACACTTTCCCACAAAGCATGTATCCCTTTTTGGGCAGTTAGCTGGCCGTCGTAGTTGGTGGTGGTATGCAATGGCACATTGGCATCCTCCACATAATGCCCCAAGTCGGCGGCATAAAACAAAATACTGTCGGCATTATGGGCTGCAAAGGCCTTTGTCAATTTGTTTTTCATGTCAATTACCCAATAAGGCACATACCCGTATTTACGCAACGTATCACGGGTGTATTTGGCAACGGCGTCATTCCAAGCCAATGGCATGTGTAAGGCGGCATCTTTTCCGTACACCTCCAAATCAATAAAGTGCTTGGTGGCTTCGGTGCTGTCGCGGCTCCGGCGCAGGTCGGGCCGTATGCTGCTGTCGGTCAAATACTGCATGTTTTTGTAAAAAAACCGCTGCATCCCATCCGGTAATTCGTACACGGCCAATTGGTGGTCGGTTTGGTGTACCAAAAAGCCCCAACCGCCGCAAACCAACATTACACCTGACATTATAAACAAAACAGTATACTTCTTAACGCTTTTCATGCAACAAATGTATTGGTAAAGGGTGCAAATTAGCAACCCGTGTACAAAACCAAACATAAATTCGGCCAATTTTACCGCCCATAACGTAACCTTAATAGTGTGCGGGCTTATTGTATATTTGGATAACCAAAACGATACACATGGCGATACTTGAATTACAACACCTTAAAAAATACTACGCTACCCAAAAAGCCGTTGATGACATAAGCTTTAGCATTGAACAGGGAAGCATTTTTGGGTTACTCGGCCCCAACGGCGCGGGCAAAACCACCTTGCTGCGTATGATAACCGGCATTTTTTACCCTGATGAAGGCAATATTATTTTTGACGGAAAAACCTTTGACCCAGCCAACGATGCCGTAAAAATTGGCTATATGCCCGAGGAAAGGGGCCTGTATAAAAAAATGAAGATTGGCGAGCAGGCCGTGTACTTGGCCCAGTTAAAAGGCCTTAGTAAGGCCGATGCCATGGCCAAGATTAAATTTTGGTTTGAGCGGCTTGAAATGCAAAGCTGGTGGAATAAAAAAGTGGAAGACCTGAGCAAGGGCATGAGCCAAAAGCTACAGTTTGTAACCACCGTACTGCATGAGCCAAAACTGATAATTTTGGATGAACCTTTCAGTGGCCTTGACCCGTTGAATGCCAGCTTGATAAAAGACGAAATTTATGGCCTGGCCCAGCGTGGCAGTACGGTTATTTTTAGTACCCACCGTATGGAGCAGGTAGAGGAGATTTGCGACCATATTGTGTTGGTTAACTTGGGAAGAAAGATATTAGACGGCACCGTAAACCAGATTAAGCAGAACTTTAAAGAACACAAATTTACCGTGGTGTTGAGCAGTTTACCCGGCAACATTGAAAGCAACGCATTTGAAGTGATTGACACTAAAGCAAATAAACTTATAGTGCGCATTAATGAGGGGCATACCAGCAACGATGTGCTGCAATATTTTATACACCACCAGTATAACATTGAAGCCTTTAATGAGATATTGCCATCACTCAATGATATATTCATCCACTTGGTGGAAGGCACCCGGGCGGTTACACGCTCTTTTCAAAAAGTTGAATAACCACAACCCCATTATTAAAAGACAAACACAATAGCACATGAATAAAATATTATTGATTGCACGCCGTGAGTTTTTAAGCCGGGTGCAGAAAAAAACATTTTTGTTAACCACTATTTTACTACCGCTGATAATATTTGGCTTTTACGGGCTTATTTTATATTTCTCGGTACATGGCGGCAGCGACACTAAAATAGCCGTTGTTGACGATGCCAACATTTTCAAGGGCAGGCTTGACAGCAGCGACCAAATAAGCTTTACTTTTCTTAAAAGCCAATCCCCAGAGTTACTTACGGGAAAACTGACCAACAAAGAATTTGATGCGTATTTATATGTGCCAGCTGCCGACAGCGTAGCGGGCAAAGACAGTTTTAAGATAGTGCTGGCAAAAAAAACAGGGCTCATTACGCGGGGCAACATCCAAAATATTATTAACAGGCGGCTGCAACGCGAAAAACTGCTGTCGTTTAATATTTCGCCCAACCAACTTGACAGTGCCCAGAAGGATTCAAGGATACAGTTCTCGCTGCTAAACAGCAAAGAAAGCGATTCCGATGCCAGGGAGCAGGTGAGTTTGATTGTTGGCTATATCTCAGGCTTTCTCATTTATATCATCCTGTTTATTTACGGCACCATGGTAATGCGCGGGGTAATGGAAGAAAAAATGAACCGCATTGCCGAAGTAATCGTAAGCAGTGTTAAGCCCTTTCAGTTAATGATGGGTAAAATAACGGGTATTGGTGCCGTTGGCCTGCTGCAGTTTATTATTTGGATAGTGCTGGTAGTAAGCACCCGTGTGTTATTAATTACAATTTTCCCTGAATTAACAGGCCATGTGCAAGGTGCCGAAGCCGCAAAACAGGTTGCCGCAGACCCAACCTTCTTACAAGGGCTAGGGCAGGTTAATTGGATAGCCGTACTCGGGTATTTTATATTTTATTTCCTAGGTGGCTACTTGCTGTATTCTGCCCTTTTTGCCGCAGTAGGCAGTGCTGTTAACGAAGACCCACAAGAAGCCCAAAGCCTGCTGTTGCCCATTACCATGCCCATTATTTTTGCCATCGTAATATTAACCAAAGCGGTGAACGACCCCAATGGCGGCCTTTCAGTGTTTGGCAGCCTTTTCCCGCTAACCTCCCCCATTGTTATGATGGCGAGGGTTGCCCATGGCGTGCCTGAGGGCGTACCATACTGGCAACTTGCCACCAGCATGTTGCTGCTTATAGCCGGGTTTTTAGGCACCACTTGGATGGCAGGCAAAATTTACCGCACAGGCATTTTGATGTACGGTAAAAAACCCACTTGGAAAGAATTGGTGAAATGGGGATTTAAAAAGGTGTAGGAACGTGAAACGTGAAGCGGGAATCGTCAATCGTCAATCGGGAATCGTCAATCGTGAATCGGGAAGCGGGAATCGTCAATCTTCAATCGTGAAGCGTGAATCGGGAAGCGGGAAACCTGAGGCATGAAACGTGAATCGGGAAGCGTGAAACGGGAAACGGGAATCGTGAGGCATGAAACGTGAATCGGGAAGCGGGAAGCGTGAATCGGGAAACGTGAATCGGGAAACGTCAAGCGGGAAGCGTGTATCGTGAGTCCTGAAACAGGTAACCTAAAACTTGCATTGTGGCACTTGTTACCCTAAGCCATCAGCTCATCACTTTTATAAAGCTGCCATTTTAGAACAATCGTTCCGGAATTTGGCACAAATGCAAGTGTTAGTTTACATATTGGCAGCAAAATGCCCACCAGGCGGTGGGCATTTTTGTAAGGTATAAAGCACCTAACGGTAAATTAATACCCTTTACCTGACAACTTGCCGTATTTTTATGGTTTGTACAATTATTGCTTAAGTAGGCCTACTTTAATCGTTTATTCCAAAACATACCACGAATTATGAAAATTCTCTTACAATATTTAAAACCTTATAAAGGCTTGGTGGCATTGGCCCTGATACTGGCAGCCATTAACCAAAGCTTTTCCATGATGGACCCAGTTATTTGGGGTAAGGTGATTGACCTTTTTGCTAAAAACGCCCCGTTTAAAGATGCCCAACATACCATTAAGATACCTGCCAACGATTACGTGCGCGGGGTGATCATGTGGCTGTTGGCCTCCATAGGCGTTGCCATGGTGAGCCGGATTGCAAAGGCCTTCCAAGACTATTATACCAACGTGATCGTACAAAAATTTGGGGCCAGGCTTTTTACTGACGGACTAAGGCATTCCATGAAGCTGCCCTACCAAGATTTTGAAGACCAGCGCAGCGGCGAAACCCTCTCCATCCTAACCAAGGTAAGGGCTGATAACGAAAAATTCATCGTCGCATTCATCAATGTTTTGTTTACCACGTTGGTGGGCATTGTGGTGGTTACGGTATGGTCGGTAAGGGTTGACCCTGTTATCATCCTCATTTTCTTTTTTGGCAGCGGTTTGTTGGGATGGCTAATAAGCCTGCTGAGCAAAAAAGTAAAAATCATCCAAAAAACCATTGTCCGCGAAACCACGCAACTGGCCGGTACCACCACGGAATCACTCAGAAACATAGAACTGGTTAAAAGCCTTGGCTTAACCGACCAAGAGATTAAGCGCCTAAACACCAACACCTACAAAATATTGGGGCTGGAGCTTACCAAGGTTAAAAAAATACGCAGCATCAGCTTTATACAAGGCACATTTGTTAACCTGCTTAGGCAAGGCATCATGTTCTCGCTGCTTTGGTTGATATTTAAAGAGAAGCTACAGGTTGGGGAGATGATAACCGCGCAGTTTTTCTCGTTCTTCATCTTTGGCCCGTTGCAGGAGTTGGGCAACATCATCTTGGCATACCGAGAGGCAGAAGCATCGCTGATTAACTTTGACAACCTGATAAAAAGGCCTGTTGAAAAGCGGCCTGACAACCCGCAACATTTGGCCGCACTAAAAGAGCTACAGTTTACTGATGTAACATTCAAGCACCAAACAGCGCAATACAAAGCATTGGACGGCATCAGCTTCACCGTTAGCAAAGGTGAAACGATTGCTTTTGTGGGGCCTTCCGGCGCGGGTAAAAGCACCTTGGTTAAAATGTTGGTAGGCCTTTACCGCCCACAGCAAGGCCACGTGCTATACAACGGCACAGACAGCAACGACCTTGAATTGGATGAATTGCGCGGGCAAATTGGCTTTGTAACCCAAGATACCCAATTATTTGCGGGTACCATACGCGAAAACCTGATGTTTGTGGCACCAAACGCCACCGAAGCCGACCTAATGGACGCCTTGCAAAAAGCCAGTTGCAACAACCTTTTGGCCAGGGCCGAAAAAGGCATTGAAACCATGATTGGCGAGGGCGGCCTTAAGCTGAGCGGCGGCGAAAAACAACGCCTCAGCATTGCACGCTCTTTGCTGCGCAAACCGCACCTGCTTATTTTTGACGAAGCCACCTCCGCGCTGGATTCAATCACAGAGGAAGAGATAACCTCCACCATAAAGCAAATTTCTGCAGAGAAAAACCAAATAACCGTGCTGATTGCCCACCGCTTAAGCACCATTATGCATGCCGACAGGATTTATGTGCTGGAAAAAGGCCAGGTAACCGAAACAGGCACCCACAACGAATTGTTGTTGGAGAAAGGGTTATACTACGCCATGTGGCGCCAACAGATTGGGGAAAGAAAATTTGCTGTGGCTGCCAACAACAGTAACGGCACCACCATAAACATAACGAAACAACCTGCCGATTTAACAGCAAAAGCTGCCGGGTAAAAACGAGGGAACCAACATGGCGGATACTGAATGCACCCAGCACGAATTTTTTATGGCCCGCTGCATAACGTTGGCCTTGGTTGCCAAACAGCGGGGAGAAAGCCCAGTGGGCAGCATTGTGGTAAAAGACGGTAACATAATCGGCGAGGGCATTGAGGCGGTTAAAGCCAATGCCGATATTACTTTTCATGCAGAAATTGAGGCCATAAGGCGCGCCAGCAAATTTGTAAACGGCCGCACGCTTGAAAACTGTGTGCTGTATACCACCCACGAACCCTGTATTATGTGCAGCTACATCATTCGGCAGGCCAGCATAGGTACGGTGGTAATAGGGCAGTTAGGCGGTGACGGCACCGGCGGCCTCAGTTCGCAACACGCGTTGCTGCTTGACACGGGCATCCAAAAATGGGGCAACCCTCCGGCAATTATAACCGGGGTTATGCGGGATGAATGTGAGGGGTTAAATGCGCACGGCAATTAAAATGCACCAATTTAAAGGCAGAAAAACAAACGAACAGATATTGCACAGCGTTATCTCGGCAAATCGTTAACAGAATTGCTATTCCCCCCACAAATGGTATACAGACATTTCCGTGCCTATTTTATTTAAAAGCACAAACCCATTTTCCTCTAATAATTTACCCGAACCGGGTTCAATAGCCACCCAACCAGTTTTAAACCCATATATCTTAAAGTCTGCCACAAGCCATCTGGGGAAATAGCGAAAGCTAGCATTCGCAGGGGGCTTCGAAGAAAACCCGGAAGAAGAGAGCGGAAATATCGGCTCGCTTAAATAAAACCAGTCCTTTACATCATTGGGCAGGCATTCCATACTGTCCACCAATTGCCAGCCATTTAATGTTGCGTATTGTAAAATTTCCGAAGCGGTAAAGGTATTTTCGGTCCTCGTCTTCCAATCAATTGCCCGGTGCCCGCCATAAGGCCCTTGGTCACCAATGCTTTTAGTTAAAAGACTCGGTTTGAAGTTCACCCAAAATCCTGCCGGGGTTGCTTTGTTACATGAGCAAAACGATATTACCATTAATAAAATAAGACCGAACTGCAGATATATTTTCATTTGCATTTGCCGCTAGGCCCTTTAATAATTAACTATGGTTTGAATAGATTTCAGCACCAAACGATACCCGTACAAAACTGAATGCAATATAATGCATAGATACTCTTGGTTTTAAATGCAAAGCTATCATTTAACCGTTCCCCCTCTGCCATTTCCCCCACTTTGCGTATATTGCCTATTCATCAGCCAATACCACATGCGCCAATTACCGCAAAAAATATTGTATGCTTTGTTGCTGTTTGCCGCCGTGTCGTGCGGCAACACCGGGCAAAAAGATACAGTAACAGCCAGCACGGGCAACCTGCCAGACAGCATTATTGTTGGCAAAAAATTGTTCGAGGCCACCTGCGTACGCTGCCATGGCATGGACGGCAGCGGCCTAACCGGCCCCAGCCTTAAAAGGCCCCGGCTGGCACACGCACCCGATTTGGCCGGGTTTATACAAACGGTGGAACTTGGCATTGCCGGCACAGGCATGCCGAGCAACTGGGCTTATAGCGACAGTGACTGCTACCACCTATATGCCTATTTAGGCTACCTGCGTAACAAAGGCAAGGAAACGCCCACGGGCGATACCGCCATGGGCAGGGTGGTGTTTAACACCAGCGGATGCCTAAATTGCCACATGATGAACGGGCAGGGCGTTGGTATTGGGCCCGACCTTTCGGAAATTGGTGCCAGCCGTAGCCCCAGTAACCTGCGGCAGAGCATTGTTGACCCTGCGGCCGAACTGCCTGGCAGCACCGACCTTGACAACGGTTATGGCTTTTCGTTGTACCTGCCGCTAAAAATAACCACCCGCGATGGCAAGGAGATTACAGGCCTGCGCATAAATGAGGACACGTACACGATACAGCTGAAGGATGCCGCCAACAATTACTACTCTTTTAATAAAGACGAATTGAAGAGTGTGGAGAAGCAATATGGCACCTCGCTGATGCCTTCCTTCAAAAAAATATTAAGCGACCAGCAAATTGAAAACCTTGTGGCTTTTCTTTATAAATCAGGAAACGAATGAAACTATCTACCACCCTCACCATAGGCATGTTTTGTATTACCCAGGCTTTTTCGCAGGTGCCATACCAGCGTATTGCCAATGCCGATAACGAACCGGGTAACTGGCTTACCTACTCGGGCAACTACCACGCCACGCGGTTTTCGGCGTTGGGGCAAATAAATGCCACCAACGTGCAAAAACTTGCTCCTGTTTGGATATACCAATGCAAAACAGGCAACAACCCTTTTGAAACCACCCCCATTGTGGTAGACAAGCTGATGTACATTACCGAGCCGCCCAGTACCGTAACAGCATTGGATGTTGCCACGGGCCGCAAAATTTGGACGTACTCCCCCACCATACCCAAAGACGTAAAATTTCTTGGCTTTGGCCAAGTAAACCGCGGCGTTGCAGTGTTAGACAATAACATTTATGTTGGCACCCTTGATGCACACCTTATTTGCCTGGATGCAAAATCTGGTGCCGTAAAATGGAACGTTATCGTGGCTGACAATAAAACAGGGTATGCCATTACCAGCGCGCCCGTTGCCCTTGACGGTAAAATAATCATCGGCATCAGCGGGGGTGAGGCGGGTATTCGGGGCTTTTTGGATGCCTACGATGCCAAAACAGGCGTGCGCCTATGGCGTTTGTACACAATACCCGGCAAAGGCGAACCCGGAAACGACAGTTGGCCGGGCGACAGCTGGAAAACCGGCGGCGCACCCACTTGGGTACCCGGCAGTTACGACAAGGAGCTGAACCTGCTGTACTGGGGAGTTGGCAACCCCGGCCCAGACTGGAATGGCGATACCCGTGGCGGCGACAACCTATACACCTGCTCGGTACTGGCCATCAACCCTACCACGGGTAAGCTGGTTTGGTATTTTCAGTTTACACCGCATGACACACACGATTGGGATGCCAACCAAATACCTGTGCTGGCCGACCTGAAAATAAACGGCGTGGTGCGCAAAGTGCTGGCCACCGCCAACCGCAATGGGTTTTATTATGTGCTTGACCGTAAAACCGGTGAATTTTTAACTGGCAAAGCCTACGCCAAACAAACCTGGGCCACCGGGCTTGACGCAAAGGGTAAACCCATTAAAATACCCGGCAAAGAACCCACTGAGAAAGGCAACTTAGTGTACCCAAGTTTGCAAGGTGCCACCAACTGGTTCAGCCCATCGTACAGTGCAGCCACGGGGCTGTTTTATGTTTCGGTTCGGGAGATGGGGTCTTTGTATTTTAAAACCGAAACGCCATACAAGCCCGGCCAATACTTTATGGGCGGCGGGGAGCAGTTGCTGCCCGGCGACAATGCATACGGTGCAGTTAAAGCACTGGATGCCACCACCGGTGCCATAAAATGGGAATTTAAGCTGCGAACGCCCCCTTGGAGCGGCCTCCTCTCCACCGCCGGCGGATTGGTATTCGGGGGAAGTATTGAAGGTAATTTTTATGCGCTGGATGCGCTCACCGGCAAATCAAAATGGCAGTTCCAAACCGGTGGGCAAATGTTTGCTAACCCAATATCTTTTAGCGTAAACGGCCAACAACGGATAGCCATGGCCACAGGGAATAGTTTGATTGTATTTGGGCTGGGGCAGTAAAAAGAAATCGCTTGGGCTAACCTCATGGCATAACATGTAGGATAAACGCCATCATATTACCGTTTTAAGCATGGACTATAAAAAAAGCCGCGTACACAGCCATATTTTTAGCCCAGCTCACTCTATTTATCCATCAACACCAATACAAGTGCTATTTCTGCTTTGGCTGTACTAAGGAGTTTTGCCATATCTTCTTGGATGAAACTTTCAGAATATTCAAAGTCGTGTGCTATTTGCGATAATACCTGCATGCCTGCCGTTGCGGCGGTGCCGTACAGCTTGTGGCCCGCTGCTTTAAGCGCCGCAACGTCTTTATTATCAAAGCCTGTTTGCAACGCCACATTCGAGGCTGCGAGTTCTTCTTTTACCAAGGCAACAAAACTGTTAACCACCTCCTCATCATCCCCAAAAAACGCTTTTATCTTACCCAAATCATAGTGTAAATCTTCGCCACCGCTGGCTGCTTCGTCAGCAAAAACGCCTGCTGCGTTGCCAGTGGTTAGCCATTTTTTTAAAACCAAGGCAATGGTATCCTCTACCACAGGCTTAACCACAAAATCGTCCATGCCGGCGGCAAGGCATTTTTCCCTTTCCCCCTTTACCGTGCCGGCTGTTAATGCTATAATAGGCAAATGGCCGGTTTTTTCCATGGCGCGTATCTTGCCGGTGGCGTCGTAGCCATTCATTTCAGGCATCTGCACATCCATAAAAACCAAATTGGGCCAACTACTTTCACAATAAGCAACTGCCTCCAGGCCGTTTTTGGCTTCTAGTATTAAAGCATTGGGTGCAATCCGTTCCACAAAGGTTTTTACCAGCAGCATATTTACCATATTGTCCTCAGCTACTAAAACGGTAATTGGGTCAGTCGTCATCATCTCAGCATTATTGGTAACAGTATTGGGTATTGTCTCTTTTGCTTTAATAAACAGGCTAGATAGGGCATTATACAAATCCTGCATCTTTATGGGCTTAACCAAACGGTGGCTTACCTGTAAATCGTCGCATGCCTTAATAATCCTGCCGTCATCTGACGAGCTGTGCAGCAACATTATTGGTTGCTCCAAACTTGTACTGTAAAACGACTGCCTAATTTTCCGTATTGTTTCCAATCCATCCATAAAAGGCATGTGGTAGTCCATCAAAATCACGTCAAACTTAGTGCCTTCGGCCAAAAACTGTAATGCCTCAAAACCATTTTTGGCAGAGACGGTATGTATATTTTTTAGCAGAAGCATCTGCTCCAATATCAGCCTGTTGTTATCGTTGTCGTCTACAATTAGCACATTCTTAATCTGCTCAATGTTTTCCCAATCAATGGTATCGCCCTGTTCGGTTTTTACAGCTACTTCAAAATAAAACGTGCTTCCGCGGCCGGGTGCACTAATCAGCTGTAGCTTACTGCCCATTAAACCCAGCAGCCTGTTAGAAATAGTCAACCCAAGGCCAGTGCCTCCGTATTTTTTTGTGGTAGAACCGTCTTCCTGCGAAAAGGCTTCAAATATCTTGCTCTGTTTTTCGCGTTTTATCCCAATGCCAGTGTCCCTCACGGCAAACCGTATGGTTGTTTGGTCACCATTTTGTGCTAATGCTTCTATTTTCAGTTCAATCTCACCTTTTTCAGTAAACTTGGCGGCATTGCCTAATAGGTTAATAATTATTTGTTTAAGCCTAACATGGTCAACCCAAATAAACCTTGGCAGGTCAGGGGCAATGTTCAGCAACATTTCCAGCCCCTTGGTTTGCACTTGGTAGGTAATAATATCGGTTGCCTGGCAGCACATTTCGTACAAGTCAGATTTTTCGATGTCCAACTCTAGCTTACCAGCCTCAATTTTTGAGAAATCCAATATATCGTTAATAATACCCAGCAGGGCGTTGGCCGAATGGTTAACGATGGTAAGGTATTGTTGCTGTGTTTCGTTCAGCTTGGTTTTCAACACTAGGTCGGTAAAGCCAATTACACCGTTTAGCGGTGTGCGTATTTCGTGGCTCATGTTGGCCAAAAACTCCGACTTTGCAACACTGGCTTGCTCCGCCAATAATTTTGCGGCTTTTAATTCTTCCTGCTGGCTAATAATGCCTGTAATATCCTGGGTACTTATCATGATCCCCCCAATTGCTCCGTCAAATTGGTACCAAGGCCGCATCTCCCAATTGATGTATATTTTTTTGCCTGTTTTTTCGTTGCTGTAATGGTCTATTTCCATTTTCTCCACTGCGCCCTGCAGCACCCTTTGGTGCCGCGCTTTTCTTTTTTCGCTCACATTTGGAAACATCTCATAGTAAGAGACACCGGTTATTTGCCTACCTTCTAGCTCATAATCCTCCACCCAACGGTTACTGGCCGCTATAAAAACCATGTTTTTGTCAAGCATAGCTACTGCGGCGGGTGCATGCGCAACAAAGGCGGAAAGCCTGGCCTTTTCGGTAAACAAGGCTGTTTCAATATTTTTTCGTTCTGTTATGTCTGTGGCTATGCCCAAATACCCTGTAATGGTATTTTCCGTATTTCTAATGGCGGTGGCAACCAATGAAACAATAAGCTTTTGGCCATCTTTTGTCAGGTATGTCCATTCTCTCTCTTCAGCAACTTGCGTCTCTAATTTCTCCACAAATACCCTAAAACCTTCCACGGCGTGGCCAAGCTCTTCCGTTAGCTGCTTACCACGCAATACAACCTCTTCCTCCAAATGTATAATGGCAGGCGTTTGCTTACCCACCATTTCGTCGGCAGAATACCCTAGCAAGTTTTCGGCGCCGGTATTAAAAACGGTAATCAGCCCTTGCTTGTCAGTTGCTATTATGCTTACCCCACTGGCGGCCTGAAAAACATCGTTGAGCAATTTTCTGGAGGCTGCCAGTGCCAGCTCTGCCCGCTTACGCTCGTCAATATCCTGAAAGGAGCCAAATATGCGTTTACAAACACCGTTCTCAAATTCGGCGTTGGCCATAGCCCTTACCCAAGTTTCCTGGCCATATTGGTTAACTATCTGCAGTTCAAGGTTTAAAGGGGTGCCTTGTGTAATAATTTGGTGAAGGGCTTTTTTTATTTTAAAACGGCTTTCCCCTTCTTTGTAAAAGCCAATCATGTTTGTTAAGTCGGGTTCAAAATCCTGTGCAACGCCGTGCAATTCCTTTGTTACGGCCGTCCAATAAACTTTTTGTTTTACAATATCAGCCTCCCACCCGCCAACACGGGCGACAGTATTGGTTTGCTCCAACATTTGCTTGGTGCGCCGCAGGTCGTTTTCCAAATAATACTTTTCAGTAATGTCAATAGCGTTGCCAATTACATATTCATTGCCGGGGCCTTGGCTGTTTTCCAACACATTGTTGTACATCCATATTAAGGTAGCACCGTTTTTATGGCGGGTGATGAGCTGGCCGGTTGATTTTCCCTTTTCCTTAATCTCTGCCAAATAACCGTTAAGGTAGGGGTGGCGTTCTTTGGGTATAATATCAAACAATGACTTATGTAGCAACTCGGTTGTGGTATAGCCTAGAATAGTGGCTCCGGCAGAATTTACGGAGAGGAAATTACCCGCCAAATCGTGCGTACACATGAGGCCTTGGGAGTTTTCAAAAAACACCCGCAGCCTTTCTTCGCTGGCAGCCAACTGGTGTTCCTTTGCCATCAGCTCGGTAATGTCCCTTCCAATGGCAAATATCTCTCCGGTTAAGGGTTCTGGCGTTGCCGTCCATTCCAGCAGCTTATAGCCTCCGTCGGCTATTTTTACACGGTGTTGTAGCGTTACCGCATTTTGGCCAGTTGCCAACTGGGCAAGGGCATCCTTGGTAAGCTGTAAATCATTTGGGTGTATTAAATCAAAAAAAGAAGTGTTTAGCAACCATTGTGTATCCCAACCCAACATTTTCTCAAACGAGGGGTTTACTTTGATAAAAAAGCCGTCTTGGCCGGCGATACAAATGAGGTCGTTGGAGAGTTGAAACAGCTTTTCAAAGCTTTCCAGCTCCTGCTTTTGCCGCCGTTCGGTAATCAATGCCATTATTTGTTGCGACATTAATTCCAGCACTTTTTTTTGCGCCTCTGTTAGTTGTTTGGGCTTCCTGTCAATTACGCAAAGGGTGCCAAGGGCAAAGCCGTTGGGGTCAATCAACGGCTGGCCGGCATAAAACCGAATGTGTGGGTAACCGGTAACAAGGTCATTTTTTTCAAACCGTTCATCTTTTAACGCGTCTTCCACCTCAAAAACCGACTCACCCATGATGGCGTATCCGCAAAAAGCCAACTCCCGGGGTGTCTCTTTAACACCAAGGCCATATTCCGATTTAAACCATTGCCGGTTTTCGTCAATCAGCGACACCAAAGCTATTGGTACATCGCAAACAATTGAAGCAAGTTGGGTAACACGGTCAAACTCCGCCTCGGTTAAGGTATCCAATAAACCATAACCCTTTAAAGCCTTGAGCCGCTGGTTTTCATTTTCAGGAATTGGTATTGTAGCCACAGTTTGCCGTAATAGTTTTCTTAATGCGAATATCCACAATAAAAACAGTACACAATGAAGGTAGTCAATTTTGCCGATATTTTATTAGCAGTACAATTTTCGGGTACGATTTTGCTAAACATTTTATATAGCGGGCTGCTTGCAAGCCTCCCTTTTTAAGCCCCAGAAAAAAAGAGCTTGCCACCAAATTGTGAAAACTCTCTGGATGTTTAATACTAGCACTGTTTTACTTACATAACACAAAACGGCTAATACGAAACACACACCACGAAGAGGCTGCAAAACAGCACACAGAAGCTGCCAAGCACCACACAGAAGCACACAAAAGCCATTTGGAAGGTAATGACGAAAAAGCGGCGCACCATGCCCAAATAGCAAAAGGCCATACTGAGCATGCTGGTACCCATGCCAGCGAAGCAGATAAAAAACAAACCGAGAAACACGGTACAAAAAAATAGGCTTTACATTTTGCCAGATTTTTTTTGCGGGGAATGCTGTAAGGCTTCCCCGCTTTGTTTTTGGGTGATAATTGGCGGGCAAGTGAAATTAAGGGTATTGGCCTTTTAAAGAATTTCGAGAATCAGGCCCTTCCTATTATTTGTACCCAGCCGCATATAAAAGTATTGCAGTCAAAATCAAGTCTCCAACTCCGCATTTTTTAATTCATTTTCTATTTCCGCAATTGTGGGCAAACTGCTTTTTAGGCTTTCAGGTAATACATCTGTGAATTGAAATTCGCTTACACCCATTGGTTTGTTAATATCCCTTAAAGCGAATTCAGCCTCAATGGTGTCCTTATCCCTGCAAAGTAAAATACCAATGGTAGGGTTGTCATCCGCTTGTTTCACCATAGTGTCCACCGCTGATAAGTAGAAATTCAACTTGCCGGTGTATTCAGGCATAAAGCTGGTATTTTTCAATTCTATCACAACATAGCATTTTAGCCGTGTATGGTAAAAAAGCAAATCCATGTAATAATCCTTGTCCCCAATGGCCAAATGGTATTGCCGTCCTATAAAGGCAAACCCTTTACCCAATTCCAGCAAAAATTTCGTGATGTGTGCCATCAACTGGCTTTCGATGTCTTTTTCATGGTAGGGACGGCTAAGTGTGAGAAAATCAAATATGTAAGGATCCTTTAGTGTTTGTTGGGCCAAATCAGACAAAGGCGCGGGTAACGTTTGTTTAAAATTGTTAATGGCCTTACCCTGCCTTTTATATAATTTTAGCTTTATTTGCAGTGCTAAAACGTCCCTACTCCAGTTGTTTTCTATGGTTTGGCCAATGTAAAACATCGCCTCCTTAACATCTTTGGACTTACTGAAAATCAATATGTTATGCCCCCATGGAATTTGGTCAACAGGTTGTTGACCAAATAGGTCATTTGGTTGTTGTTTCTGTAATTGGTCAACAGCTTGTTGACCAATTACAGGTTGGTAAAAAGTATAAAATCTTTTGCTGTATTTTAAGTTTGTGGCGGATAGGCCTTGCATCTCTGGAAATTCCGCTTTTAAATCTACCGCCAAAAAACCTTACCACCGAAGATAAACCTTACAGCTTTTTATTTTTCTACATGTTGGGATTTTGGAAATGAATCGGTCCCTCGGAGTTCATTTTACTCCCCCAGATTTTCCCGTTTTGGCATTTGGGCCTTTAAACAGTGCATTCACCACCACACTAATTTTCCTGTTTCGTCAATATGTCCTTTTTCACTTTCTCCCAAAAACCGTCGAAGCCGTGGCTTTCATTGGCAGCCCATGCGTTAAACTGGCCCTGCATTTTTTGTCGGCGCTGCGTTTTGGCTTCCTCAAAAAAATGGCGAATAAATTCACTGTCCTGCTCAAAGGCGGTTTGGTTGTACAGTTCTTTCAATGCCTGCTCTTTTTGCGTATTGCTCTGGGCTATCGCTTTTTCCATCTCCTCCTTAAGCCTCACCCGCTCATCATAAGTACCGTTGGGCAATATGGTTTTGGCAATTACAGGCATTAACTCAATTAGCACCAATATGGTTACCAGCAGGTAATACCTAAAGGCCGCGGCCGGGCTGTTGGCCACCAAGTGCTGCAACGCCTCAATACGGGTAATAAAGCCATCGTTTAGTAGGGCTTCGTAATTCTTTTGTTCTGCTTGCTTTTGCTGGTCAATGGCGGCAAGCGCACTCTCTAAAGCGTTTATTTTAGGCTGGGTTACAGTAAGCGCTTGTTGGTAGGCCGCATTTAACTGTTCGTAGCTGGCTTTTTTGGCCTGCGCAATATCTTTCAAGCCTATTTTATGGCTGCCGCCGCTACCGTCGGTTTCGGCAATATACGCATCTCGGGCGGCGGCCACTTCGCCATACCGGGCATTCAATTGCTGCTGCAACTGGTTTTTCTGGCCCAGCAAATAGTTTTTACGGGGGGCCAACAGGCTGTCTTCTTGTTGTTGTTTGGCCATTCGGCGGTGTTCGTTGTCCAACGAAATTTGCACATGCACCTCTTTGTCAAACAAATACAGCAGCGCGGGCTGTGCCATAAATGTGCCGATGGTAAGCGCCAATACGGCCCTAAAAGCCAGCGGTATAAACGTGCGCTTGCTTTTTGCGTGTATGCCTTTTATAAGCGCACGGTCAATACTAAGTATTATGCCGCCCATAAAAACACCCAACCCCACCGCTATAAAAGCGTTGTTGGCCACTGTGCTGAAAAAATACGCCCAAGCCAATGTGGCAAAAAGCCAAGTGCCCAGCACGGCCATGCCTGTAATGGCGTAACGGTTACGGTCGATGGCGCATTGTACAATAATATCCTGCTCAGCGGTGGATAGCCACCACAGGAAACGGGTAAACCCATTGGGTTTGTAGCCTTCCCTTTGGGAAAGCGGTTGCAAAGGCTGCTGCATAACAGAGCTTAATTATTTGTGGTTTGTAAAAAATGAGTGGTTAGGCGGGAATGGTAAAATAACGCCGAATAATTGGAATAAGTATATGCAGGTGGGCAATTTATTTGCATTTTAACGAGTCGGGGGTTAAAGGTACAAGGCGTAACGTATACGGTGTAGGGCGTAAGGTATGCGGTGTAGGGCGTAAGGTATACGGTGTAGGGCGTAAGGTATGCGGTGTAAGGTATACGGTGTGTGGGTGTGTGGTATTTGGAATAAATTTATTGGCTAATGGCTTAGTGGGTAGAAAGCCTGTAACCTGCATCGTGTAACCGGTAACCAGAAACCTGCAGCCTTTAACCTGCCCCAAGTGCCGTTGGCCACAAACTGTAAACTGTAAACTCCAAACCCCTACCTTTGCCGCTCAATTTTTTGTTGTATATGAACATGGATAAAAACTCGGTTATTGGTTTTATACTCATAGCCATTTTGGTTGTAGGTTTTATGTGGTACCAAGGCAAGGAACAACAGGCCTCACTTAAAATACAACAGCATACAGAAGACTCCCTTAGGATAGTGCGTATGAAACGCGCGGCTGACAGTACGGCTGCCGTGCAAAGCATTGCCGCCGCGGCTGGCGATACCGCCCACAAAGGGTTGGCCGCAAAAGCAGGCACCAGCATTGAAACTGCCATACTTGGCACCGAAGACCTTACCGTGGTGGAAAACAAACTGTTTAAAGCCACTTTTACCAATAAAGGCGGCCGCCTGAAAAGCGTGGAGCTTAAGAATTTTAAAAGCCCGGTTGCCGACAGCAACGTGGTGCTTTCCGGCGGGCCAGAAGGCACAATGGGGTATCTTATAAGCACCGGCAAAACAACCCACCAAACATCCGAGTTGTATTTTGCCCCGGGCAAGGTTGCCACCGCGGCAGACGGCACGCAAACCGTTAGCTTTACCTTGGCTGATTCATCGGGGCAGGGCATTACACACCTTTACACCATTAAGCCAAATGACTATTTAATAGATTGGAATATTGACTTGAACGGTGCTACTACCTTGCTACCACAAGGCATCTTTAATTTTCAGTGGCAGGCGAACCCACAGCAACATGAAAAAAGTGCCACCTATGAAAGGCAGCAAAGCAATATTTGCTTTTACGAGGACAACAACTTTGATTACATATCCAGCAAAAACGACCATAGTTTTGAAAAGCCTGTACAGTGGGTTGGCATAGTGCAACAGTTTTTTAATACCACAATAATAACCAAGCCCAGCACTGCCTTTACCGGCGGAAGCCTGCAATGGAAACGTGCCGCCGATACCACCCAATTATTGGGCGATGTTACCGTTAACCTGCAGAACAAATCTTTAATAGGCAGCCATGTAACAGTGCCCTTGCAACTGTATTTTGGGCCGACTGACTACAGCATCCTTTCCAAACAGCCGGTGGAAGACATGGCTAAAATGGTTAACCTCGGCCGCGACCTATACTCGTTTGTAAGGCCCATCAACCGGTTTGTTATTATGCCGGTGTTTGGCTTTTTCAGCGGCATTGTGGGCAACTTGGGCTGGGCTATTTTGTTGCTAACACTGTTTATACGCTTGGTAACATCCCCATTAACATACACCAGCTATTTAAGTGGTGCCAAAATGAAGGTGTTGCGCCCTGAACTTGATAAAATAAAGGCCAAAACTGGCGACAACCAGCAGGCTTTTGCCATGGAGCAGATGAAGCTTTTCCGCGAGGCTGGCGTTAACCCGTTGGGCGGTTGTATACCGGCATTGTTGCAGATACCGATATTTTTTGCGCTGTTTAGCTTTTTTAACTCTAACATCAACCTGCGCGGCGTGCATTTTTTGTGGGTGAAAGACCTTTCAAGCTTTGATGCGTTGTTCCATTTTGGCGACCTGCCCGTTATTGGTGACCACGTGGGCCTGTTTACGCTAACAGCCATTTTAACCAGCTTCTTAATCTCCATATACAACATGAGCAACACCCCCCAACAGGCTGGCCCCAACGCCGCTGCCATGAAGTATATGCCGTACATATTCCCTTTCATCCTGTTTTTTGTGTTTAACAAACTGCCATCGGCGTTAACTTGGTACTATACAGTATCCAACATTATCACGCTAGCATTACAGTTTGTGATACAGAACTACATCATTAACCACGATAAAATTTTGGCGGCCATCGAAGTAAAACGCAAGGCACCAAAAACACAAAGCAAGTTTCAGGAACGTTACGCACAAGTGGTGGAAACCCAGAAAAAAGTGCAGGAGCTGAAAAATAAGCAAGGCGGCAAAAAATAATTTTAAAATAGCTTCTGCCATTTTAAAATAGACAAATTGCTATTGGGTGATTATGTAAAATTGAATTGATACTCTTATGACGGGGGCTGACCAAAAAGGTCGGCCCCTTTCTTTTTTAAAGCAACACGCTGTTCGCAATGTTGGTTAACACCCCAACAATACAATGGCTGAGCTACTAACTGCCGCCAAATGCAGACAATACGACCAAAAGAAAACCACACGAATACTGTTTGATTGAAGCAAACTTGTAAAGGGAACAACGATTGCGAGGGTAGTTTACAAGGTAGTGGTTGCCAAATACCTCGGCAGCCTTACAAGCCCAAAGTAGGCATTACTATCGCCTTATGTAGTCGAAGGGTATTGCTAAAATGCTATTGTATGCCCGCAGGGGCTAAAAAAAAGGCGCAGCATTTTTGCGAAACCAACCATCAACAAAACCAGTTAGTTCTTCAAAATACCCGCATCCACCACACGGCGCAAATACTTTTTATCCTGTATTACCCAAGTAACCTCATACCCGCCCAGGCCGTCGTTGCAAAGCAGGTAAATGTAAACGGTCCGGTAGGGGCTTTGCTTGTTGCCTGAGTAATACACACCGGCCAGCGACCGGCTTTCACCGCCCTTGCCGGCATAGGTTAGGCCGGGTTCGTACAGGTCGGCATAGGCGGCGGCGGGTATGGCCACCGTGTCGCCGTCAACCACCACGTTGATGGATTGTATATATTTTTTGGGTACTTTACTGTACGATCCAAAATAGGGCTTCATGTCAATCCGCACAAGGTATTTGTCAACGTACTGCATTTTATGCTTGCCCACGGTAAACGGTGCTGATTTTATGGTTACTCGTATGCTGCCGCTGTCGAAGGTTAAAAAATCATCGCCAAAGTCCTGCACGGGCACGCTGGCTATGGGTGGCCGGGCGTTGCTAATATCAATGCCTGCCATGGTAAAGGTGGCAATATCCGCCTGCAAATCCTTCTCCTGCATTTTCAACAGATTGTCTCGCTTACTGCGAAAATCGGGCATATCGTCATCTTGGGCAAAACCGGCGGTGCTTAAGCTAAGCAATATGGCACAAAAAACAAACCGCATATACATTGTGTTTAAGGTTTAAAAGTAATTGATTAGCTGTTAACGAAAAAGCAAAGCTGCAAGTATACCAGTAAAGTATATTAGAACAACGCTGCACAAGGGTGTTTGTATTTAACGCGCTATATTGCATACAAATATTTTTACTTTAAACGATTATTTGCCGAGTATGAAAAAACATTCCGCGTTGCTGCCTGGCTGCATGTTCGCGTTGCTCACCACTCTTGTTTTCGGCCGGGCCAACGCCCAGGAGCCTTTGTTTGACAGTAGTGTCAAAGCCATGCTCGTAGCCCGTCAGTTTACTTTTACCGAAGGGCCCGCCGTGGATAAAAAAGGCAATATATTTTTCACAGACCAGCCCAATAACAAAATTTGGGAATATGATGTTGATGGGAAGCTCTCTGTTTTTATGGACAGCGCAGGCCGCTCCAACGGCATGTATTTTGATGCCAAGGGCAACCTTGTTACCTGTGCCGACGAGCACGACCAGTTGTGGAGCATTAGCCCCAACCGTAAAATAACCGTGCTGTTGAAAGATTACCAGGGCCACCTGCTGAACGGCCCCAACGATTTGTGGATTGCACCCGGCGGCGGCATTTACTTTACCGACCCCTACTTTCAGCGGGATTACTGGGAGCGAAAGGCCCCCGACCCTGCTATACCCGGCGAAAAACTGTACTACCTCGCCCCCGGCAAACACCAAGCGCAATTGGCCGACACCACCGTTAAAAAGCCCAACGGCATCGTAGGCACCCCCGACGGCAAATACCTGTATGTGGCCGACATGGGCGATTGGAAAACCTACCGCTACAACATTGCCCCCAACGGCAGCCTGACCAATAAACAGCTTTTTGCGCCCGAAGCCAGCGACGGCATGACGATTGACGAACGCGGCAACATTTACCTTACCAACAACGGCGTTGCCATTTACAACCCCGCTGGCCAAAAAATAGCGCACATTGACATACCCGAAAAATGGACCAGCAATATTTGCTTTGGCGGCAAAGACAAAAAGCTGCTGTTTATTACCGCCAGCGAAGCGGTGTACACCGTACGTATGCATGTGCGCGGGATAGAATAGCCCAGCACCAAACCCTATTGCGTTGAGACAGTTTGCGACACCACATGTAGGGTGTAACATTTCCCACGATGGGAAAATGCGGCAACCCTCTGCCCAATTGGGTTTAGGGCTAAAAGCGAGACAATATGCGACACCGCTTTGGGGTGTCTCATCCCAAAACGGGAAAGCATCCAAACCCTTTACCACAAAGGGTTTCAATAAAACCCGGTTTGTAAAAACACTGCAATTATTTGCTACAAACCTGCAAACATTACAACCCAATACCACAAAGGGTTTGGGGCAAAAAATGATACACCCAAAAATGGACAATAAAACAAATATGGCTTGTGGGGTGCTGGCAACTGCCGTTAACACTAGCTGCACAAAAGCGCATGGGCTTGCCCACCCACGGTGTATTTTACTGGGATTATGCATTAAATCCTTAATATACATTAGCCAAACGACGGCCATAATGTAAAATGTTTTTCCCACTAATTTCGGAAGGTTTTGGGGGATGGGGGTGGTTGTACGTTACTAATGTCAGGTGGGGAAGGTGAAGGGTTTATGGGGTAACGATACTAACGAAGTAGAAAAAAAGTGTTACTGGTACTAAACCAAGCCCATCACCATTGCTGCGTAGTTGTCGCATACTCCGCAAATATATTTTTATCCAATTGCTTGCAAACTCCAATTCCTTTTATTATATTGTTACCGCTACCGTAAAACGTTCGCTTAAAAAAAGCCATATAGTTATGCCTACACAAGTGTACCGTTTCCTGCGAGGATACACCCTTGACCCTGGTTTTTCCACCCAGTTAGATACCATGACCATTAACGATACCGTATACCGGGTACGTTGGGAGGATTTGCAAGACGAAAACCAAAAAGATACACCTGGCCCAGTGGGTGAGTATTTTGAAGTGATAGATATTGACCCGCCAAGTAATTGTTATTACGCCCCCGTTAATCTTAATGCTATTGAGGTGCTTTCGCAAAACGGGTTGAAACCCAGCGAAGGCAACCCACAGTTTCATCAGCAATTTGTGTACACCATCGCCATGAAAACGCTGATGCATTTTGAACAATCATTGGGCAGAAAACTTATTTGGGCACCAAGGGCGGTATACGAAAACGATAAATTTGTAAGGAATGAATACGTTGGAAAAATAAGGCTCTACCCCCATGCATTCCGCGCAGCGAATGCCTATTACCACAGGGATAAAAAAGCCATCCTATTTGGGTATTTTAAAGCATCCCTGCAAATACAGGGTACCAACTTTCCCGGTGGCGCCGTATTCAGCTGCCTCTCGCCAGATATTATTGCGCACGAGGTAACCCATTCCCTACTTGACAGTATCCACCCCCGTTATATGGAAGATACCAACAGGGATGTTGCTGCTTTTCACGAAGGGTTTGCAGATATTATTGCCTTGTTGCAGCGGTTCACCATTACAGATTTGGTGGTTAAACAGTTATCTAACGCACAGGGCAGCCTTGATCATTTTACTGTTTTGGGCGAATTGGCAACCCAATTGGGGTCAGCATTGGCTAACGGAAGGGGTGCGTTACGCAGTGCCATAGGCCAGCGCAACGACGACGGACAATGGGAGCGGCGCAAACCAGATGCAACCCTGTACCAATCCAAAGCAGAATGCCATGAACGTGGCTCTGTTTTAGTGGCAACTTTTTTTGATGCCCTCATTAAAGTATACAACTATAGAACTGCGGATCTTTTTAGGATTGCCACCAACGGAACGGGTGTTTTACCCCAAGGCGCCATACACCCAGACCTTGCCCAAAGGCTGGCCGAAGAAATTTGCCACATAGCAGAACACCTACTGAACGTTGCCATACGTGCACTGGATTACTGCCCGCCTGTTGATATTAATTATGGCGACTATCTGCGCGCCCTTATTACAGCAGATATTGAATTTGCCAAAAGCGATGAAAAAATTTACCGGGTGGCGTTGATAGATGCCTTTAGAAGCTGGGGCATTTTTCCCGGCAATGTAACCACGCTGTCTGAAGAAAGCCTGCAGTGGTCGGCACCCGACCTGTCAGAAAAACAGGAAAAAGCGATGGATGCCCTGGCGGCTTTTTTAAAAACCAGGGTGCGCGACCTTAACAGCATCAGTAACAGACACGAGGTTTGGCAAAAATCGCAGGATATTCAACGGGATCTGCACCATTTAATGGTGAATGAAAAAAGCGCAGTACTCGGCGATGAATGGGGCGACCTGCTTGATAAGCTGGGGCTGGGTACTAAAAGTATCGTTTTTAAAGACCATACCGGTACGGTAATTTACAAAAACCCGAAAGTGGACACTCCCATTGAAATACATAAGGTTAGGCCGGCCTACAGGGTGGGCAACGATGGTTTGGTGCTTGAGCAGGTTATTGTAACCATTACACAATCTATTACGGTAGAGGTTGACCAAGGCAACGGGCAGACCCAGCCAGTAAAATTCCGTGGCGGTTCAACAATCATCTTTGATAGTTCAAAAGATTTTAAACTGAGTTATGTAATAACCAAACATATTGGCAGCAATGCCCGCTTTTTGGCACAGTTGGCTTACCAGTTAAACAGTACTGCCGGGCAGGATGCATCGTTTACCGATTCGATGTACGGCAACAACACCGGCTTCGAAAATATCAATTTTGCTCACCTTCATTTTCATTAATCCGTTATGGCAAAGATAGATGTTAACATAAAAATGTACAGGGTTGGGGAGTTGGGCGATTGCTTCCTTATCCATTTTACGGATGGCACCGCCACCAGCAGCGTGTTGATTGATTGCGGCTCTTTCCGCAATGGCGGCCCCTCTGTTGAGCGCATGAAGGCAGTGGCTGCGGACATTAAAACCCAGCAAAAAATGGCGGGTGGTGGGCCGGCACCCTTTGATGTGGTGGTTGGCACGCACCAACACAACGACCACCTTTCGGGCTTTGTGCATGCAAAAGATATTTTTGCAGAAATTGGCATGAAAGAAGTTTGGCTTAGCTGGCTGGATGACCCCAACGATGAAAAAGCTACCCTTATAGCCAAAGGGCAGCGTAAGCTGGTTGACAAATTGCAGAAAATAAGTGCGCTGCTGCCTGCCATGGCCACAGCTGGGCTTACCAATACGGTTGGGGAACCATCGGCAGCCGACCATATAAATGATGTGCTCGGTTTTTATGGCCTTGCAGCCGCTACCGCAGACAGCTCTCCTGCGGTACCGCAGGACGGCATAAATAACCTTAAATCGCTGGGCAAAAAAGTAAGCTATCTTTCGCCAGGCCAAATCTTAGACCTGCCCGGCCTTGCACCCGGTGCCGTAAAGGTGTATGTGCTGGGGCCGCCAAGGGATAATGACCTGCTTTTTGATATCAACCCGGGCAAAGGCGAGTCGTACGAAAGCAAGCTTACTGCCGCAGCAAATGTTGCCGACGGGCTGCACTCGGCCCTTACTAATTTTGACGACGGCCAAACATTAGCAGAAGAAGGTTTTTTTCCGTTTGACAAGAAGTTTACCAGGTCTTTAACGGATGATGAATTTATGAACAGCGCCTATAAAAAGAAAGAAAACCATTGGAAAACAATAGACCAGGAATGGCTTGACCAGGCTGAACAACTGGCCCTTTACCTTGACACGTATACCAACAACAGCAGCCTTGTGTTGGCCTTTGAGTTGGTAGAGTCGAAAAAAGTGCTGCTGTTTGTGGGGGATGCCCAAACCGGTAACTGGCTGTCGTGGAAAACCATACAATGGAACAACCCAGCAATATCATTGGACAGCCTGTTGCAAAAAACAGTGTTTTACAAAGTAGGGCACCATGCCAGCCATAATGCAACATTGCCCGAATACCTTGAAAAAATGACCAACCCCGACTTGGCAGCGATGATATCGGTAGATAACAGCGACCCCAATATTACCAAGCCCAATGGGTGGAAAATGCCAGCGGCCAACCTTTACAAACATTTAAAGCAACAAACCAATTTTCGCATACTGCGTATGGACGGCAAATACGAGCCCGATTGCGACCCCAAACTGCCGGAGGTTCAAAAAAAATGGGGAAGCTTATTCGCCAATATTGATGATAAGGCCGCATTCGTTAGTTACACTGTTAAGGGTTAGGTTGTTTAAACGCTTTAAAGCAAGTATATATTGGAAAAAGAATTATTGGCTACAAGTACATTAGGATATGCGTAGATGTTCAAACTTGACAACCCGGTTGACTGCTGGGTAGAATGCGGGCCTGATTGTTTAGCAAGAAGACAAAAAAGTTGTAGGAGCTTTTCGATGGCTTAGTACCAGATGTTGTTCATTACTTTACTCGCGAGTGTTGCTTTAGGCAAAGCTAAAAAGCATGTTGCTTTCCTCCCTCCATTTATTGCCCCCTTTTCTCAATTTTTCATAAATTGAGCCGCATCTGGCGCAAAGGCTGGTGCAACTCGGAATATTTAGCGATAAAACAACATGCAGTACAACGATTATAAAGAACTACTTCTTGACATAAAAACTAAAATACAAGAAGCCCAGGTAAAAACAGTATCGGCTGCCAACAGCCAGATGCTATGGCTGTATTGGCAGCTTGGCCAGTATATTTTGGATAATCAAAAAGCCGAGGGGTGGGGCGGCAAAATAATAGAAAGATTAGCCGGGGATTTGAAAAAGGAATTCCCTATGCTGAAAGGTTTCTCCCGCCGCAACCTGTTATACATGAAACAATTTGCCGCAACCTATACTGTGGTAACGGTTAACCGTTTTATACAGATTGAAGGGGAGCTGAAAAAGGCAAACCCAATTACGCAACAGGTTGTTGCCCAATTATTAACCTTTGATAATGAGGAAGTTATAATTACGCAACAACCTGTTGCGCAATTGGCACATGATAATTTTATAATTGCGCAGCAACCTGCTGCACAATTACAGGGAACGGAAAATACAATTACACAGCAACCTGTTGCGCAAATGGCAGAAGTGCTTTTTAAGCAGTGCATTGTAGCAAAAATTAGCTGGTCGCACCATGTAGTGCTGATGGATAAGGAACCACACCTTGGCAAGCGCTTTTGGTATATGCTAAACAGTTTGGAGCATGGCAACAGCCGCAACATATTGGCCATACAAATTGAAAACAGTTTGTTTGAAAGGCAGGTAGTAGCCAAGAAAATAACCAACTTTAGCCGCACACTGCCACCCCCACAGTCAGACTTTGCAAATTACCTGCTTAAAGACCCCTATATATTCGACTTTGTGCAGGCAAAAGAAAAGGCGGACGAGCGCAATATCGAGGAGCAACTGGCTAACCATGTTACCAAATTTTTACTAGAGCTTGGGCAGGGTTTTGCCTTTATTGGCCGGCAGGTGCATTTTGAAATAGGCCAACAAGATTTTTATGCCGACCTATTGTTTTACCATACTCGGCTGCACTGCTAGTGGTGGTTGAACTTAAAGCACGGCTTTTTGAGCCGGGAGATGCCAGCAGGCTTAATTTTTACATTAACGTGGTAAACGACAAGCTTAAAACACCAGGCGATAACGACACCATTGGCCTGCTGCTTTGCAAGGGCAAAAATGAGGTGGTAGCCGAATACAGCCTTCGTGGGTACAGCAACGCCATCGGTGTATCCGACTATCAAATAAGCAAAGCCGTGCCAGAAGAGTTAAAATCGCAATTACCCGAAATAGCTGATATTGAAGATGAATTTAAAAACTTGGGCGATGATTGATGAGTAAGCTTTCCATTTATTAGGTTTGGCACCCCATAACCTTACATTCAACATTGAATGAACCTTGGGGCAAACCTCGCTTTCTGGGATGCTGTAGTTTCGTTGTTGGTGAAAACACCCAACAACGGCGAAGAACAATCAGTATCCAACCAAGATATAGAAACGTCATTGAAAAAACTTCGCCTTTCCGCCTTTGTTGGTGTTTTCACCAACAAAGTTTCCCAACATCCTTTTGGCAGGCTATTATGTTCGTTGTTGGTGAAAACACCCAACAACGGCGAAGAACAATTAGCATCCAACCAAGATATAGAAACGTCATTTAAAAAACTTGGCCTTTTCCGCCTTTGTTGGTGTTTTCACTAACAAAGTTTCCCAACATCCTTTTGGCAGTCTAATATGTTCGTTGTTGGTGAAAACACCCAACAACGGCGGAGAAAAAATGGTAGCCCAAGTAGATTGCTGATAGTAATAGATAATTGCGGCAATCATAAAATGGCGCGTAGAGGAGCAGTGCAAGAGATAGGCGCAAAAAAAAGATCCTCTGTAGAAACAGACGACCTCTAACGATTGCTTGCCATATGAAAAGTCTTAAAAATCTTTTTGGTTGTTAGCGGGTTTCTTTCATTTGCTGCCCTTCATCTACTTTACTTCCCGTTAACAATGTAAAAGTACAACCCGTTATAGGGCAATGCAAATCAAGTTCTAACTGTTTTTATTATGCCTAAGCACTGCTATTTTCACATAACCCCTTGTAAACAAAGTGTTTCAGCCCCAAAATATTTTTATCCGCAACGGCCATTTCACCGGCAAAAATTATTGAAATATTGGGTTATTGGTTATAAAAATGGCGAAAAATAGCTGCTTTTCGGGCAAGGCGTTGTTCGTTAAGGGGCGATTTGAACAAAGTTAACTTGCCAATATACTGGTTGCGTCGGCAGGTTTCCGGAATTGCATTTAGATAATCGTTTTTGGGTGCCTAAAATCAGATTATGCACTCAGCTAGCTGCCCATGAAACCTAACCGAATTACTGGTAGACAAACTTGTTGTTGATTAAACTTTACACCCCCAATATTGTTTACAACTGCATGGCAAACGCAGTTACGGTTGTTTTTCCGCATCAGTTATACCAGCAACACCCGGCATTGCTACAAGGCAGGCAGGTGTACCTGGTGGAAGAATGGTTGTTTTTTAGGCAATGCAATTTTCACCAGCAAAAGCTGGTATTGCACCGGACCAGCATGAAGTTTTACGAAAACTGGCTGCAACAAAACGGCTTTACAGTGCGGTATGTTGAAACCCACACGCAAGAAAATGATTGCAGGGTGTTGGTTGCCCAACTTGCAGAACAAGCCGTTGCCCACATGCACATGGCAGAGCCTGCGGATGATTGGCTGCTTAAACGCATGCGGCAGGCGTGCGACAAAAACAACATAACCCTGCACCTTTACAACAACCCCAATTTTTTAAACACGCCGCAGGGTGTGGATGCATATTTCAACCAAAAGAAAACATATTTTCAAACAGATTTTTACACCTGGCAACGCAAGCAGCGGAATATTTTGCTGGAAGACAACGGCCAGCCCATAGGCGGAAAATGGACGTTTGATGCGGAAAACCGGCAAAAGTTTCCGCCAAAAGAAAAGGTACCCGCATTGCCATTACCCAAGGAAAACAGCTTTATAAGCGAAGCCAAACACTATGTGCGCGAGCATTTTGCCAACAACTACGGCAGCGCAGACAGCACCTGTTTATTTGTAGTAACCTTTGCCGACGCAGAACATTGGCTGGCTGGTTTTTTAAGAACCCGGTTTGAAAAATTTGGTGCGTATGAGGATGCCATTGTAGCGAAGGAAGCGGTGCTGCACCATTCGGTATTAACGCCCATGCTTAATATAGGCCTGCTGCAACCAGCGCAAATTATGCAAGCTGCGTTAGGGGCTGCAAAAGAGTTCAATATTCCGCTAAACTCGCTGGAAGGTTTTATACGGCAAATAATGGGCTGGCGGGAGTTTATACGCATGGTGTATGTGCGCGAAGGCACCAGGCAACGCACCGCCAACTATTGGAAATTTACCCGCAGCATACCCCGAAGCTTTTGGACAGGCGACACAGGCATTGCACCGGTTGACATTACCATTAAAAAAATTTTGCAAACAGGGTATTGCCACCACATTGAAAGGCTGATGGTGCTGGGCAATTTTATGTTGCTGTGCGAGTTTAACCCTGATGAAGTGTACAGGTGGTTTATGGAGATGTTTATTGATGCCTACGATTGGGTGATGGTACCCAACGTGTATGGCATGACACAGTTTGCGGATGGCGGCCTGATGACAACAAAACCCTATATAAGCGGCAGTAATTATTTGATGAAAATGAGCGATTACCCGAAAGGTGATTGGCAGCCGGTATGGGATGGGGTGTTTTGGCGGTTTATGCATACACACCGCAGCTTTTTTCTAAAAAACCCCCGCTTGGGCATGCTGGTAAACACGTTTGATAAAATGCCGCCCGCCAAGCAGCAGCTGCATTTAGCCAATGCGGAGCAATTTTTACAACAGTTAAACACCCAACCAACCGTATGAAAGCCATAAAAAAAGAAAACCTGCCCACCAAAACCTGCCTAACCTGCAACAGGCCTTTTACCTGGCGAAAAAAATGGGAGAAGGTATGGCACGAAGTAAAATATTGCAGCGACCGATGCAGAAAAAACAAGTAGTGCACTATTTGCAGCATATAAGATTTTTACAATAAACCCACGATTAACCTAGGCTGCCCAATATTAAAACAATCCGTTTTCCAACGCATACCGTATAAGGTCGGCGTTTGTTTTAAGGTTCATTTTCTCCAATATCCTTGTTCTGTAAGTACTTACGGTGGTGGCGCTGATAAAAAGCGTTTTACCTATGTCCGACAAACCCATGCCCGTGGCCAGCAGCTTAAGTACTTCAAACTCCCTGTCAGACAGTGTTTCGTGGGGCAGCTTGCCCTCAGGCTCCGAAAATTGGTCGGTAAGCAGTTCGGCCACAGAGGCTGTAATGTACTTGCGCCCCATTAATACACGGCGCACGGCGGTAATCAATTCCTCCGGTGCCATGCTTTTGCTTAAATAACCGCTTGCGCCGGCTTTTAACGCGCGCAACGCATAATGGTCTTCCGGGTACATGCTCAGCATCAACACAGGCAACTTGGGGTACTGCTCCTTTATGGCGTGCAAGGCCTCCATGCCACCCCGGCCCGGCATCGACACGTCGGAAATTACCAAGTCGTATTGGTATTGCATCACCTTCTTAACCAAATCTTCCCCATCGGCCACCTCGTCAATTTCGGCCGTGGGAAATTCCTTCCGCAAAATACGCTCAACGCCCTGTCGTAAAAATGCGTGGTCGTCTGCAATAATTATCCGCATAGTACATTATTATTTATTTTGCCGCTGCCAAAGGTATGGTAACTACCACTTCTGTTCCGGCACCGTGGCGGCTATGTATAACAAAATCGCCTTCCAGCATTATTATGCGTTCGCGCATGCCAAGCAGGCCCAGTGTTTTTTTCTCCGCTACTTGCATCGTATCAAAACCTTTGCCGTCATCCTTTATTGTTAGAATAAATTTATTGTTGTTGCACTTAATGTTGCAGTACACCTGGGTGGCACCGGCATGCCGGGCAATATTGGTAAGTGACTCCTGAAATACCCTGAAAATATTAATGGCTGTTTTGGGGGGTACGGGTAAATCTGTTAGGTTGGTAACAAACTCTACTTTTATGCCAAATCTTTTCTCATACGCTTGGCTGTGTAACCGCAAGGTTTCCAGCAGGCCTAGGTCATCCAGCATAATAGGCCTAAGCTCCGTTGAAATTTTTCGCACGGTGCCAATCGTGCGGTCAATCAGTTTTAGGATACTTTCAAATTGCAGCTTCGTTTCGGCAGTAAGTGTTGGCATCTCTTCTTTAAGCCAGTGCACGTCCATTTTAAGCCCGGTTAATTGCTGGCCCAGCTCGTCGTGTATCTCGCGTGCAATGCTGGCCCTATCGTCTTCCCTTATGTCATTCAGGTATGTGGCCAGCTCCCGCAACCGCTCCGAGGTTTTTTTTATTTTTTCCTGTGTAGCCACCCGGTCGGTTGCATTAATACAGGATAGTAGGATACATTCTGCCCCTTTATATGAAATTTCGTTGGCATACACGTCCGCAATCAGCTTTTGCTTATTCCTCCGCTTAAATGTAAACATTCCCCAATTAGCCAGGGCTTGGCTTTGGCTTTGGTTGCCATCGTGCATTTGTGTAAAGCGCTTCAACTCCTTAGGCAACAGCAACGGCTTAAGTGTAAGTAAAACCAATTCGGGCAAACTATAGCCATAATCAACCAAAAACGCATCATTGGCATCCACAATTTGCAGCGTGTTAACATCGTAAATCAACTTGGGCAAGGGGCTTTTGTAAAATAACAGCCGGTAGCGTGCCTCCGATTCCTTTAACGCATTTTCGGTTGTCAATTTTTCGGTAATATCGTTAATATGGTTAACTGACACCACACGGCCGTCCCACTCCACCAAGTTGGCGGAGACCTCCACAAACATTACCTCGCCACTTTTTTTGCAATGCCGCCAAACCCGCTTATGGTTTACCCCATATGTGTCAATATTTTCGGTAGCTGCAATGATGAGCGGCACATCTTCAACAGGCCTGATTTGCTTTATATTTAGTTTTAAAAACTCTTGGCGGCTATACCCATACTTTTTTAACAGCTCCCAGTTGGCGTCCAATATATTCAACGTTTTAAAATCCCACATCAACATGGGGGCCGGGCTGTTTTCAAAAAGAAATTTATACCGTTTTTCCGAACGTTCTAAAGCTTCGGCATAGTTTTGCTTTTCTTCATTTTCCACCCTAAGCCTATGCAGCAATTCATTTTTTTCTTCGTCTCTTTTCTTGCGTTGCGTAATGTTATGGCTGGTTAAAATAACCCCTCTTATGGCAGTGTTGTTTAGTTGGTTATTTAACTGCATTTCAAGAAAAACATAACTGCCATTTTTATGCAACATCCGGCACTCTGCAAACTGCCTCTGCAACGGACTGTCGGGCAGGCTGTCTGCATCAATATTAATCAAGTGCTTGTCGTCGGGGTGCAGTAAACTATAAATATTACGCCCCACCACTTCAAATTCGTCGTAGCCCAACACTTCCTTGTCGGCAGTACTTTGGTACTGTATAACGCCATGTTTGTCAACCAGTGTAATAATATCCGAAACATTTTGTAACAGCGACCATATTTTTTCAACGCTGTTATTTAACGCGGTCATTAGGTTTCTTCTGCTGGTTATATCCTGCATAGCACCCACCAGCCGCACGGCATTACCCGCCGCATCTCTTATGATGATAGCCTTAGATGCTACCACTGCATAACCGCCCCGTTGTTTTAGCCTCCGGTATTCGGCTTGCCAATGGTCTTTTGTAGATGCCAGCGCATCATTCAAACTCTTTTCCACCGCAGGCACGTCTTCGGCATAAATTATCTCTTCCAGCAACGCACGTTCTAAAGAAAACTTATACAAACCCGCATCGTAGCCAAACATTTTTTGGTAAGCAGCACCGTAATAAATTGTACTACTGGCAATGTCCCAATCCCACACAACATCAAATGTGGCGGCCATCATGTAGGTAAACCGCTCATTATTGGCTACCAACAATGCTTGTGCGTCCTTTTGCCCCATTGGGTTTGCAAACGCTGCGTGGCCACTGCCGGGTGCATCTGTAATGGTTAAACCAGAAGCCGTTTGTACCGGCTGGCCTTTGTTAGCATCCGCTGCCTGCAACGCAGGCTGCAATACTTCAGCTTGTAAAAATTTAGCCAGGCTGTTTACAATGGCCTCATCCGGCACCTCATTAGCATTAATAAATTGAGTAAAAATGGCTTTAGCCTTTTGTTTCAAAAATTCTTGGGGGTAGTTCTCGGCATCTACGTACATAGCAAGGCGTTATAAAGTAATTTTAAAAAGCATTTAAAGTTATTCAATTATGGGGTGGGCATTATTATAATTTGAGGTGAGGGTAAAAATTATAATGACTATCCCGCAATTTGGTTTAAGCGTAAAAAAAATTTCCGTTTATTGGATTTGTGGAGACACAAATCCGGGCGAAAGCCCCCGGTTGTGTCCCCACAAATGTATTATGGGCTTGACCATACAGCCTTGGTTTTTTTTCAAAAAAAATCAGCTAAACCAAATTGCGGGATAGTCATTAAAATTATTACCCTTTGCAAAATAGCCTATTGTAAAAAAGGCAGCCGCCGCTGCAAACCCAGCGGGGGTGCTTGGTATAACCAACCCATACTATAGCCCCGCAGTAATACGCCAAAGCCGATGGCCTTGGCGTATTACTGCGGGAAAATTTTAGGGAATGTTATATTGGCCAACCTGGCGTACAATTGCGCTTTGCCCATTTGCTCAATACCACTGCACGAGTGCCTGGCGGGCGGGGAATGTTTTGCCTTTTAATACGGTACGCACGGCTGTAATAAGTTTCTCCGGCACCAAACTGGCCGTTAAATAACCATTGGCCCCGGCTTTTAAAAAACTAACGGCATAGTGGTCAAACGGATACATACTCAACACTAAAACGGGGGTTTTGGGACGGAGCATTTTCATTTTTTTAATAGCTTCGGTAATGCTGGTACCGGGTGTTAAAACATCTGCAATCACTAAACTGTATTCATTATCTGCAATTGTTTGCAACAGCGCGTTCTCAGTAAGCACTTCATCAATTGTTGCATCGGCAAATTCGCCCATCAATATCCTTTTTACCCCTTGGCGAATGGCCGCATTGTTTTCAGCAATTATTATTTTAAGCATAAAATTGGCTTTGGGTGTGGCTAAAAAATTGTTGTCCTTTTTTTTTGCCGGGTGTGATAGCAAAAACTGGCGGCGGCTTACAAAACGGGCTGGCTATTTTACAGCGTGCCAGGTAATCATTTGCCCGGCCCAGTATGCCGCAGAACAAATGGCCACTTTTTTAAGCATCCTCCAACTGAATGGGTGTTTTATATCGTTTACAGAAAGTACCGCACCTGCCATGAAACAGGCAATACCCACCGCCCTTGCCGCATGGTAACCATCTACAGCCCCACCGGTTTTCCAGCTTTTGTAGGGGTTCCAAAATGCGCTACTGCTGTTTGGGTGCCATATTAATGCCTCTGCGGTACCATAGGCCAACCCTGCACCAAAAAAACTGGCATATACGGGCCACTGCCTTTTAAAGCTATACAGGTTGCCCTTGGTTTGTACACTTACCAACGGCTGCACGGCCTTTTGCGCGCCTGCATTGGCAAGCTCAAAACCAGCTACTGGTGTGGCAGTAAGGCCTCTTACACTGGCAGCAAACGCAAGTTTACATTCATCAGTTTGCAAGGGTGTTATGGTAGGTGTGTCGTACACCAATACAGTTCCTGTTATAGAATCAACCAAGCTGGGTTGGGCATTAGTAGCCATATTTTCTGTTGCGTTGCTTTGGCCAAAGCCTTGTGCAGCAATCATAAGCAAGCAGGCTGCGGTAAATATCTTTTTCATAAAATTAGTTTTAGTGGTTTTAAACATTGTTTTTTAGTCTGCCGCTATTAGCGTCTTTTAAATTCGGCTATTATACCAACCTGCAAATAGGGTGTGCCTATATAATCTGCCTGCACAAACAGGTGGTTGGCCTGCAACCTTATGCCAGCACCCATTTTCCAGGCGTTTTGGTAGGTGGCGGTTTTAAATTCATCTTGGCTGTACAACATGTAAGCATATTCGGCCATTGGTATCAACAGTATGTCGGTGTTTCTAAAAGCAATTGGGTAGCCTGCTTTAAAACAAAACACCCCGGGTTCGTTAACACTGCGGCTTATTGGGGCAGCCTTTACTTCAAACTCAACCAGGCTGTATTTGTTGCGAAACCCGGTTTCTAAGTTCATGGTCCATGCGTGTTTGCTGGTGCCGGTGCCAATGCCTAAATAACCTTGGCCGTAAACAATACCGCTCATCCCGAGCAGTAAGGCGAATAACAGAAGTTTGGTTTTCATATAAATTGATTTTAGATTGTTGATTGATTATTTACTTTGACAACACAAAGGTATCTACCCACACAGGCGTGCATTATCAAGGTAATTGCATACTTGCTGTAGTTGAAACGCCACAGCCTGTAGTAGGCAACACAGATAAAGTTGTTTTTGGAGACTTTGAGTATCGCGGTGGGGGTAATCAAATTGGCTTACAGCGGCAACCGGCCTACCGATACCGGCCATACCCAACTTTACAACAGATGGCCATACATCTGCTTGGTATTATTCAACCAATTTAGCCTTTCGCTAATTTGGACTACAATGGCAAAAACGAATAAGGTTTACTTGTTTAGTGCCTACCCAATGCACGAGAAGTAGAAAGGAAAGCTTTGGGTGGATGCCGGATGTGTACCGGTGGAGCAAAAGGCGCGTGCTATTTTACCACGAGGCCAGTTGCTGCACATTGACTGATAGGCTAACCCAGATGCAAAAATAATTTTGATAAAGCCAGCCGCCTTGGCCGCGGATTTTTGAAAACAACTGCACAAATTGTGTGGCTACGCTACCCGGCCTTTATTACAACTTCAAAAACTTGGCGTTAACGCTGCCAGTAGTAAACGTTAGGTTGATAATGTAAAGCCCCTGGGATAGTGTTTGCGCCTGTGCCAAGCGCACACGGTTAAAGCCCCTGCAAACAGCCTGGCTGGCAGTGTACATAGGTTTGCCCGCAACATTGGTTATGCATATTTTGGCTTGGCCTGCGGCGGCGCTGTTAAACTCAAGCAGCAACAAGGCATGGGTTGGGTTTGGGTATAATTTTACGGTGGCATTAAAGGGTACTTCAACCTGCTTTACAAGTGTATTTTCTGGTGGCTCGTTGTTGCTAACCGCTTGTATGCGGTAATAATTGGTGCCGGGGGCAGGCAGCGCATCCACAAAGCGGTAGGTGCTAAAGCCAGCAGTGCCGCTATGTTGGGCAACTTGGCCAATTTGCTGCCAATCGGCAGCATTGTTGCTACGCTGCACTATAAAATGGCCAGTGCCGTTACTGGCTGCGGCCTGCCAGCTGAGCAAAACGCCGCCCGATTGCAATGCGGCAGCAAACCCAAGCATTTTGGTAGACAATACCGGGCTGCAACTGCCACTAGTAATGGTGTAAGTGGCACTATTACCACAACCATTGGCAGCTATTATGTTTACAGTGTAACTGCCCCTTAAGTTAACAAAAGGTGCCTGTATATGAGACAATGTACTGTCTGAGTTTACGCTAAGGCTGGCACTGGTATAAAACCTGCCGCCGCTGGTGGTGGTCCAAAGCCAACTGGTTGCCTGGCCTGAGCCTTCGTACAGCCGTCCGTAGGCTTGGTTGCCCTCAGGCCCTCCCCCGCTGCCGCAGGTAAGTGAAATACTGGGTGTGGGGGGGCTTACCTGCCCCTCGTCGGTAATAGCCCAACCGCTGGTGGCAATAAGCGCGGCATGCTGCACGGCACTGTTGCAGTAATACAAACCGGGGGCACCGAGGGTTACGCTATTTTTGTGTACCCCGGCCTGCCAGCCGATGATGGTATTGTCGTAATTGGTTACTGATAAGCCACAGTAATCCAGCATGTCTGCCATGGTGGTAACCTTGCTAATATTTAACCCGGCCAGGCTTTGGTTAAAGGCATAAGCCAGTGGAAACATAAAGCTCATGTCGGTTACTGCACCTGTGTTCCAACTGCCGATGTTTTGGTTAAACGATGCGGCACTGTCAAACATAAAACTCATGTTGGTAACAGCGGCAGTGTTCCAACCGCCGATGTCTTGGTTAAATGCGGGTGCCAACGAAAACATGAAACTCATATTGGTTACCGCAGCGGTATTCCAGCTACCGATATTTTGGTTAAACACGGTAGCATTGTAAAAAATGCCGCTCATATTTGTTACGGCGGTGGTGTTCCAGCCCCCTATATTTTGGTTAAATGCAATAGCGCTGTCAAACATAAAACTCATGTCTTTTACGGCAGCGGTGTTCCAACTGCCAATGTTTTGGTTAAACGCCGTAGCAAACGAAAATGTACTGTTCATGCTGGTTACAGCTGCAGTGTTCCAACTGCCAATATTTTGGTTAAATGCCTTGGCTTGGTAAAACATACCTGCCATATTGGTAACGGCTCCGGTGTTCCAACCACTGATATCTTGGTTAAATACTGTGGCGCCATAAAACATGTCGCCCATGTCTTTTACGGCGGCGGTATTCCAGCTTGCTATGTTTTGGTTAAACAGCTTAGCCCCGTTAAACATGTCGCTCATGTCGGTAATGGTGCCGGTGTTCCAGCTGTTAAAGGCACTGGTGCCGGTAAGCGAACTACAACCATCAAACATCAACGCCATTAGCGTAACACCCCCTAGCACCGGGGCATCGGCCGCATTTACATTTAAATTTGCACACCCATAAAAAGCATTGGCAAAGCTTTGCCAAGCCATCGCGGTGCCCCATTGCTGCACCGTAAGCAGTTTTAACTTGTCGCCGGCGTTGTTAAAATAAATGGCCGGGAAAGTGCCAGAAATGCGCACAGTGTATGTGCCTGCAGTAGTATAACTGTGGGTAGTGGCTACCGTAAGATTGCTGCTAGTGTTTCCATCGCCCCAGTTTACGTTGTATTTGTAGGTAAACCCGGCATTTATGGGTATTCTAATTTGTTTGGTTGAGGATGAACCAGTACTTGTGTTGCTCGTCTTCCAAGAAGTAACAAAATCGGTGGTTTGGGCATAGCCTTGAAAGGATACACAACACGCCAAAATGGCTATTGCAACAACAGGCAGCAAATGGAAACAACGTTTATTACAATGCGGGTACATGGAATGCTTGGTTTATCCGAGGTGCTTGCTGGAAGTTTGAGTTCCCATTTTACTGCGGCCACTTAGGCTTGATGAAGGCCTTTTAAAGGGCACTACCCCAAGCCAAGGCAGTTTAGGCAGTTTTACAAAACGCCACTGGGTACAAAAACACCATAAGAACCTTGTGCCGGCATTTACATGCAAATTGCATCGGCACCGGCAAAAAATCGGCTGCAATGTATATAAAAAAATCGCTACCGGCAAAGAGGCATCTTACCGGTAATAGTTGCAACGCAAATCGCTTACCCAAAAGTTTTTTCGGGCAGGCGGTAACCAACTAAAAAAACTTCATGCCGCATCCGGCACTTTAGCTTAGTTAGGTTTGCCGATTTAGGTCTAAATAGTCAGGTACTGTCAGCTGTTTTGGTAGGTTAAACTTTTCCACCACCCCTTTTGACTCCCACCTTGGCTGGTAATCTGCCACAAAAGCCCCTATCGCAAAAATGTTTGCCGCCGAGCCGGAAAATGGTTTTACCACCATGCGGTTAACCCTTGCAAACCATGCGGGTATCGGTATCACTTTAATGCTTTTACGCCCCGTTTTTTCCGCAATTATGTTGGCAATCTCCCGCCAGGTAAGCCATTCTGGCCCACCGGCTTCCAACAGAAGGTTTTCTTGGCCTTCGTATAAGGCACCTCCTACCATCATTTCCGCAACATCCCTGGTTGAATTTGTTGGGTGCCATGGTTTGCACCACCAGGGGCTAACATCCATCCTCGTTTAACTACAAAACTACCCACCACATTCATGTACATTTTCGTAAACCCAAAGTCCCTTTTGGTGGTTGCATACAGAGATTTATCCGCAGCCTGCGCAAAACCGCACATTACCATAAAAACATCCATAAATGCTGGGTTACGGATAATGATTGACTGCATGGTGGATATTGCCAACCGCTTTTCAATCATTCGTTTCCCCAGTAGTTCAGGCACGTCTTTATCATGTTTGTACGTAGGTGTGGATGACAGGACAAAATGTTTTACCCCCGCATTTTCGCAAATGGCCACCAACCTTACCGCCCCGTTGTTTACACCAGTTACGCTGTCACCCCTTTTTAGCGGTATCAGGCCATTGGCGGTATTAATTACCACATCCATACCAGCTAGGGCTTTTTTAATAGAATCCTCATCAGCAAGGTCGCCCACAATGTATTTGATGGTTCCGTTGTGCGGGTCTTTCAATACGGCGCCTTCCAGCCTTACTATGGCGGTAACATTTTATCCCCTGTTGGCAAGTAGTATGGTTATTTTTGAACCCACATGCCGTGTTGCACCAATTACCAGATATTGTTGGTTGTTCATTGCCAGTATTATTTATTTAGTGCTTCGAGGGCTTTTTTGCTGGGCAGCTTAACAAACATGAGTTTGATAAACGCCGCCAATGCCGACAGTTTTTTTGAAAAACTGGGTTTGCCATACGGTGAATTATTTATAAAACCCCGTGCAATTTGTTCAAAGTCCTCCGGTTCCCGCCCGGTAAGCGTTTTAACAACATCGGTAGGGCCGCCTTCGGCAAAACGGTTTTTTCTAAACTCTTGCATATAAAAAACAGTCTGCAAGGCCACAAAGTCATCGTAACCAAACTCTTTTGCCGCAGCCAGCACGGCTTTCATAAACATATCATCCGACACGGGCATTAGCTTAACCCTACCGCCCGTTATGGTTGAATAAATTGCCGCCATCTCTTTCGCGTCAATACTCCTTGGGCCCGTAGGGTGTATTTTTTTGCCATAGTAAGGCTTGGGATTTTTAAGCAATGCGGCAATCACCCGCCCTTGGTCGGCTGCCGAAATCCATGGGCATTTGCCCTCCCCAAAAGGTGTAGGCATTATACCAAGCTGCACGATGCTTTCGGTTAAGGCCACTATGTTTTCGGCAAAAAAACCAGGGTTGTAATACACAACGTTTAGGCTTGATTGCTTCAACAACTCGTACGATTTTTTTATGTCGTTCGTAAGCAAGCTCTGCTGGTTGGGAAATTCGGCCAGCCACTGGCCCATAAAAACAACAGACGTAACCCTGTTTTCGGTGGCAGCCTTGATAAATAAGGATACCGCCTCTGGCATCCCTTTGGCTATAGGGTAGCAATAGTAAACCGTACTAATATTGCTAAGCGCAGCACTTACCTGTACGTAATTGGTAATATCGCCCAACGCAATTTCTGCGCCCAAGTCCTCTAAAGCCTTAGCCTTGGGGCTTATAGCCCGCGTGAGTATCCTAACATGGTATCCTTCCTTCAATAGGTTGGCTGCGGCTTCGTACCCCGTTTTTCCGGTGGCAGCCGTAATTAAAATTTTAGGTGACATTTTATAGTAAGTTTTATGAATGATTAAAATACTTGGCCGGCTTTGTGTAAAGGCCATAGTAGTAGAAAAGCGATACTGCCACAACGCGCAGTGCAATGTTGCCTATAATATTGGCGGATGCCCCCTGCAAAAGGCTGTACAAACAAACCAACCCTGTTGCGGCATGAAAAACAATAAAAAATTTGCAGACCAACCGCAAGGCCGTTGCATGTGTTAGCTGCATGCCCTAGAACGACATAAATGCAATAGCCAATTTGTTGGCAGCAATAAGCCTTGGCAGCAGGTATTGTTGGGGCGTTATTGCTATACCCAACGATTGTGGTATTAACGCAGGCGCAGCTATAATTACAATGAAGGTGGCAAAAGTGGGCACTGCCTGAAACAACAATAATTTTTTAATAGCCATAACTTTTTATTTTGTTGCTTCAAACACCAATGCCAGTAACTGGCTGCGTAATGGGGCTTCGCCCAGTTGTTTAGCCAATTCGCGTTGTAAAGCTTGTAAAGTTTGGTTGTAGAGGCCGGGGTTTTGCTTAAGTGCGGGCATGGTCTTTACAAAGCCTGTTGCAGCCACTTCGGCCCGCTCAATTTGGGTTGTTTTGTACACCATTTCGGCTGTAATGTTCGTAAATTTTGCTTCCGCCAAAAATGCCAATACTTGCTCGGTATCAGTTAAGGCGAAAGGCCCAGCAGCTTGCGGCATCAATGCCTCGCCAAAGGTTTTGGTAAATAGCTTCATGCTTATATGCCAAATCGGGTTCTCTTCAACGGGGCCCCAAGTGTTAAACAACAACTGGCCGCCCGGTTTAAGCACCCTGCGAATTTGGCCCATAGCAGCCAGTTTGTCGGGCACAAACATTAACCCAAACTGGCAAATAACCAAGTCGAACAAATCGTCCTCAAACGGTATGGAAGCCATGTTTACGTGTTGCCAAACAAGGTTTGGCGATTGGATAGCTTGTTTACCCACGGCCATCATGTCCTCACTAATATCGGTGGCCATAATGGTGGCTTCAGGCAGTGCCTCAACTAAGTAACGGGTAACCTGGCCGGTACCTGCGGCCAGTTCCAACACCTTTACTGGCCCACCCGCCTTTATTCTGCTTACAATATCCAATGCATAGGGCCTCAGTAACAACGGCCCCATGTAGGTATCGTAATTTTGGGGAACAGACCCGGTAAAAAAATTTTTTGCTGTGTCGTTTAAAGCTGCTTCCTTTTTGTCAATCTTGTTTTCCATTGCAAATAAATTATTGATTTATGTTGCAAAGAAAGATTTTTGCAGTCGGCGTGGCCTTGCCATTAGGCAACAACCAACTTGCCAAATGGCAATAAATAAACCATCGGGGCAGATTTGCGAAATATTGGTGCTTTTAAATGGGCCAAAGCAAGGGTTAGCCCTGTTTTTTAAAATACCCCCTGCGTATTCTGCTTAATGAGGTGTCGGTAATACCCAAAAAAGAGGCAATATGCCTTAGGTGTGCATATTGGAAGATGTCGGGGCTGTTTTGAATCAAGTCAGCATACCGCTCCTCGGCCGATTTATTAATCATGGCCAGGGTCCGCTGTTTATATTCCACAAATTCCTTCACCAGTACGGCGCGGCCAAACTCCCTAAACTCGGGTATACTGTGAAACATGGCGTTTAGCTTTTCAAAAGTGGTATAGTAGCCGCCACAGGCTGAAATTGCCTGTATATTTTCATTGGACTTTGCGCCCTGAAAAAATGAAGCAGCCTCAAAAATAACCCTGTTTTGTGGGTAAAAATACGTGGTAACCTCATCCCCCACATCACTGTAAGTATAGGCCCTCATGTACCCCTTGGCTAGATAGAAATAACCGCTAACTTTTCCCTGTTTTAGTAAATATTCTCCTTTCTCAAAACTAAGCGCTTCAAAATTTTCGGCAATGTTTACCACGGCTGCCTCATCAATTGAAATATGCGGAATATTCGCTTTAATAAATTTAATCAATGGCTCCTTGTGCATAATCTTATCCTTTTTCACGTGTCGATTGCTGAAATACCATTTTACTTGTACATTTTGGTGGGATGAAATTAGTCGAAAATAGTATTACTTTGAAAGTGCACGCTTGTAGGGAGAAATACAAAACCATTGGGTAGGCTGTTTTTAATGGTAAAAAGGGAGGCACAACATATGAGTGAGCTTCTAAATGCTTGCTGAGAGAATATTGCGCAAAATAAACACAGTACGCTGAAAGGATTTTCAATTGCTCACGTATAACAGCCGGGTGGGCGGCTTGCTAATGCATTTTTACAAAAATCAACTAGCTTTAGGCAAAAACTTAGCGGCCTTGGTATGGCCGGGCAATTAGCTTAACCCAATGGCTGGCCAAAATGCCTGCCTAAAACAACAATAGGCAACTGTTCTAAACAACACTTCTAAAACAAACTGGCATGAATAACCCCATTAGGCTTTGCAATTTTACAACCTTGCAAGAAAAACAACCCCTTCACCAACTCGTAAACGGACTCGATTTGGTGGTGATAAGATACGGCAGCAACGTATCAGTGCTGTATGGCCGCTGCAGCCACCGGGGCGCTTTATTGGGCGACGGCCATATTGTGGGCGAAAACCTTATTTGCGGCTTACACGGTTGGGATTTTAGGTACGACACCGGCGTAAGTGCGTACAACAATGATGAATCGCTGCACAAATTTGCCGCGGATGTGATTGACGGGTTTATTTACGTGGATGAGGCTGAAATAAACCAGTACCTTTTGCAGCACCCCCAACCGTTTAACCGGCAGGAGTACTTGGGTGCCTATGCCGATACCCACCCCGAAAGTACGGAACCATTTACCGGCTATATTCAAGAACTTTCTAAAAACGGGCTGAAGAATTATGGCAAGCATGGCCCCTCAGCCTCCATGGGGGTAGACCGCAACACGCTGCCTAAATGGGAGGACCTACAGTTTTTACCCGCGCAATTGGCCACCCGCCCTTTGCTGGATGAAGCCGAAGTAAACACCCAAGTAACGATAGGCCCAGCGGCTAAGCGACCGTTGGTGTTGAGTATGCCCATTTTCGTATCGGACATGAGCTTTGGTGCATTGTCAAAAGAAGCCAAAATCGCCTTGGCCATGGGTGCAGAGATGGCGGGCACGGGTATTGCCAGCGGCGAGGGCGGCATGCTTGCCGCCGAGCAAGCCAGCAACAGTAAATATTTTTATGAATACGCTTCGGCGGGGTTCGGCTTTTCTTGGGATAAGGTGAAGAAGGCGCAGGCGTTCCATTTTAAAGGAGGGCAAGGGGCTAAAACCGGCACGGGCGGGCATTTGCCTGGCAACAAAGTATCCAGGGAAATTGCAGAGGTAAGGGGCCTTAAGGAGGGGCAGTCTGCCATTTCCCCTGCCACCTTTACCAACCTGCACACCGTGGGCGACTTTGCCGATTTTGCCAACAAGGTGCGGGAAGAAACGGGCGGCATACCCATAGGCTTTAAATTGGCTGCCAGCCATATTGAGGCCGATATTGATTTTGCAATACAAGTGGGAGTCGATTACATTATACTGGATGGCCGTGGGGGCGGCACTGGGTCGGCACCAACCGTTTTACGCGATAATATCAATGTACCCACCATACCCGCATTGGCTAGGGCACGCAAGCATTTAGATGCGGTGGGTGCAAAAAACGTTACGTTAATAATAACCGGCGGGCTGCGGGTGGCCGAGGATTTTGCGAAGGCCATGATGCTTGGCGCGGATGCGGTGGCAGTATCAAACGCGGCGCTCCAGGCCATTGGTTGCTTGGGCATGCGTGCCTGCGGATCAAACAACTGCCCCGTGGGTATTGCCACACAAAAAGAAGGCCTGCGGCAAAGGCTGGTGATTGAGCAGTCTGCCAAGCAGCTATTCAACTTTTTCACCGCCACCAACGACTTGGTAAAAGTTATTGCTCGCGCCTGCGGTTATAACGATGTCGCTAAATTTAATAAAGGAGATTTAACTACCTACCACCACGATATGTACCGGCTAACAGGGGTGCAGTATGCGGGGGTTGTGCAATAGCGGTTAAATCCAATATAAACCTTAGCCCACGGCCCCACTCTGCGCAACTTCCAGTTCCGCAGGTTTATTCTGTCGCCTCTGGCGGCTTTATTGCTTTTTAACGAGATAAAAAGAACCTGGAGCAGTAAAATATTAGTAAAATTGACCCCCGAGGAAAAACAGGAATACGCTACTTAAATGGCATACGACCGCACAACCTGCTTTACATGCAACCAATTGCTACAACCACACCCCAATAAACGTTACCCGCTTTATTAAATTTAGGCAGGGCTAAAAAAAATATGTTTCCCATTCTCTTTGCTGCAAACCTGCTGCCAAAGGCGACAAAATAATGCTTCGGAACTGAAAGTTCAGTAGAGCGTATTGGGTGTAGATTTAACAACTTTGTAAAAGTTGGCAAATCTTTCATTAACACACCTGTGCCGTAACTTAATCAAAACACAATATCTTCCCTGCTAAGGTTTTCCACAACAACATTTTCGCCCATACCAGTCTTCGGCCAGTTGCTTTTTTTGTTGCAGTCTATCTACAAAAACCATATAGTTTTTGTTATCAGTAAACAATCTAACATCGAAATAAAAAAACTTAGTTTTTCAGATTTAGCCATGTACGGCCGGTGCCGCCACATCGCGGGCAACGGGCAGGGATATCACGCCCCATAAAAGTTTTGCCCGAATTCACGGTGCCGGTACCACTGCAATAACTGCACATAGGCTTTTCAACCCCGTTGTTGTTATTAACATCGTTTGGCGGTGCTACTGACGATTGCGTAGATACTTGTACGCCGTTACTATAGGTAACATAGCCCAATTGGCTTGGTGCCGATATCAAAGCACCTGCTACACTATGCATATTACGGGCGTATACCGTCCATTTTCCATCCATTTTGCCGTTAACGAATTGACCTCTCATGTCCCTGTCTAACGTCGGAAACTCAAGGTATGCCGAACCGTTACGTACGCCGTGCTCATAAGTATAGTCTCCCAAATGGTAATCAATTTTACTGAGGATTTCAAAATCGCCCTCCTTTACATTGTTTACAAATGTACCGCGCTCGGCCATCCCGTCAGGTGTTCTGATCAGGCCCATGCCGTTTAGCTTTCCTTCGTGAAAAGTGCCCGACATTTCTCCGGAAGTTAGCACCAGGCGGCCCTCGCCCTCCCTTCTGAAATCTTTTAATCCTCCTTTGTAGGTACCACTAACTGTTTCTGCGCCAATTTTTACAGGTGCATACGTTACGGTAAATACGCCATCGGGCAAACCATTGTGCCATGTGCCGGTATAAGTATCAGCGGTATTATTCATAGTCAGCGTGCCTATACCCTCCGGCATCTCGCCAGCAATGCTGCCGGTATAAGTGCCCCCGGCAAGAATTTTGTTGGTCACTAAAGTTGTAGCGATGGCTTTCGACGTTACAGGGAACTCGTTAATAGACTCGTAATAATCAAGGCTTACTGGCTGACTTTTGACCAGTTTGCCATCTTCAAAAAGGCCCTCTGCACTTAGTTCGCCTGATTTGCTGAACACGCGGCCGAGGCCTAATGGCTGATCATTTTTCCAGGCACCTTTGTAATAACTGCCATCGGCGTAACGGCAAGTGCCCCATCCGCTGCGGTATCCATCTACAAAATTTCCGAAGTAAACACTGTTATCGGATGCGGTATAAATGCCATAGCCATTCCTTTTATCCTGGTCCATTGCGCCAAGGTATTTTTCGCCACCGTTGTATAGGCATACCATAATATCAGCATTGTTTTTAGGATCTGTTCCTCCATCAGTCGCTTCAAAAACCATCCCATAGTCTTTTTTTATGCGCTTGGTTCCCCTGGTTAACATGCTTGGGCCGGCTGGATAGGGTACCGTTACCGAAACGTAAGTGTCGGGTTCGTTGTAGCTTAGGGTATAGCGTTTATTATAAAAATTTGACCCGACCGAAACGAAGAACTCCCCTGTTGGCTTTTTTTGACTGTAGTAGGTAAACGCAACGGCCTCGTTGTCTTTGGTCTTGTAACGATACGATTCACTTATGCCGTACGCTTTACTCTTATCATATCCATGCTCCCAGCTGATTTTTCGGTAAGGACTGATCTCTTTGGGATCTATCTTTTTATAGGCTTTCAGAAAAGTTTCGAAGTCCATATCGGGATCGTTGATGTTAATATGGTACACGTCCGAAAGGCGCTTATGATCGGCACTGTAGTTTACCGTAACATATATAAACGAGGACCAGGGTTTGCGCAGCCAAAATGAACCGGCTATATAAGTACCATCAGGCGCAAATTGAAAACCGTACCGCTGTCGGTAAGCCTCGTCGCGACCCATGAAAATAGTACCATCGGGGTAGTATACCGACGAGTTGCTATTATCGGCCATATAAATCGTCCCATCAGGATAATAGATGCGATAGTTGTTAAATGTGTATGGCGCTGTCGCGTTTAAACTACCCGCGTACTTACGCCCGTCTGTATATTCAAAAACGCCAAACGGCCAATAGCCCGAGGTTGCTTTATAAATGATGCGGCCTAATGGATCGCCATTGTTAGTTTTAAATGAAATGTCTGCGGTAAAAGAGGTATCGGCCGGCAGCGCTTGCGCATTGGCTTTTACATCGTACATGCAGCAAATACCTAATATCAACAGGCTTGGATAGTACAGTTTTAAAGTTTTCATAAAACTTAGTTTTTAGGATTTAGCCATGTACGGCCGGTGCCGCCCCATCGAGGGCAACGTGCCGGAATCTCACGCCCCATAAAAGTTTTGCCCGAATTCACGGTGCCGGTACCACTGCAATAACTGCACATAGGGGTTTCATCCCGTTGGGGTTTATAACTAAAGTCGGGCTTTTCTACGGCATCTTGTTGGCTGGAAACCTGCACGCCATTGTTGTACGTAACATATCCTATGCGCGTAGGTGACGAAACCATTTTACCCCCTTCGTTGTGCATATTGCGGGCGTAGTAGGTCCATTTGCCGTTTGGCTTTTCGTTCAACAATTCCCCGTCAGCTTCCTGCCCTTGTTCGGGGAAAATAATATAGGCTGGGCCGGTGCGTACGCCATGTAAATATGTATAGTAACCCAAGTTATCATTTGCGGCATTGGTTACCTCAAAACGGCCTTCTTTAACATTGTTTACAAATATGCCCGACTCTGCAATGCCATTGTCCAGGCGGCGCATGCCGTACCCGTTTAGTACACCGTTATGAAAAATGCCTGCCATTTCAAACTTGCCCATTACCAAGTGGCCAAAACCTTCCCACCTAAAATCTTTTACGCCACCTTTATAAACATCTGTATGCGTGTTGGCGCCATCTTTGGTTGGGGGATACGTTATGGTCATTACCCCCTGGGGCAGGCCGTTATGCCATTTACCATCAAATATTTGCCCGGTACCGTCCATGGTAAGTGTGCCTTGTCCCTCGGGCAAATCGTTAGCGATGCTACCGGTATAGGTAGCACCGTTTAACTTTTTGCTGGTAACCATTTCTGTAGCAACGGGCGGCTTTTGCACACCCGGAAATTCATCAATCAAATCATAATAACCCAAACTCACGGTTTGGGGGGTGGTTAATTTGTCGTTCACAAATAACCCAGCTTGCTTAATACTGCCATCGGCGTTATAAAAGCGCCCCGGGCCATTGCGTACATTGTTGGCCCAGGCCCCTTTAAAATAACTGCCATCGGCAAAGCGCTCTGTACCCCAGCCATTGCGCTGCCCGTTTTGCCAATAGCCAAAATACTCCCGGCCGTCTTTAAATTTGTAAATACCATAGCCGTTTATCTGCCCGTTTTTGGCCCAACCGGTGTAAAAGTCACCGTTATCAAACGAATAGGCAGCAATGTTAACGCCGTCCATTAAAGCATAGGGGGCCCCCGTTGACACAAACTGCCTGCCGTTAGCGATTCTAGACCGTATCACGCCCGTCATGTTAGAAGGGAAGTTTATGTCGGGAGTAGTGACAGAAAGCGTATCACCAGGTTCTATAAAGCTTACCAGGGTGTATTTTCTGTCAAATATCGTACCCTGCCAAACATCATAGCGTCCATCGGTGCCTGTGGTAGCCTGGCGAAAAAAGCCAATGGCATAATCGTCTTTATTGCCTCGATAGCCTATTCCTATTCTCGATTTAATCCACCCGCCCTTGTATTTCTTTTGGCCCCAGCTTATGTTTTGATACGGCGAGATGCTTTTTGGGTCAACCGTTTTTCGATAGGCGTTTATAAAGGTGGGCAAATCCATTTCGTTGTCGCCGTATTTCAAATGGTACCCTTCTGATATGCGTTGATGATCTGCCGAATAATGCAGCGTAACATACATTAACGCTGCCCAGGGTTGGCGGTACCAAAACGAGCCCGCCATATAGCTGCCATCGGGTGCAAACTGAAACCCATAACGTTGCCTGTAAAACTCATCCTTGCCCAAAAATACCGTTCCATCTGGGTAACGGATCATCGACACAAAGCCATCTTTTGTGTAAATGGTACCGTCGGGATAATAGGTTACAGACTGTTTTTTAGAAAAAGGCACGGTACTGCCATAGCCGTAGGGTGTAAAAACTTTACGCCCGTCGGTATATTCAAAAACAAACTTAGGGTCGGTTGCCGGCCCAGTGTAAATAAACAAACCCAGCGGGTCACTTTTTTTATCCACAAAATCAAAACTGGTACTAAACGCTGTGTCTATTGGCAGGGTTTGCGCCCCTGCCGGTAAAACAAAAATTACACAAATTAACATGAGGGCGACGGGGAGGTTCAATTTCATAAGGCAACTTTAATTAGTAGGTGATCTTCACTAAATACCTGAATTCGGTTAGTAAATTATAAAAAAATTGCAAATATTAAGAAAAGTAAGTACATCTAAATATATGGCATTCAAATATTAACCGCTTTTATATAATTGGCTTTTATAAAATTATAGATATTTTTTGTTTTACGGATGGGTTTGCGAATTTTTATACTATTGCCCTTGCTGAAAGCCTGTTGCCAAAGGCGACATAATAACGCTTCGGAACTGGAAGTTCAGAAGAGCGTGGAGTGAGGAATTGACAACTTTGTAAAAATTGTCAATTCTTTCGCCCCCCGGCATCGCTCTGCGGAACTTCCAGTTCCGTAGGCTTACGCTGTCGCCTTTGGCGGCTTTCTTTGAAATATAATGAAATAGGAAGAGCCAGAGCAGGAGAATAATTAGCTTGTAATGCACGATAAAAAGGTGCATGTTGAAAGAGTTATCTGCAACCAAAAAAAATAAGCGGTACCCGTTTTATTAAAATTGAGGCAGGTCCAAAAACAGGTTTACCCTCCGCTCTTTTTGCTGCAAACACGTCGCCAAAGGCGACATAATAACGCTTCGGAACTGGAAGTTCAGAAGAGCGTGGAGAGCATGGAGTGTGCAATTGACAACTTTGTAAAAGTTGCCAATTCTTTCGCCCCCCGGCATCGCTCTGCGCAACTTCCAGTTCCGTAGGCTTACGCTGTCGCCTTTGGCGGCTTTCTTTGAAATATAATGAAATATGAAGAGCCAGAGCAGGAGAATAATTAGCTTGTAATGCACGATACGAAGGTGCATTTTGAAAGAGTTATCTGCAACTACAAAACAATAAACGTTTCGCGTTTTATTAAAATTTATACAGGGCTAAAATAGGTTTACTCCTCCGCTCTTTTGCTGCAAACACGTCGCCAAAGGCGACATAATAACGCTTCGGAACTGGAAGTTCAGAAGAGCGTGGAGTGTGGAATTGACAACTTTGTAAAAGTTGTCAATTCTTTCAACAATCACCCCGCCCTAACTAAACAGAAACATAATATCCTCCTCGCTTAGGTTTTTCACGAATGCCTCTTCCGCATTTACAAGGTCTTCGGCCAGTTGCTTCTTTTTTTGTTGCAGGGCAATTATTTTTTCTTCCACGGTGTTTTTGCACACCAGGCGGTAGGCGAATACACTTTTTTGCTGGCCGATGCGGTGGGTACGGTCAATAGCCTGCTGCTCAACAGCGGTGTTCCACCAAGGGTCGAACAAAAACACGTAATCCGCTGCCGTAAGGTTTAGCCCGGTGTTGCCGGCTTTCAGGCTGATGAGGAAAAGGTGCGTGTCGCTTCCCTCTTCCTGAAATGCTTTTACCATTTCGGCGCGTTTAGCGGGCGGCGTACTGCCGTCAAAATGAAAGAAGGGTAGGTTTTTTTTGGTACAGTTCTCTGCTAGCAGGTTGAGCATGGTGGTAAACTGCGAAAAAACCAATGCCTTGTGGCCGGGTATAATGTTTTGCAGCTCATGCATCAGCATGGCCGTTTTAACTGAGTCGGTACAGCCCATGCGCTCCTCTTCAGGCAGCATTAAGGCACTGTTGCAAACCTGCCTAAGCTTCATCATGCCTTCCAACACGGCCAGTTTGCTGTTTTGTAGGCCCTTGCTATTAATATCTAACAAAACACTGCCCCGCACTTGGTCTTTTATGCTATCGTAAAGTTCTTGCTGTTGGTCGCCCATCATGCACCAGCGTATGGCCTCGGTTTTTTGTGGCAGCTCAGGGGCCACCAGTTCCTTGGTGCGGCGCAATATAAAGGGGGCAGTTAGTTTGTTTAACGCCTTCTTTTTGTCGGCATCGCCGTACTTGTCAATGGCATCGGCATATTCGCGTTTAAAAAACTCCTTGCCGCCCAGCAAGCCGGGCAGGGCAAAGTCAAGCTGGGCATATAGGTCAAACGTATTATTCACTACGGGCGTGCCGCTTAGCGTTATACGGTTGGCGGCCGCAAGGCGGTTAACGGCCGTGGTAACTTGGGCCAGCGGGTTTTTTATGGTGTGGCTTTCATCCAGCACAACGGTGCCGAAAGTTGTTTGCATAAACGCGTCAATATCGTAGCGCACGGTACCGTAGCTGCTGATGCATATTTGCACACCGGGTTGCTCAAGCTCCTTTTTGTCGCGCTTGGCGCCATGGTACACCAAGGTTTGCAGGCCGGGGGCAAATTTTTGCAGCTCCTGCTGCCAGTTGTACAGCAGTGATGCTGGGCATACCACCAATTGCCTAACCGCCGGGTTATGCTGCGCATGCCAGGCAAGGAAGCAAATGGTTTGCAGGGATTTGCCCAAGCCCATGTCATCAGCCAGGCAAGCCCCCGCCCCAGCCTCGCTAAGCAGCGCGAGCCATTCAAAACCCTTTTGCTGGTAGGGCCGCAGCGTGGCCGTAATGGCGGAAGGCAAGGCATACAGCGTATGTTCAGGCTGTTGCCACTGCTGCCATTTTTGCCACCACTCCTCGGTTATCAGCGGGCGCAGTATTTTTTGGTCATCAGCAGGTTGCGTTTCAGACAGGGCCAGAAACCGGCTTACCTCAATGTTTTGTTTGTCAATTTTGCCATGTTTTATGATGGCCCCGTACTGGCGCTGCCAATCATCGGGCAACATACCCAAGCTCCCATCTTTCAACAGTATGGCTTTTTGGCCTGCGTACAGTGCTTTTTGCAGCAGGTTAAGTGGCACGGTTTCCTTACCAAAGGCTACCTGAAACTTTAATACCGCCTTGCCGCCATGTTGCTCCAGCACTTGCAAAGTGGTTTCGGCTTTTTGTGGCGAGTAGCGGAAATGCCGCAGCATATCCATCCCGGTTACCTCAATGCCTGCCTCCAGCAGTTTGTGGTACGCCTTGGGGAACCACTGGCCTTTTTGGGCCTCGGCAAACGGCAGGTAATAATACCCGTTGCGCTGCATGGCAAACTTGGCGTTGAGCGACTGTAACAAATGCAAAAAACGGTCCTCGGAGGCTTTGTTTCTGCGTATCGCCACTATTTGGCCATTCATTTTTATTTCGTGCTTTTCGGCGTAGTTGCCGTCAACCACATACCCGTCGTACAGCCACTGCGGGGTAAGCATTAAAAAAGCGTTGTTCAGTTCGCTCAGCATTACCCTGTTAATAGGCACGGCTTCTAATACCACTTCCTCAAACAGACCATTGCGGTTTACTGTATAGTCTTCTTCCAGCCGTGCCACCACGTGCTCGGCAAAAAATGCCGGGTTGTGTGCATATTTTTCGGTCGGGTTTTGTTGCAGCCAGTCCAGCGTCTGGCAGTCTTTCAGCGACAATAGAAAATAATTATTGTCTTTCTCCAATAAAAATGCATGGCGGGTATATGCATCCTGCCTGTAAAGTAGGCCGTCGGCCTCAATGCTTACCAGCAAGCCCAGCCCGCCGTGGTCTTCCCGCACCACATCAAAAAACAGCAAGGGCTTTTGCTGGTGCAAGGTGCAGGGTGCCAGTATAAAATGCTTACCCGCCCGTTGCTGGCGCTGGCAGTACCATTTTAAGGTATCTGCGTATGGCAGCAAGCCATTTAGCAATTGGTGTGCATGGCGCAACATGGCCTTGCGCAAATATTGCTCACGGTCAATGCCGGCCCGTTGCTTGCTAATTTGTTGGCCGATGACTGTTTCGGCTTTACCCAGCGCTTCATGGGTAAACTGCTCCAGCAGGGCTTTTGCCTTTAGCGGCACACCGTCTAACTGTTTGGCAATAACGGTATTGGTAAATGGCTTAATATCATACCCTGGCACACCGTTCTTTTTTTCAATATGCAGTGCATCCACAAAATATTCG
>CAIRZB010000090.1 GCA_903882935.1 uncultured Parafilimonas sp. | reverse complement strand
TCACCCTGCGAAAACGTTCGGTTATTGAAACAGTAAACGATGAACTCAAAAATATTTGCCAGGTTGAACACTCCAGGCACCGCTCATTTATCAGTTTCATCGTTAATATGATTGCCGGGCTTGTGGCCTACAACTTCCTCCATAAAAAACCGGCCATCAGCTATCAAAAAGACTATTCTATCCAATTACATGCATTTTGATTAATCGAACTCAGGTTTTTAATAACACCATTGAGGTTTAAGCCCCATTTGGGGCGGCATTTTGGTAACAAAATCCTTTCTTATTTGGCAAAAAGCCCGCTAAGGGTGACATTTTTTTGAATTGTTTGCACTCATTTTAACGGGAATGTCGCCCTTAGTGGGCTTTTTTACTTTATAATCTTCATTCGCTACCAAAATATCACCGCTACGCGGTTTTCAAATAACAACAAGTTTTAAAAGCGATTTGCCTGTAAGTAAAAACGAGAAAACATAAGTCAATACACTCATTTTTGTAAAATCTCATCAGAAGGAATAAAGGATAGTTTTAATTGATGAGAATCGATGAGCTGGGCTTTTTTCCTGTAATTGGGCATTAATAAAGGCACTTCGATTGTAGACCAAGCAGTGTTATGTATATCCAAGATCATGATTAGCTTATTGCGTAAAATCTGGTTTCTTACAATAATATACGAAAAGACATTTTTTTGAACGATAGTCCATTTTTTGGGAATAAATTTTTCAGAATGCGTTAACAGAATAACTTCAGATGGCCTCAAATCAATTACAGTATAAGGATAAAATCCTGTGCACTTAAAGTTGTGCAATTGAGGGGCAACTTTATATTTTAGGAAATATAATCCAGCCGCATTTTTTTCTATCACTCGATTGATTCTTTGAAGATTGGCTTGAAAATAAACGCTGCCATCCTCGCCACCAACAAAAGAATTTTGAATAAGAGCTTTAAGCCCACGTGAATTTTCTCGAGCTCTAAAAATGCTTCCATTTTCCGCTTTTTTAGACAATAATGTTTGATTTGCCGAAATTTCAGATAACACATTTAGAAAGTACTCTTCATCACTAGAAAATGAGTTATTACATCTTTTACAAGATGGAACTGTGAATAAATTATTAGGATAAGGTTTCTCTAAAAGATTTTTTGAAGGTATATGATCTTTGGTCTCGGCTTTATCGCCACAAAAAATGCATATTTTTTTTCTTTCTAATCGCACAAAGCAGTTTAAAAGTTCAATATTGCCAAAGGTTGGTGTCCAATATAATACGGCTAACCTTATTTCGCATAACGCTTGGCCCTTACTAATTCTACTTCTTTGGTTATTTCATCAAGACTTGGCGCGGATGCCGATTTTGAACGAAGCTTTTGCAGTACACCTGCAAAGCCGCCTTTAGCGTTGCTGGTAATGGAGATTAAGTTGAGGTCAGCCAAATCCTCCAACAATTTTTCCGCTTTAGGATGTAATATTTCAACCCGCAAGGTGTTCATGACCCAAATATAATATTTTTTTTTGCGCTCTCCCCAATCTAATCCACCCCATTCAAATATCTTTATCCAATAACCATACATCCAACCATGCGCAAAAAAATACTGCCCGCTATATTTGTTTTAATGATAGTCCTGCCATCAATATTGCATGCGCAAAAAACAACCATGAATATTGTTTACAACCAACCAGTTTTTACTGATGCTGCCCGGCTGCAAAAAATTGAGGCCGCCCTGCCCATGATTGACGGGCTATTTAAAGAGTATGCCGTTAAAAACCATTACCCAGGCATGGCTTATGGGCTGGTGGTGGATGGCAAGCTTATCCATACGGGCTACAGTGGTTACACAGATATTGATAAGAAGGTGGAAGTGAGCAGCCATTCAGCTTTCCGCATTGCATCCATGACAAAGAGCTTTACCGCGATGGCTATTTTAAAGTTGCGTGATGAGGGCAAGCTTAAACTGGATGATCCTGTTTACCAATACATACCGGGTTTTAAAAACCAGCCCTACCCCACCAAAGATGCCACACCAGTAACCATCCGGATGTTGCTTAGCCATGCGGCTGGTTTTCCGGAAGACAATCCCTGGGGCGACCGCCAGCTGGCCGATACAGATGATGAATTGCTGGCTACGATTAACAAAGGCATATCCTATTCCAACAACCCTGGCGGCAATTATGAATACAGCAACCTCGGCTTTGCCACCCTGGGGTATATTATTAAAAAGGTGTCTGGTAAAAGCTATGAGCAATACATTAGCGATAATATTTTAGCCCCGCTTGGCATGGCTAATACCTATTGGGAATATACAAAGGTGCCTGCCGCACAATTAGCGCATGGCTACCGTTGGCTGAACAATACCTTGGTGGAACAGCCATTGTTACACGACGGCAGCTACGGTGCCATGGGCGGTATGATTACCACTGTGGAAGATTTTAGCAAATATGTAGCGCTTCATCTTTCTGCCTGGCCGCCGAGCAACAATATGGAAACCGGCCCGGTTAAACGAAGCAGCCTGCGGGAGATGCAACAGCCTTGGAACATTAGTGCCTTTAATTCACAGTTTAAATATCCATCAGGCAGGGTTTGCCCTATTGTATCGGCGTATTGTTACGGTCTCGGCTGGACCAAAGATTGTGAAGGGCGAGTTCTTGTAGGCCACAGCGGCGGCCTGCCCGGCTTTGGCAGCCAGTGGCGTATATTGCCAGACTATGGCATTGGTATTATTTGCTTTGCTAATTTAACTTATGCCAACGCCGGTTTAATAAACATGGAAGTGCTAGACACGTTGATAAATGTTGCAGGCCTTAAGCCCCGGCAATTAGTGGCAAGCAGCATATTAAACCAGCGTAAAGATGCGTTGGTTAAGCTGTTACCAAACTGGAAAAATGCGGAAGCAAGTGGCATATTTGCACAGAACTTTTTTATGGATTATTTTCCTGATTCTTTGCGCAAAGAGGCAACTGCTATTTTTGAGAAGGCAGGTAAAATATTGCAAGTAAAGGAGTTGGTGCCCGAAAATGGTTTACGCGGCTCGTTTATTATGGAAGGGGAACAAGCCAACATAAAGGTTAGTTTTACCTTGACCCCTGAAAACCCGCCGTTGATACAGGAGTACCATATTGTGGATACTGCGAAGAAGTAAAGATTGTGACTAAATCTTTAAAAACATTTCGGAACTAATTATACGATAACTACAAATCATGAAGAAGATACTTCCATTACTATTAATACAAGCCACCTTGGCCGCCCAAGCCCAAACCGACGGATCCACAAAACTGCTACTGGTAAACCCCACCGAAACCGATGCCAAGATAGAAACCGTGCATGGCCCACACATAGCCTTGTATAATACCAAAGTGGCACCCGTGCACAAGTTGTTTTTTATGATCATCGGCACTGGCGGTTTTGCCACAGGCGCAAAGGAAATTGACAGCATTGCCACCACCATGGGCTACCATGCCATCAGCATCGACTATAAAAACAATGTCATCACTACTGTTTGCAATAATAGCCCCGACAGTGCATGTTTCGACCATTTTAGGCAGGAGATTATGTTTGGTACCCCCATTAGCGACTCTGTAAATGTTGACAGTGCCAACAGCATCATCAACCGGTTTACCAAACTGCTGGCATATCTGGTTAAAACCGATGCCAAAGGCGGCTGGGGCGAATTTTATAAAAACGGCACCATACAATGGGATAAGGTTGTGGTAGGCGGCCACTCCCAAGGCGCAGGGCATGCAGCCTATATAGGGCAGCGGTATAAAGTGAACAAGGTGCTGATGTTTTCGGGCCCGCAGGATTATAGGGTGGCGTTTAATTCACCTGCCCTTTGGCTGTCGAAAAAAAGTGCCACGCCAGTGTCAAAATACTATGCCTTTCTACATATTAACGACCCATACAACGTAAAAAGGCAGTTGGCTGATTGTGCTGCCGCCATGCACATGGCCGTGCCAATCTATGTAATGGTTAAGCCCGGTGTGCCGCTGAACACCAACAGGCACATATTGGTGAATGATTTGGAAAATGTAAATGCACATATGTCAACACTGCGGCCCGAGTTTATAAATGTGTATGAGTATATGCTTAAGCAGTAGTGGATTGTTGGGAACATTTAAATCATTCAATATATCCAACCTGCTAATAGGTCAAACACCGCTTATCTTTGCAACCTAAACGTTTTTCGAATGAATGAAAAATTTGTGGGCCGCATACAGGCCGAGTTGGCTGAAATTGAAGCGGCAGGGTTGCTGAAAAAAGAACGCATTATTACCAGCGAGCAAGGGCCGGAAATAACGGTAAATGGTAAAACAGTACTTAATTTTTGTGCAAATAATTACCTGGGCCTTTCAAGCCACCCGAAAGTGATTGCCGCCGCCCACCGCGCGATTGACGAGCGCGGCTATGGCATGAGCAGCGTGCGCTTTATTTGCGGTACACAAGACATTCATAAGGAGCTGGAACAAAAGCTGGCCACTTTCCTAGGCACGGAAGACACTATTTTATACGCCGCTGCCTTTGATGCCAACGGCGGTTTGTTTGAACCGTTGTTTAGCAGCGAGGATGCCATTATAAGTGATGCACTTAACCATGCCTCCATTATCGATGGTGTGCGCCTGTGCAAAGCCGAGCGTTACCGCTATGAGCATAACAATATGGAGGATTTGGAAAGGAAACTGCAGGAAAGCGCGGGGCGGAGGAGCAGGATTATTGCTACCGACGGCAGTTTTAGTATGGACGGCACCATTGCGCAGTTGGATAAAATTTGCGACTTAGCCGATAAATATGATGCCATTGTGATGATTGACGAATGCCACTCCTCCGGCTTTTTAGGCAAAACAGGCAGGGGTACGCATGAATACCGCAACGTGATGGGCCGGATTGATATAATTACGGGTACGCTTGGTAAGGCCCTTGGCGGTGCCAGTGGCGGCTTTACCAGCGGTAGAAAAGAAATTATAGAGATGCTGCGGCAGCGCAGCAGGCCTTACCTGTTCAGCAACACATTGGCCCCCAGCATTGCAGGTGCATCCATTGCCGTGTTGGATATGCTTACCGAAACCACCGAGCTGCGCGATAAGCTGGAATACAACACCAAATATTTCCGCACAAAAATGACCGGAGCAGGTTTTGATATTAAGCCGGGCGACCACCCTATTGTGCCCATTATGTTGTATGATGCGGTAGTGGCGCAAAACTTTGCGGCCCAACTGCTGGGGGAGGATATTTATGTAATTGGCTTCTTCTTCCCCGTGGTGGCAAAAGGCCAAGCACGCATCCGCGTACAGTTAAGTGCCGCGCATGAACAACACCATTTGGATAAAGCCATTGAGGCATTTACCAAAGTGGGTAAGGCGTTAGGGGTGATTAAAGGTTAGGGGTTTGCTGCTGCGGAGGGTAAGCTGTATTGGGCAAAGTAAGGCGGTGCCTCAGACCGCCCCATTAATTTATCGGCTACAGTTGTTTAAGCCATTTAAGTAAAAGTTGTGTTATGAAGAACGATATAGCAGGCAGAAAGGATATTGAGCAGTTGATAAACAGCTTTTATGATAAGGTTAGGGCCGACGAATTGATTGGCTATATATTTAGCGATGTGGCCAACGTTGATTGGCCGCACCACATGCCCATTATGTACGATTTTTGGGAAAGCATTATTTTTTACACCGGCCAATACAGCGGCAACCCCATGCTGGTACACACCAACTTAAACAAACAAGTACCACTAACCTCCGCGCATTTTACGCGTTGGATGCAACTTTTTACGGCCACCGTAAACGAACTGTTTGAAGGTGAAAAGGCCGAATTAGCCAAACAAAGGGCCCTCAGCATCTCAACCACTATACAAATAAAGCTGGCCTCCTAGTTGGGCGGGGGCATACAGATTATAAGGCGTACTGAATGATTATGTTAAAAGTGCTTTTGGGGGCGTACTTACATGGCCACCACCGTAAACTCGGTACGCCGGTTTTTAGCCCTGCCGTCTTCAGTCGTGTTATCAGCAATTGGTTTAGCGGCCCCGTAGCCTTTCCACGTTAAGCGATTGGCGGCAATGTTCTTGCCCACCAAGTAATCCGCCACTGCCTTGGCCCTGCTGGTTGAAAGCACAATATTGTCTGCATCCTTACCAATATTATCAGTGTAGCCGTTTATTTGTATGGCCACGGTGGGGTTATCGGTCATCAACTGTACCAGCTTGTCAAGCTCCGTTAAGCTTACGGGCTGCAATTTGAAGGAATTAACCTCAAACTGTATGTTTTTGAGTGCCACGGTGGAGTTTACCGTAATCGGCTGCAGCTGAATATCCTTAATATAAGTGCTGTCTGCCGGTTTGCCTTGCAGTGGGAAAACTGCGCTGTAAAAAAGGTACCCCTTCCTGTTTATGGTAAACGTGTAATTTTTTCCTTCCGGCAGGGTTATAAAATAAAAGCCTGTTTCATCGGTCTGCAGTTTGGTAACCGGCTGTTGTGTGGCATCGTCCGTAAGCTCCACACTGCAGGGTATATATTTTTGGGTAACAGCATCCGTAATGTAGCCTTTAACATACAACGTTTTTGCCGGGCGGTATTCCTGCGGCAATTCAAATTTATACAAGTCAAGTTCACCCCGCGTATCCGCCCTGTCGCTCGTATAATACGCTGTTATGCCATCAGAGGCCACAAACAAGCTGCCCTCGTTGTTAACAGTGTTTACAGGGTATCCTAAGTTTTCGGGCATGCCCCATTGCCCGGTTGCCCTGCGGGTAACGTATAGGTCGTTGTCGCCATAGCCTGGCAATCCGTTAGATGTATAAAAGAGTGTTTGGTTGTCGGCATGTATAAAAGGTGCCAGTTCGTCACCGGCGGTGTTTATTACGGGCCCCATGTTTTCAGCAGGTGCCCAAGTGCCGTTAGGCCGCCTGTGGCTAACATAAAGGTCTTTACCGCCATAGCCTCCCGGCCTATTGCTGCTAAAGTATAAGTCGTTTTTATCTGGGCTTAGGCTGGGGGAACTCTCCCAATACTCGGTGTTAATATTGTTGCCCAAGTTTATTGGCTCGCTCCAGCCGCCGGGTGTGTTGTAGGAGATGTACAGGTCAAAATCACCGGCACCTTTACTGGGGAAATTACCGGCAAAAATTAGCCAGTCGCCATCCTGCGAAATGTTGATGGCCCCTTTGCTGGGTTCTACGTTTATGCTTCCGTCAATCAGTTTGGCTTTGGTATAGCCGTTTTTGGTAAGGGTGCTTTGCATAAAATCTTCGTGTATGCCTTCCCCACGGCGGGTAAAAACAAATGTGGTGTCATCAATGGTAAACGAAGGGTAATATTCAGAATAGCCGGAATTGATGCTGTCGCCCAAGTTAACGGGTGCAAACACATAGTTTGTTGCAGCGTGCTTTTTTGCGTACTCAATGGCAAACGTGTAACAATTTTTGCGGTATTGGCCACTCCTAATACTGTTAGTGCCAAGTTTTGGCAGGGCCAAAAAATCGTTAACTGCCGCCAGTGCATCTTCAAAGCGGCCCAGTTCAGCCAAATCAATGGAGTAGGGCAGCTCATAATACCTAAAATAGGCACTGTCTTTACTGCGGGCCAGTTCATAATACCGTATACACTGCTGGTAGTTTTTCAACTGGCCGTACACGCCGGCTAACGAAAGGTATGCATCGGTATAATTGGGTTCGTATTCAATGGCTTTGCCCAGCAAGGGTATGGCATCCTTAACCAGCCCGTCGCGCAATTGCAGCATGGCTTTATCGTATGCGGCTTGCGCTTTTTTGTTTATTTCCTGGCCAAAACAGGCTGTGCAATGCAAGGTGCCTAAAAACAATAGGATAAAAAAAACAGCAACATTCTTCATGTAAAAGGCAAGTTCGCAAAAAGCATGTGATATGGGTGTTAAAATTTGGCAGGGGCCACGCTAACGGAGCCTCATTAAGGCAATACAGGCCCCCTTATTTGCAACTGTTTTCTGTAAATGATTGCAGCCACTTGGTTATTAGGGGTTAAGGGATGAGTGAAACAACCACTGGTAGTAGGTAGCAGCCAATTAAGATTTATGAACGCTTGAAAAATTGAATGGGAATTTTTTGCGCTCGGCACCCCTCCAAATTTTCTGAAAGGTCTTTGTGTGAATGGTACCGCCTTATCTACTGATGAGTGATGACAATGGGTAGCGTAGGTTAGTGAACTTCATCATATCTACTTTTACGCTGCCGATAATAATGGGGCTTTCAATGCGTATGGGTATGTGGTTGGGGTCGTCGGTAACCCATACCACCATATCTTCGCCGCCTTTAAAAATGGTGCCTTTTACCAGCAGCGGCTTAAATTTAATGGCGTTAAACGTACCGTATTTTGTTTTTACCACTTCTTTGCCCAGGTAACGCAAGTAAAGGTTATACACTTTGTTATCTAAAAACATGTCAAAAGGTATTTTGTCTTCTGCCTTGTAACTGTTGTAGTCAATGTTTCGTGCGTAATAAATACTGCTCAGTACATCTTGTATACAGCTGGGTACTTTATATACGCCAGTGGTGGTAATGGCTGTGTTGGTTTGCTTGTTAAAAGTTACATTGTCTATTTGCTTAAAGCCGCCTTCGCTAATATTGCGCAAAAACTTTAGCGGCTGCAGGGTTGCCGTGTCAAAAAAACTTTCATATTTGTCGCGCACGTTAAAAATCCAATCGTAGCTGGGGTTCGATTTTCCGTCGCCCACCACGTGGTAAACAGGTGTGCCGTTCATTGTTTCTAAAGTGTTGGTAAATACGGCTGCCCCCGCGTTAACATACAAGCCGATTACGGAGTAATAAACGGTGTAACCAATGGTTTCGCCTGCTGTAAACGCTTTATTGCGTATGCTGCAAAAATCGTCGGTTGCCGATAATTTTGCCCCAACCATCAACATCATCAATAGAAAAATTATTCGCTTCACATTACCGGTTTCTAAATAGTCTAATACTTACTATAAACAGAGTGCCTGCTATGGCTGGTATAATAATGTTTAACAACCAAATGCCCGCTGCGGTAAAAACAATGCCGCCCGCGTTTTTGCTGATAACCCCAAACAGTTGCAACCCGGTTTCGCCCCTTATGCCAAGGTCTGCCACGGGTATGGTGGGTATAATAACCAGTACCAAAAACAGTACACTGGTGGTGCAAGCCGCATCAAGCCAATATACCTGCACATTAAAAATATGCAACATCAATATGTACTGAATGATGAATACCGTATACCGCACCATTGACAGCACCAAAATTCTAGTTAGCTCCTCCCAATGGAAAATTTCAAGTGTTTGTATAAAATACCTGTATTTATGTACAAACGGAATTTTTTCCACCAACGCGGTTAACCAAGACAGCCTGTAATAAATAAACACCACCACTATAATGGTTAAGGCTATCATATATAACACCCCGTTTAGCCAAAACCCTGAAAAGCCCTGCGCCTGCAATAACTGCCGCCAAGCATGGCTTTTTAAGTACAACATCCCACAATACCCCGCCACGATGGTAACCAGTACCTGGCTTATGCTGCCCACGATGGTAACCGATATTGACCGCAGCCGGTTGCCCTCCTCCATGTAAACAATCCTGCCAAAATATTCGCCAATGCCATTGGGTACAAAAAGCGAAAACGACACCCCGGTTAACACGGCCTTAACCGCGGTAAAAAAACTTACTTTTTGCACCGACGATACCAGAATTTTCCATTTAACTGATTCAATGGCCCAATTAACAAGCATCAGCAAAAACAAAGTAATTATATACCCCCTGTTGTCAGGGTCAAACGCCCTTGTAACAAGTTGTTTTATCTGATCCCTGTTGGTATGGCTTTGTAGCTTTGCATAAATTACCAATGCCAGTATTAAACATAACAACGGGCCGATAACATAGTTCAATAATATTTTGTATCTCTTTTTTAGCAAACAGCAATATTTAGTCAAACCTATGGTAAAATCAGCCGTTAAAGCATGCCGCAGTTAATCGGGTACCCCTTCCAGCTGGGTGATGTATTTTTTACAAAGTAACAAGGGTATAATGCCTAAAACACCAAAACTGCAATCAATCAGTATATGTGTCAGGGGTATACCCCTTATCGGCCCACAAATAAACGCCAAGGGTATTATCGCAACGCAACAAAACATGCCCCAATCAATGATGAATTTGTTTCTAACGGGGTTTTTGTAAACACCATAAAAAACAGTCGCAATTATTAGGTGTGCAAAGGCCAGCCAGTCGTACCCATAAAATAAAAAGGGGTGGCGCAGTTGGGTATCAACCACTGCGTTATAAACATCGCCCAGCCATGTGGCAACAAAGCCCGTTCCATCCATCAGCCCATGTTGTTTGGCCCAGGTAAGTTCGGTGTATACGGGAAAGGCCGTAATGCCGCTCAAGGCCAGCATAATGATGAAAAACACCACCAGCCTTCGGATTTTTTTAAGCAATAAGGGTTTCATGCGCAGCGGTTTTATTTTTTAATGCGGTGTTCGTTTTTTGCAATAAACTCATCCCACCCTTTAAAGCCTTTGGTGGCTTTGCCCAATGGCGATGATGTTTGGTAATGGTGGCAAAGCGCCACGGCCAAGGCATCTGTAGCATCAAAATATTGTGGTTTTTCCTCAATATGCAAAATGGTTTGCAACATTTTCCATACCTGCTCTTTATCTGCATTGCCGTTGCCAGTAATGGACTGTTTTACTTTTTTGGGGGAGTATTCGGTTACATTTACTGCATAATGCATTGCCGCAGCTATGGCTACGCCCTGTGCCCTGCCCAGCTTAAGCATGCTCTGTACGTTTTTGCCAAAAAAGGGGGCTTCAATGGCAAAGGTGGTGGGTTTGTGTTGGGTTATCAGCTCGCAAACTTTGGCATGTATCAGTTGCAGCCTTTCGTACATGTCTTTTTTAGACGCCAGTTTCAGCACGTCCATGTGTATAACCTTGGTGGTGTTGCCATTTACCGCCAACAGCGCATAACCCATTACTATGGTACCTGGGTCGATACCCAAAATAATCTCTCCCGGCTTATTCATGCTTTGGTGAAAATAGTTATTTATACGGTGTTAGGGGCAGTTTGTTGTGTTACTTGTGCTATTGTACAAAGCCATTCTAAAAAGTGGCTGGTATAAAAGCAAACACGCAGGCCTCTGCGTTTTTGCAACAGGGGCTAATACAAATCGTCCAGCGACATCTTCAAATATTTTATTACGCTGCGGTGTGTGCTAAAAAGCGATATGGTAACACCCACCACGGCCATACCGGCAAAAAGTAATGCCAGTACTTGGGTATTGTGTATACTGTTAAGCTCCGGCACCGTGTTTTCGGCCCATTGTATAAAAACAAACAATAATACAATGGCTATGGCCGCGCTGATTAACCCGTTAACCAGTGCGCGAACATCCATCGGCCGTGCAATAAAGCCGCGGGTGGCACCCACCATTTGCATAGTTTTTATTAAAAACCGGTTGCTGAACATGGCTAGCCGGATGGTATTGTCAATACTGATGATAACGATAATGCTCAAAATAATGGCTATCACCAAACAAATAAGCCCAAAACGGTCTGCCTGTTGGTTAATGGTGGTGATGGCCGATTTTTTATACTGCACGTCAGACACCACGCCAGGGAAAAGCGAAGTAATATTATGCGTTATCTTCGTAAGGCTGTCGTTGTTAACGTACTCAGCCTTAAGGGTAAAATCAATGCTTTCAGGCAGGGGGTTGTCGCCCGGTAAAATCTTTTGCCAGTCTTCATTGCCATCTTTCAGCCAGTTTTGCCTGGCTTTTTCCTTATCTGTGTACACCACGTTTTTCGCATAAGGCTGCTGGGTAATAAAGGTTTGCAGTGCCTTGATGGAATCTTTGTTGGGCGACATAAGGTAGGCATCCACCTGCACGTTTTCCTTCAACGCATTACCGCCCTGCTTAACAACTATTACAAAAAACCACCCCATAAACCCCAGCATAAACAATACTATGGCCACGCCTATTATGCTGTAGGTGTAATTGGTTTTACCACGCCGCATGGATGATGTGCCTGTTTTAGCCATTTATAACGAGTTGTAGGTTTTACAAACGGAGCAAATTTAGGTTATTAGCGTACATTTGCAACGCTCTTAACGTTTTGTTTTGCAGCATTAGTAAGCGTTGGGCAAGTTTGAAAGTTTACCTGTTCCAAAAAAGCGCACATGTTGTTTAAGCGAATGCTTTCAAAAATGCGGATAAACGCTTGTAAACTTTTAGGGGTTTGGAACTCGAAAACCCATAAACATAAAACACAGAATACAGAACTCTTTTATGGAATACAATTTTAGGGAGATAGAGAAGAAATGGCAGCAGCGTTGGAAGGATACAAACGCCTATAAAGTAGAAAACAACAGCCCCAAACCAAAGTATTATGTGCTAGACATGTTTCCCTACCCCAGCGGTGCCGGGCTGCATGTGGGCCACCCATTGGGGTATATTGCCAGTGATATTTTTGCCCGGTTTAAAAGGCTGAAGGGTTTTAACGTGCTGCACCCCATGGGTTATGATGCTTTTGGCCTGCCTGCTGAGCAATACGCCATTGAAAAAGGGGTACACCCGGCAGTATCAACCGAACAGAACATACAAAACTTTCGCAAGCAGCTTGATAATATTGGCTTTTGTTACGACTGGGACCGTGAGGTGCGCACCAGCGACCCCAGCTATTACAAATGGACGCAGTGGATATTTTTACAGCTGTTTAAAAGCTTTTATAACAAGGTTATTAACCGTGCAGACAGCATTGAAGTGCTGGTGGCCTCCTTTGAAAAAGAGGGTAACGCGGTACACCCTTTTCCTGCATCGGCCAACTACCAGCCGTCTTCTTTTACAGCCGGTGACTGGAACAGTTTTGCCGAAGCCCAACAGCAGGAAATTTTAATGCAATACCGGCTGGCCTATTGCGGTATTGGCGAAGTAAACTGGTGCGAGGCCTTAGGCACTGTGTTGGCGAATGATGAAGTGGTGAACGGTGTTAGCGAACGTGGCGGTTACCCTGTGGTTAAAAAGAAACTGCGCCAATGGTACCTGCGCATAACCGAATATGCCGACCGCTTGTTGGAAGGGTTGGAAAGCATTGCGTTTAGCGATGCGATGAAGGAAATGCAAAGTAATTGGATTGGAAAAAGCAGCGGTGCGGAGATCGTATTTCCCCTCTCTATCTCTCCCCGCAGGGGAGAGGAAATGGAGGAGCGTATGGAGAAGATTGATGAGGAAGGTGGGATTATGGGAGATGCCGGAACGAAAAGAATGCCGGGATTCGGGTACCCCCAATATAAAGTAGATAACCCAATGAGTTTTGAAAATGCAAAAAAGATGCGCGATAACCCGACCGAAGCGGAAAGCGTGTTATGGAGTGCATTGAAAAGCAAAGGGATAGGTTATAAATTCAGACGGCAACACCCCGTGGGAAATTATATTGCTGATTTTATTTGCCTTGATGTTTGGCTAATTATTGAAATTGATGGCGGCTACCATAGCAACGAAGTGCAAAAGAAATCAGATGCGGAAAGAGATGCAGCGCTAAAAGATATAGGTTTTACAATACTTAGGTTTAGTAACGAGGAAGTGTTGTTTAACTTAGATGGAATATTATTGACTATTAAGCAACACTGCGACGATATAAAAAAAGTATCTGCTCAAAAAATTTCGCTTCAGACTTCTGATTCGGTCTTCGCTGGCTCCTCTCCCTTGCAGGGAGAGGCGGGGGTGAGGGTGTACACCACCCGCCCCGATACTATATTCGGTGTTGATTTTATGGTAATTGCCCCCGAACATGAGTTGGTTGACCAAATAACCACCGAAGACCAAAAGGCTTCGGTTGACGACTACATCACCTACGTTAAAAGCCGTAGCGAGCGTGAGCGCATGGCGGAGAAAAAGATAACCGGCTGTTTTACCGGTGCATATGCGGTTAACCCATTTAACGGCCAACAGATACCCATTTGGATTAGCGAATATGTATTGGCAGGCTACGGCACCGGGGCTATTATGGCCGTGCCTTGCGGCGATGAGCGCGACTTTAAGTTTGCTCAGCATTTTAATATACCCATTACCAATATCATCGGCAAGCATTTTAACGGTGAGGATGCCAACCCCACCAAGGATGCACTGCTGGAAAACAGCGGCTTTTTAAATGGCATGGTGATGCGCCAGGCCATTGATGTGGTATGTACCAAAATTGAGGAGATGGGTATTGGCAAACGCAAGGTAAACTTTAGAATGCGCGATGCTGCCTTTAGCCGCCAGCGTTACTGGGGAGAGCCTTTCCCTATAAAATGGGTTGACGGCATAGCCTACCCATTGGATGAAAGCGAACTGCCTTTGGAGTTACCGCATGTTGAAAAATACGGGCCAGGGCCTGAGGGAGAAGGGCCGCTTGCGAACATACCGGGATGGGCCCTCATCCCCAACCCTTCTCCACAGGTGGAGAAGGGGGCTGCGAAGAGCATGGAGACGGTTGATGCAAAAGGCGCAGCCAATGTGCCAAAATATAAGGTTCTTACGCCCATGCAATATGAGCTTGCAAAGAATATGCGTAAAGGCCATACTGACGCCGAAAAAATGTTATGGGAGCAGCTTAGAGACAGTAAGCTTGGCGTGAAGTTCAGGAGGCAGCACCCGGTGGATGCATATATAGTTGATTTTATTGCACTGCAAGAAAAACTTGTTGTTGAAGTAGACGGCGGCTACCACGAGGATAAAGAACAAAAGGAATATGATGACAACCGCACCAAAATTTTAAATGGCATTGGTTTTACTGTTATACGTTTTTCAAACGAAGAAGTACTTGCCAACGTTTACAGCGTAAGGGATGCCATTAAAAAGATAATTGCGAAATCGAAAATAGGCGACGATACGTTGAAGGAGGGTGCTGCATTCGCGGCTCCCCTCTCCACGAGTGGAGAGGGGTTGGGGGTGAGGGAAACCAACACTATGCCTGGCTATGCAGGCTCATCCTGGTATTTCCTTCGGTATATGGACCCGCACAACAATACGGAGTTTTGCAACCGAGCTGTAAGTGATTATTGGGGCCAGGTAGACCTATACATAGGCGGTACCGAACATGCCGTGGGGCATTTGCTGTACAGCCGCATGTGGACGAAGGTGCTGTATGACCTTGGGCATATTGGCCATGACGAGCCATATAAGAAGCTGGTGAACCAAGGGATGATACAGGGGAGCAGCAGGTTTGTATATAGGATACATGGAACAAACACGTTTGTTTCATCCAACTTAATAAATGAAATTGTTTATACCAATCCGAAGGATTATGTTTTGCCTTATAATTTAAGCGAGTTGGATAAGTTGCATGTTGACGTTAACTTGGTTGACGGCTACGAATTAGATGTGGAAGCGTTTAAACAATGGAAGCCAGACTATGCCAACGCAGAATTCATTTACGAAGACGGCTCCACGGCTCCCCTCTCCACTCGTGGAGAGGGGTCGGGGGTGAGGTATATCTGCGGCTCAGAAGTCGAGAAAATGTCCAAATCAAAATACAACACCGTTAACCCTGATGATTTGGTGGTAAAATTCGGCGCAGACACCTTCCGTATGTATGAAATGTTCCTCGGGCCGGTTGAGCAAAGCAAGCCTTGGGATACCAAAGGCATTGAAGGGGTGCACCGCTTTTTGCGCAAGCTTTGGCGCATGTTTTATGATGATGTGAAGGGCAAGGTGTGGACGGATGAAAAGGCCACCGATGCCGAATTGAAAATATTGCACAAAGCCATTAAAAAAATAGAGGATGATACCGAAAGGTTCTCCTTTAACACGGCTGTAAGTGCCTTTATGGTGTGTGTAAACGAACTGACTGATGTAAAATGCAATAAGAAGGAAGTGCTGGAACCTTTGGTGATAATGCTTACGCCGTATGCCCCGCATATTGCTGAGGAATTGTACCAAGCGCTAAACGGTGCTACTGTCTCTGTGCTGGATGCGGCCTTCCCCATTTTTGAAGCAAAATACTTGGTGGAGTCTTCCAAAGAATACCCCATCAGCATCAACGGCAAGCTGCGTACAACTATCACCATGCCTTTGGGCATTTCAAAGGATGAGGTGCAAGAAACAGTGCTGGCAAACGAAGTGGTGGCAAAATGGCTGGAGGGTAAACCGCCCAAAAACCTTATTTATGTACCTAATAAAATGGTGAATGTGGTTATATAAATAATTTACTTAGCTATAATACCAGCGTATAAAATGTTTTGCTTTCGCTCTTCGGGACTTCTATTTCCGAAGAGCGAAGTAAATCTTCAACCTGACATTGCTTTCAACCAAAAAGGCCGGCAGTACTCATAACAAAACCAATGACTCCTGCATTCAACCAAGACAATTTTCAATCACTGTGCAATATTGTTGCTGCTAATGACGCACATTTGAAGACTGTGATTGATGCCCATGGCTACCCGCCTTTATGGAGCAGAACACCCACCTTCGCAACGCTTATACATATCATATTGGAGCAACAGGTATCCCTTGCATCAGCAAAAGCAGCTTTTTTAAAACTGCAGGAACGGATAGGCCATATAACCCCGGATAAGGTTTTGCTGTTAACCGACGAGGAATTAAAAGCCTGCTATTTCAGCAGACAGAAAATTACATATGCACGGCACTTGGCACAAGCGGTACTGGCAGGTACGATACATTTGGAAGACCTCGAACAACAGCCCGATGACGAAATTCGGGTTGCGCTAAAACAAATAAAAGGCATTGGTGACTGGACCGTGGATGTTTTTTTGATGATGGCTTTGCACCGCACCGATGTGTTTGCCCCCGGCGACATTGCCCTGTTAAAAAGCATAAAAGAAGTAAAAGCTTTGCCAGCCGAAACCCCGAGGGAGGTTTTGTTGCAAATAGCCGCCCAATGGGCACCCTACCGCACTGTGGCTGCATTTATATTATGGCATGCCTATCTGCAAAAAAGAAAGCCCAAAGGTGCAGAAGGAGTTGTTAGTTAAACCGGAGATGCTACATCCGTCGACGCCGGGTTTTAAAAAAATATTGCAATCGCTGTCATTTACTGCTTGCATCCAATACCAGCACCCAATCATTACCTATGCCTGTAGTTGGTGGCGTAACAGTTAATTGGCCACTATTTTTAACGGAAGTTGATTTTTGTGCAATGCCAGTTTTCGGGTTAAACCATGTTAGTTTAATAATTTTGGTTGTCACAAAACTAGTAGTAACGGTAATTGTTTTACCAACGGGCAAATACACCATGCCATAACGCCCGTCTGCGGCACGAAAGGCCTCCATGTGCTCCCCTTTAATACCTTGGCCCTCCAGTATTAGGCTGGTGTCGGGTACCCGGCAGAGTAAATTCCGGCTCTCCATTAATTTTCGCAAATAGCCCGCCTGAAAGGCACCCGGCCTGTTAATGGCTTCCTTCCAGTCCATTATTTTCGGGTGGTTTACCGGCACTTCCCTTGCCGACAAAAACTGCCATACCGTGTGGTGGCCGTAGGTAACGCCGCAGGCGCCCGCAAATACTGACCTGTATAGTTGTTTGCGCACATCGTAGTCGTCGTAGTAGCCGTTTTTGGGGTCCCATGTAGGCCAAGGGTTAACGGGGTGATCCTCATAATTAGGTTCTGCATCCAAGGTGGGTTTGGTTGGGCTCATATTCCTGTCGCGTGTCGTTAAGGCCCAGGTAGGCACGTCGTGCCCGCCGCCATGGCCACTTTGGTACATATTAATATCCAACCAAGGCTCATTGGGCAAAAACTGGCTGGTTGAATAGGTTCCGCCAGAGGGGTGGTAAGCAAAAATAGCTTTGTTGCCGGTGCCATCTTTAATGCCTTTAACCATGGCCCGCCAAATGGGCCGCCAGTCATTGCTGTCTTTTTGGGCTGGCCTGTCGCCCCCCATTATCCAAATAATGTTAGTAAAGCGTTCATAGCGACGGCCTAAAAAATAGCCATAAGTATAAGCATTGGCCTCGTTAAACACCACTGGCCCCTCACCCCACAGTTGGGTAACTTTATCGCCCCAAGTGGGCAGCAGCCCCATAAACATGTTTTTTTGCTTAGCCAGGGTAACAATGCTGTCAACCCTCGCAAAATATTTTTCGTTGGGCTGGGTGGGGTCCAAATTGTTCAAGGGCACCTGCCCATACTGGTCTGGTTTAACCAAGCCGTTAAACTCGGCCAGCAAGGCGGCTTGTATTACATTAAACCCCTTTTGCCTACGGTTTTCCAAGTAAGCGGCCGTTTCCTGTAAAGTTAGCCGGTGAAAAAGCTCCCAGCCGGTGTCGCCCAGCCAAAAAAATGGGGTGCCGTCCTCAAATTGCAAATAATGGCCGTCGGCGGTAACTTTTAAACGGCCATGCTTTATTATTGATTGTGCGTTGGTTGAGGTAGCTGCTGCAATGAGCAAAATAGACAATAGTAAATTTTTCATTCGGCAATCGTTATTGGCTGAAAGGTACTGGCGTTTTGCAAAACCGGCAAACTAATTTTGGCTGGTTAGCGAGCCAAAAAATTTGTCGCGACTGGGCCGAAAAAGGCTTAAAGTTAAATAAGCCGTTACGTTTTTAATGTTGGCAACCGCAGCCGTATCTTTACCGCCCAATAAGCTATAACAATATGCGATACCCCGGCGGATGGAGATTTAAGGCAGTAGCATTTTCGTTTTTAATGGCCACGGTTGCCATTAACTGTAACAACACAGGCAGCGCAGGCAAGAACAGCGGTGCCGACTCGGTTGCCGTGTTGCCCCCTGCGGCCGACAGTGCAGCGGTACCGCCGCCCCCGCCCCCCAAACCGGTGATTACCCCAATTGTAATTGACAGTAATAAACGCTATATTTTTATAACCTTTGACGATGGCCCACAGCCTCCCGGCACCGGCAATTGCTTAAATACCTTTAAAAGCCTTGGCATAAAAGCCACTTTTTTTATGGTGGCCAACCATGCCGACGGCAAGGAGCGGCGCGAACTGGTGGATGCCATTCGCAATAGCTACCCGCAATACCTGTTGGCAAACCATAGCAAAAGCCATGCTTTTGGCGACCATTACCAATACTTTTACCACAACCCCGAAAAGGCCGCACCCGATTTTTTTGAAGCGCAGCAGAAACTGGATATTATGTTTAAAATAGCCCGGCTACCCGGCAACAGTGCTTGGGTAAGGCAGGGCGAGGTAAAAGGCAGCGCGCTGGTAAAGCCTGTTTGCCTGCTGCTCGACTCAGCCGGGTACAATGTAATAGGTTGGGATGAGGAGTGGGGTTTTAAAACGCATGACGGTTACAGCTACCCTGTGGAAAGCGCGGAGCGTATGGCAAGGATGATAAACAACGATTTTGAACAGCACCATACACACACGCGCAACACCTTGGTTTGGCTGGCGCACGACAGGATGTTTGGCAGGCAAAATTTTAAGGATTCGTTGTATAAGTGCCTGAGTATATTGAAGAAAGACCCCCGGTATGTTTTTGAAACCATTGACCATTATCCGGGCATAAAGCCAAATAATTAACGAAATTTAAAATAAATAAAGCAGTAATTTTATCCTTCAATTTAAAAATTTCTTTTATGGCACTTTTTCAATCAGGCAACCCCACGCTCTCTGAAAAAATTTTTGACAAGAGCAGGTTTATTGAAGGCCAGATGCAAGGCGTAATGACCGTTAGGGGTACAATTAACAAATTTGGGTTTTTAATGCTGATGGTTGTTGCAGGCGCAGCCTACACGTGGCATTTGTTTGATGCGGCAGTGTTTGGCTTGGAAGGCAGCAGCGTAATGACGTTTATGTATATCGGCCTTTTTGGAGGCTTGGTTACAGGTTTGGCCATCACCTTTAAACCAAACTGGGCACCTTACCTTGCACCGGCCTACGGTTTGCTGGAAGGGCTTTTTCTGGGCGCAATATCCGCCGTTTTTAACGCGGCATTTAGCAAAAGTAACCCCGGCCTTATTATTCAAGCGGTTGGTTTAACTTTCGCGGTGGCAATATCAATGTTCCTGCTGTATAATTTCAGGATTATTAAGGCCACAGAAAAGTTTAAATCAGTGATTATTTCGGCAACCATGGGTATTGCATTGTTTTATCTTATCACACTGGTTGTGCGCATGTTTGGTGTAAATGTGGCTTTCATGTACGACTCAAGCCTGCTGGGCATCGGTATATCTTTGTTTGTTGTAAGCATTGCTGCCCTTAACCTGATTCTTGATTTCGACAGGATAGAGCAAGGTGCCGATATGGGTGCGCCAAAGTTTATGGAGTGGTACGGTGCATTTGGTTTATTGGTAACCATCGTTTGGTTATACATTGAAATTTTAAAACTGTTGAGCCGCTTGTCTCGCAGAAACTAATTTGTATATCTTGTGTTTTAAGGCAAAGCCCCCGCAACATGTGGGGCTTTTGCTTTATAATAGATTTTTTGCCTGCTACATAATTCGAAGCTTGCTGTACCAGATTGGCTAGTGACATTAGGATAGTTAGTAAAGCTTATTTAATCGCCGCGAGTGATAGATTGGGTATGCGAAGCCAAGGGGCTTTAGCTGCCGTTTTGTGTAAACTGGCGTTAAATAGCTGTTTTGCTATATTTCAACCCTTGTGGCTATGTTTTATCCTATTTAACCTCTATTAAAAATATTAGTTGGTTTGTAGCGTGCAATTCGCCCAAAAAATATACATTCGGTGTAACGATTGGTTTCTTACAATATTTCCACTTTAAAACAATATTTATGTACGCTTCAAGAAGGTCTTTCTTAAAGACGAGCAGTTTTGCCGTTGCTGGCTTAGCCGCTTTCTCCAACGATTTGTTTGCCGCTGCCAAAAAGAAAAACGACATTTTTGGCATACAGCTGTATTCCGTGCGGGCGGATATGACAAAAGACCCCGCAGGTACCCTAAAACAACTGGCGGATTTTGGTTACAAGTATGTGGAGCATGCCAACTATGTTGGGCGCAAATTTTATGGCTATTCGGCGGCAGAGTTTAAAAAACTGTTAGATGGCCTTGGGCTGGTTATGCGCAGCGGCCACACAGTGATGAATGGCACCCATTGGGATGCCGCTAAAAACGATTTTACCGATGCTTGGAAATACACCGTGGAAGATGCGGCGGTTTGCGGGCAAAAATTCGTTATCAGCCCGTGGTTGGATAAGCCTTGGTACAAAGACCTCGACACCCTGAAGCATTATATGGATGTGTTTAACAAGAGCGGCGAGCTTTGCAAAAAATCGGGTATGAAATTCGGTTACCATAACCACAATTTTGAGTTTAGCACCACCATTGAAGGTAAAAAGCTGTACGACCTTATTTTAACCCATACCGACCCCAGCCTGGTGGCCCAACAGATGGACGTAGGCAACATGTATGGCGCAGGCGGGCGTGCGGTGGAAATATTGAAGCAATACCCCGGCCGCTTTGAACTAATGCATGTAAAGGACGAAATAAAGGCAGCCAAAGGCGAAATGGCCGAACCTTACGAGAGCACCATACTGGGTAAAGGCGTGATAGGCACCAAGGAGATTGTAGACTTGGCGCGCAAATCTGGCGGCACTACAGATTTTATCATAGAACAGGAATCGTACCAAGAAAAAACCCCGTTAGACAGCGCGAAGGAAGATTTTGGTATTATGAAGGCTTGGGGTTATTAGACATGACGGTTATAGCCTGAGTGATATTTTGAAGGGGCTTAGTGCTACTTTGGCGGGTATTTTGTAATAGTTTTTTTTTCTTAGCGGCTTGGCGGCTTTGCGCGATATAACATCTTTGGCTCCGCCAAAGGCGGGGTTATTTTTCGCGCAAATACACTAAGCCGCTATTTGCATAAATAACATGCCATAAAATTTGGATTTCCTTAAGGCTTATATTAAAGGCCGAAAAGTAGCATTAAGCCCCTTTATTTTTTTTGGCTACTGTTGGTGCATATAAAAAAGAAACCCCGCGTTCTGCAGGGTTTCTTTTTATATGTTGTGTGGTGCTGGGTTATTTTGTCACCTAAGGTTTTATACAATTTCTTTTTCTTGCAAACCCTCCGGTGTGGCCACCAGCAAGGTGCCTTGCACATAGTTTTCGTTGTGCTGGCTAACATCCAAGCCCGTTTCCTCTTCAATTGCACTTACCCTTAGCGGCACAATGAAATTGATGAATTTAAAAATTAAGAAGGATACCACAAAGCTGTACCCCACGGCAATAAGCATAGCTTTCAACTGGGTTACAAAAAAGCTGAAGTTGCCATAAGCCCAACCATCGTTGCCTGCAGCGTTGATGGCTTTGGTGGCAAACACACCTGTTAGCAGCATGCCAGCCATTGCGCCAACACCGTGGCAGGGAAACACATCCAGCGTATCGTCCAAAATAGTCTTTGACTTCAGGTACACCGCTGTATTTGACACCACTGCGGCAAACACGCCTATAAATATACTTTGCGGTATGGCCACATAACCCGCCGCAGGTGTTATGGCCACTAAGCCAACCACCGCACCCACACAAAAACCAACCACTGAAGGTTTTTTGCCCTTTAATACATCAAAAAACATCCAAGACAAACCTGCCGCAGCGGCGGCGGTATTGGTAGTGGCGAAGGCTGAAACTGCCAAGCTGTTGGCTGCCAGGGCAGAGCCCGCATTAAAGCCAAACCAGCCAAACCATAGCAGGCCGGTGCCTATTAATATATAGGGAATATTTGCAGGGGTTGATTCAATACCCGCAATATGCGCGTTACGGCGTTTTAATACCAGTGCGCCCGCCAAAGCCGCACAGCCTGCCGAAATATGTACTACGGTGCCGCCTGCAAAATCGAGCGCACCCATTTTAGCCAAAAACCCGTCGGGGTGCCAACTCCAATGGGCTAGGGGTGCATACACCAACAGGCTAAATAATATAGTGAATAGCACATAGGCCGTAAAACGCATCCTTTCTGCAATGGCACCCACCACCAAACCCGGGGTGATGATAGCGAACATTAGCTGGAACATGGCGAACAAAGGCTTTGGTATGGTTGCCGCACCCACCCAAGGTTTGCCGGAAGCCACATCTTTAAAAAACAGGTGCGTTAATGGGTTGCCTATTACGCCGTTTACATCATCGCCAAAACACAGGCTGTAGCCAACCACTACCCATAATACACTAACCACACCGGCAGCCACAACACTTTTCATCATGGTGGAGAGTACGTTTTTACGGTGTACCATGCCGCCGTAAAAAAAGGCCAAGCCGGGTGTCATTATAAACACCAGCGCAGTGGCTACTATAATCCAAACCGTGTCGGCCCCGTTATACTTGCCGTCGTCAAAATTGGGTAAAGTAGGCACAAGCAATGCCCCAATGGCAACAATGGCCAATATTAGGAACGGCATGGCATTTTTAAAGGTGATTTTTTGGGGGGTGGCTTGGTTTGACATAAATAAATTATTTAATATATTTTTACAAAATCAAAAATATTGTTTTATGTATAAAATA
>CAIRZB010000089.1 GCA_903882935.1 uncultured Parafilimonas sp. | reverse complement strand
CAGATATTCCAAGCAAGAATCGTCATCCGTAAACCGCTTATGAAAATTTATAGAATTCACGCCTTTGAATTTATCCAACATATCCATGTCGCAAATATAAATCTTCTAATTTTAAAGTGCGACCTAAGTGCTAATTCCTACTGGATTTATTGCATTGAAAAAATGAAAAATCATTCAGATAAATCGTTGAAAACTTTCTGCTCAATTTCCATTTGAAGTTCTTGAATCAAATACACAATACCTGAATCTTTAAATTTTTTCACTTTTTCGTCAACTTGAGAAACAAAACTTTCTGTTTCATTGCCCACATGCCAAATTAATCTTTCAAATCTAAAATCGCCATCATATGCACTATTGAAAGACCACTTGCCCTCTTGTCGCAATTTAATTTCATGATTAAAATTAGTCTGCACGTCAGTACCCCAAACATATCTTAGCGTATCATATTTAGGTTGCCCAAAAATATACTTTATTGTTTCTGCTTTTTTACCATCATTTGGGATTACAAAATTAAAAACAACATCTGGGCTTAACCAAAAATTAATTTTCACCTTACTTTCTGATTGAAAATGCCACCTCACATCTAAAGCATCTCCAAATTCAACTCTCCAAATATCATCGGACACAAATTTTTGTTTGTATGTTGTTCGCGCCCGCCCAATCCAAACATTTTGAATATGTCCCTTAATTTCTATTAAATCAATAAATGCGTACCAGGCTTCAGGCTTGTCAAATATTGACAATGAGTTATTAATCAATTCCTTTTGCATAAATTCAGTTTAGATGTGTTATAGTTTCAAGGTATTGTTGAAGATATTCTCTAAGCCTATGGTTATTTGGCTGAAGCAAACCAATAGCTTGAATTATTATTCGCCCAATATGTTGCCGAAATGTCCAAATTGTTATCCATTCTCTCGAAAGCTTATCCGGGGCATCTTCATCCTCTAATTCCTTCGGCTTGGTCAAGGTGTCCTCTGAGGGCTTTTTGTTATCATTAGGAACGAGATATATAATTCTAAAATTATCGGGAAGAGTAAGAGGTAAATTGTTTTTAGGAAACAACCTTTTGTTGTTTAAAAAAACGTTATAGTACCAATATCGGTATAATTGATTGGGTTGGTCAGTTGCATTATTAGATTTATTTTCAATGATTATCGAATTGTTTTCACTTTTTCTTTCAATCAATATATCAACATTATTTTTTTCGGCAGTAACAAGCCACTTTCCTTTTTGATAATCTTGAATATTGAGGAAAGCTAAAAAAATGTGTAGAAAGCGGTTATCTTGACCGTGAAAAGATTCTGATTTCAATAAATCTGCAAGAAGGAAACTATGCATCGGCTCATTGATACTGAAATAGTCCAAAACATTGAAATCTACACTTGTTTCAAAGTTTTTCGCTTTGGCCTTTTCTTTTATCGCCTTTATCTTATCATTTACATTCTTATTAAGGGTCGTTGATTCTTGTATGAGTTTAGTTTTAAATTTAATATGATTTACAAAAACATCTATTAAACTATGTTTGCGGCGGTCTAACTCACCAATTTTTAAATCATTCCACCGAGAAAATATTGACGAATAGTCACTCATCGAGCTTAATTAATTGTTTTAATTAAATGACTTTACCTGTCGGCCGTTGTTAACTAATTCCTCAACGGTTTGCCCGTTTTCAGCACGCTTTGTATGCGTTCCAGCGTTTTGCGTTCGCCGCAAAGGCTTAAAAAGGCTTCGCGTTCTAAGTCAAGCAGGTATTGTTCGCTCACCAGGCTTTGTTCGCTCAGGTCGCCGCCGCACATTACGTAGGCAAGCTTTTTGGCCACCACCACATCATGGTCGGTGGCATAGTTGCCCCGCCACATGCTGTGTATACCGGTGTACAAAGCACCCAAAGCGGAACGGCCCAGTACTTTTATATCCTTTCTTTGCACGGGTTGCACGTAACCTTGGTCGTACATTTCAATCACTGCGTTTTTCGCTTCGGCAATACGCCTACTTTGGTTTAGCACCACAACGTCGTGGCCCTTGCGCAAAATGCCCATGTCATAGGCATCAAAACCACTTGTGGCCACCTTGGCCGTGGCTATGGTAAAAAAGCGGCTTTTAAGCGTAATGGTCTCGGGTTCATCTTCATGCATTTCATCGGCGGCACGCAGCGCGAATTCTTTGGTGCCGCCGCCACCGGGTATTACGCCAATGCCCGCTTCCACCAAGCCTATGTATGTCTCCGCTGCTGCATACACTTTATCGGCATGCAGGTTCATTTCGCAGCCGCCGCCCAAGGCCAGGCCGTGCGGTGCCACCACCACTGGTATGGCCGAATACCGCACCCGCATCATCGTGTTTTGGAACATGCGTATGGCAAGGTCAAGTTCGTCATATTCCTGCTCCACCGCAAACATAAATATCATACCCACGTTGGCCCCGGCGCTAAAGTTTGCCCCGTCGTTGGCTATTACCAACCCTTTGTATTTTTCCTCGGCAATAATTATGCTTTTGTTCACGGCTTCCAGCACTTCGCTGCCTATGCTGTTCATTTTGGTGTTCCATTGCAGGCCCACTACATCATCGCCAATATTGTATAATGCGGCGTTGCTGTTCTTCCAAACAATCTTGTCTTTAAAGTTTGACAGCACGATAAATGCCGAGCCTTCAGCTTTACCCACCGGAGAAATATACGTTTGCGTAGCAGGTGAATAACTGAGCCTTACGCCGTTTTCAATCTTGTAAAAAGATGTTTTGCCAGCCGCGAGCATCTCGTCCACCCAAGGCGCAACTTTGTATCCGGCGGCATTCATCGCCTCGGTGGTTTTGGCCACACCCAGCACATCCCAGCTTTCAAATGCGCCTATCTCCCAGCCAAAGCCGGCCATCATGGCATCATCTACCCGGTAAATTTCATCGCTTATCTCCGGTATTCGGAAAGATATATAGGAGAACAGCGCATAATGGAATTGCCGGTAAAACTCGCCCGCCTTATCCAGCCCGGCTACCAATACCTTCAAGCGCTGTTTTAGGTCGTCAATGGGTTTTGCTGTCTCCAGTGTGGCAAACCTGGCTTTTATCCTCGGCTGGTATTCCATCGTACCGAGGTTCAGTACGTATATTTCTTTCTCTCCTTTGGCATTGGGCGGCTGCTTTTTAAAAAAGCCCTGCCCGGTTTTATCCCCCAGCCAATTGTTGGCCACAATTCTATCTAGCCAAGTGGGTATGGTAAACATTTCCCTGGCCTCGTCGTTGGGGCAGTTGTCGGCAACACCTTTGGCTACTTTTACCATGGTGTCAATACCCACCACGTCTGATGTTCTAAACGTCGCCGATTTCGGCCTGCCTATCACCGGGCCGGTCAAAGCATCCACCTCGTCAATTCCCAGCCCAAGCTTCTCCATGGTATTAAAGATGCTCATGATGCCAAAAACGCCGATGCGGTTGGCGATGAATGCCGGTGTATCCTTTGCCAGCACGGTTGTTTTACCGAGGAATAGGTCGCCATAGTTCAACAGAAAGTCAACTATTTCGGGGTCGGTATCCTTGGTGGGTATTATTTCCAGCAGCCTTAAATAACGCGGCGGATTGAAAAAATGCGTGCCGCAAAAATGCTTTTTAAAGTCATCGCTCCTGCCCTGCGAAAGCATATTGATGGGTATGCCCGAGGTATTAGAGGTTATTAAAGTGCCCGGCTTGCGGAACTGCTCTACCTTTTCATACACCTGCTGCTTAATATCCAACCGCTCCACTACTACCTCAATCACCCAGTCGCAGGCGGCAATATCTTTCATATTATCGTCAAAATTGCCGGTGGTAATTTTCTTCACCACATCCTTCGTGTACACGGGCGATGGGTTGCTTTTTAACGCCGCCGCCAATGCATCGTTCACAATCTTATTTTTCTCTGCTGGTTTGGCACCTGCCTCCACGCCTTTTGGAACGATATCCAACAGCAGCACCTGTACACCAATACCCGCAAAATGACAAGCAATACGGCTGCCCATTACGCCACTGCCCAGAACAGCCACTTTTTTAATGATTCTTTTCATATGCAAGAGCAGCTATTAGCTTTTAGCAATGAGCCATGAGAAAGAAACCGAAGTTCTACTCAAAGCTTAAAGCCCTAAGTTTGTAGCTTATTTAAGTTTATTAATAAATGCAATCAACATTTTCTGTATCTCTTCTATCAGAGAAAAACACAATTTCAGTTCTTCTGTATACAGCAAAGGATATGTTTTTTCTATGGCAATTAACACAGTTTCAGCTTCAAATGCCGAACCCAAAGAACTTTCCAAATAAATTTTGTACTGTAGCTGGCTAGTATAAGCACTTCCTTCTGCGATATTGGAAGGTATTGACAACGCCGACCTCCTCAATTGAGAACCAGTTTCATACCGTTCCTCACGCGGAAGTTTTCTTATTAATTTATCGCAGACCATAAAAAAATCTATCCCTTTCTGCCAAACTATTAGCTTTTTATGATCCTTCATATTGCAAAGTTATCGTCTCATGGCTAATAGCTCAACGCTTACAGCTCATATTTAGTTGCATAGCTAACTAATTTGTGAAATTAGAAAAATTATATTTTCAAACGGATATTTGCTGATATTATATTTTGGAGCTGGTTTGGCTAATGGGGTGTACCCTTGCAAAGGGTAATCTTTTTGCTTCGAAGGTCTTTTTTTCAAAATAATCAATTAACAGCCTTAAAAGAAGCTCTGTTTTTATGAAACTACAATTCTGGTCGGTAGGCAAACCGCACGAAGCATACATAAAAGCCGGCGTGGATGAATTTACGGGCAGGGTGAACAAGTATTTTGGGGCTGAATGGCTCATCATTCCACCGCCTAAAAACGCGGCTGTGCTAAAAGAGCCGGAACTAAAAAAGCAGGAGTGCAAAGCCGTAACGGCATTGCTGCAAAAAGACGACGTACTGGTATTGCTGGATGAAAGGGGCAAAATATTTTCCTCGCCAGAAGTTGCCGCACTTTTACAACAACAGGCCAATGAAAGTACAAAACGGGTGATTTTTTTAATCGGTGGGGCTTTTGGCGTGGATGATGAATTAAAAAAAAGAGCCAATATTACGTGGAGCCTATCCAAACTGGTGTTCCCGCACATGCTGGTGAGGTTGGTACTGGCAGAGCAGGTATACCGCGCCTGCACCATTTTACGCAACGAAAAGTATCACCATGTATAGTTTGTAGTTTATAGTTTGTAGTTTGCGGTGGCATAATTAAATTGATAATGTATGTAAAATCGTTGCCCTCTATACAGCAGCCAAAAAAACTAGAAACTTAATCTGCCCACTACGGAAGAACCACAAACTATAGACTACAAACTAGAAACTAATATGCAGCTATCGCTAACACTTATTATCATTATCATCACGGCAATCACGTCATTCATAGCATTCTCTAACCAAACGGTGATGGAATACCTGATATTTTACCCCCCCGCAGTTACCAACCGCAACCAGTGGTACCGTTTTATAACCTGTGGGTTTATACATGCCGACATTGCGCACCTTGCTTTTAACATGATTACCCTTTACTTTTTTGGCCCGGCGTTGGAGACGTTTTTTGGGTTGTATTTTGAAGGGGCAGCCAAAACACTGTACTTAATATTTTATGCCAGCAGCCTTTTTGTGAGTCTGTTACCTACTTATTTAAAAAATAAAAACAATGCGCGCTACAGTAGTTTGGGTGCATCAGGGGCCGTTTCTGCAGTAATATTCGCCACCATTTTTTATTCGCCTTTAAGCAAAGTGGGTATTCTTTTTTTGCCGGAAATGCCAGGCTTCATTTTTGGCCCGATTTACCTGATTATAACGGCGGTAATGGCTAAACGCGGGCGGGATAACATCAACCACTCGGCACACCTTTGGGGCGGCATCTATGGCATTGTATTCTTTACGGTGGCTTGTTTTGCCTTTAGCGACTTTAACCCACTTACCAATTTTGTTGACCAGGTTAAATCGTACTTCCATTAGGGTCAAAACGCATGGTTAGACTTTGTTTGGTAGCTGGTGTTATTTTAAACCTGTCATCAATACGCATGCCCACTACCCAAACTATTTTTTTATCGCACTCCAGTACCCAAACCTTCTCCTTGGCGGTTTTGGATAGCTTTTGGTCAATAAAAAATTTGCCCAGCTTCTTTTTCTTTTGCATGCCGAGGGGGTAAAAATAGTCGCCCTGCTTCCATTTGCGCAACAGCAGCGGGAACTTTATTTGGCCTGCGTCAATGTTTGCCGTGAAACGAGAAGCGTCAATCGTGAGACGTGAATCGGGAATCGGGAATCGGGAATCGGGAATCGTGAGGGGTGAATCTTTGATATGTTTCAATTGTAGCATGCCGCCTTCAAATACAATCTGCTTATCAGCTTGCTCAATGATGATGTTGTTCGCCTCGCCTGTTTGCAAAGGGGCTATGATGAGCCATTTACGGTTTTTAATAATGCGGCTGCTTGCTGATGCCACATAACTGCCGTTGCCCGCATCCAGCAACTTCACTATTTCAGGCACTTGATGGGAATTAAAACCAAAATCCTTGATAATCTCCCAAATAATGGTATGCAGGGGTATGGCTTTTTGCAGCTTTAACACCGGTATATGCCACTCGTTACCCTTTTTTTCCAGCAGCTTACTTTTGTGCAGGGCCACTGCCTGGTTGTACAAAATCTCCGCCTCCTTAAACCGCTCAATGTTTTGCACCAAGTTGTCTTCGGCATTACTGAATATCTCCTTTGCGGCGGGCAGCAATTGCAACCTTATAAAATTGCGGGTATATTTATCTGAGGCGTTGGACGAATCTTCCACCCATTCCAACCCATTCGCCTTGGCATACGTCAAAATCTCCTCCCGTTTGGCAAATAATAATGGGCGGATAATATCCCCCTGTTTTGATGGTATTCCATGCAAGCCGCTGATGCCGGTGCCACGGAAAAGATTGATTAGTAAGGTTTCAATATTGTCGTTGGCATGATGGGCCGTGACGATGAAACCGGCGGACGGGAGACGGGAATCGGGAAACGTGAATCGTGAATCGTGAATGGTAAATGTTGAATGGCGAATCGTCAATGGTGAGTTTTTTTCAATATCATCTTCTTTTACACCCTCGCCCTCCGCTGATAACTCGCCTTTCTTGCCATGGACTATGGACGATGGACTATGGACTTCAAAACTCCCCGCAATTAACGCTTGAAACCACTCATACCGCAGTTTACGGGCGGCTTCCTGGATGGATAACTTATTTTCCTGCGCGTATATTTCTGTATCAAAATGCTTTATATGCACTGGCAAATGATAACTGGCCGCTAGTTGGCGTACAAATTGCTCATCCCTGTGGCTCTCTTGCCCGCGTAATTTAAAATTGCAGTGGGCAATAATCACCTTGTAACCGCATTGCACAAACAGGTGGGTTAACACAACACTGTCTAACCCGCCGCTTACTGCAAGCAAAAGCTGGCTGTTGGCCGGTTGTAAAAAAGGGTATTCCTTTTTTAGGTGCTGTTGAAATTTTAGGAGTAGGTCGCCCATAGTTTATTGTTCAAAAAAAGCGCCCGACCAGATGAATCGGAGGTAAAATCTAACTAAATCAAAAAATGTTAATGAAAAAATTTAACAGCCAAAATAAATATCACTCCTAAAAATAATCCTGTATAGACTGTCCATTTAATAATATAAATTTTGAATTCAGTAATTTTTTCAGATAAGTTTCTACCCACAATTTCAACGTCTTCTTTTGTGGAAAATTTAGACGCTTTTCTTCAAGGCTACTATTAAATGATGCCATAGTTTTTTTGCATTAATGGCGTTAGATTTCCATGCACAAAAACCCTCTGTAGTATAGTATGCCGCCCTTTCTGGGCTTTTTGGAATATTTTATACTTTTTCCGATGGGTTTCACCCATCGCTGACAGATGTCGCCCCTTCAGGGCTTTGTAGATACCCCCCCCGTTATTTTTGTGCCTTTGCCCAATTGTCCCTTAAGGTAACGGTACGGTTAAACACCAATTTTTCGGGTGTACTCTCTTTGTCCATGGCAAAGTAGCCTTTACGCAAAAACTGGTACCGTTCTTCAAACTTGGCAGCTTTCAAGGCAGGTTCGGCGTAAGCCGCAGGCAATATCGTCAACGAATCGGGGTTTATATAATCCTTAAAATCCCCCTCGGCAGCATTAAGGTTCTCTACTTTAAACAGCCGGTCGTACAAACGCACCTCGGCATGTACGGCATGCAGCGCACTCACCCAATGCAAGGTGCCTTTAACATGTATGCCCGATGTGTCGTCGCCGCTCTTGCTTTCGGGCAGGTACACACAATGCACCTCGGTAATGGTGCCTGCCGCATCCTTCACCACGCTTTCGCATTTAATTATGTAGGCACTTTTTAAACGCACCATTTGGCCGGGTGCCAGCCTAAAATATTTTTTGGAGGGAACTTCCATAAAGTCTTCCTGCTCTATGTACAGTTCCCGGCAAAAAGGTATTTCCCGTGTGCCGCCGTCAGCATCTTCAGGGTTATTTTCGCTGGTAACTATTTCTGTTTGGCCTTCGGGGTAATTGGTTATCACCACTTTTAATGGGTCCAATACTACCATCCGCCTAAGTGCGGTTTTATTCAAATCTTCGCGCACGCAAAATTCCAGCAAACCCACATCAATCAGGTTTTCGCGCTTGGCCACACCTATCTTATCGCAAAACTCCCGAATGCTCCAAGCGGTAAAACCGCGCCTGCGCATACCGCTTATGGTGGGCATGCGGGGGTCGTCCCACCCACTCACATATTTTTCGTTTACCAATTGCAGCAAACGGCGCTTGCTCATTACCGTGTAAGTAAGGTTTAGCCGCGCAAACTCGTACTGGTGCGACGGGAATATGCCCAATTGCTCAATGCACCAGTCGTACAATGGGCGGTGCGGTATAAACTCCAACGTGCAAATGGAGTGGGTGATATTTTCGATGGAATCGCTTTGCCCGTGGGCAAAATCGTACATTGGGTAAATACACCATGCATCGCCGGTGCGGTGGTGGTGCGCGTGTTTTATGCGGTACAGCAATGGGTCGCGCAGGTGCATGTTGGGTGAGGCCATGTCAATTTTGGCCCGCAATACCTTTTCACCGTCTTTATATTTACCTGCCCGCATATCCGCAAACAATTGCAGGTTTTCTTCAATAGTTCGGGCGCGGTATTCGTTCTCAATGCCGGGTTGCGTTGGCGTGCCTTTTTGGGCCGCTATCTGCTCGCTGCTGCTGTCATCCACATAAGCAAGCCCCTTTTTTATTAACGTAATGGCAAACTGGTACAGCTGCTCAAAATAATCGCTGGCATAAAACTCATTAGCCCATGTAAAACCCAGCCATTTAATGTCTTCCTTAATGCTGTCTACATATTCGGTATCTTCAGTAACCGGGTTAGTATCGTCAAAGCGAAGGTTTGTTTTACCGCCGTAATTAATAGCCAGCCCAAAATTTAAGCAAATACTTTTTGCATGCCCTATATGTAAATAACCATTGGGTTCTGGTGGAAAGCGGGTTAAAATACTGGCGTATTTGCCGTTGGCAAGGTCAGCTTCGATGATCTCCTCAATAAAATTCAATGATTTTTCTTCAGCCATTCAGTTGGAGTTTCAGTTATGGCAAAGATAAGGGTTAGCAGTTAATGCCCACTTAGGCATTAACGCCAACCCCTTACTTATACCGCAGTCAAAATTTTTTACCTTGGTTTCTCCGCCTCACCCCTCCACGGGAGTCCCTTGGACAACCCCTCTCCTCACGGAGAGGGGCTATTCCGCCTTAGTTGGTGTTTTCACCAACAAAGCCAAATAAAAAGCCCTCGGCGGCTTATTTCCCGTTAGGAAATGATTAGTTACCCGGCCCACTTGGCGCAGGTTGCTGCTGTAAGGTTGACTTGTCTACTAATTGGTACATCACCTTATTGTCTTCGCCAATTACCTCTTGGTAATAAGTTCCGTCTGGGGCTTCAAAATATTGTTCGCCGTTTAACGTAATTGCTTTACAGCCATCGGGCAGCTTGCTTAGCAAATCACCTGCCACCGGTGCCACTTGTGGCTGCCCTGCAGAGGGTTGGTTGGGTTGTGCAGGCTGGTATTGCTGGTCGTACTGCGGTTGACCAGTCTCCAGTTTACCATTGCGGCCAACTACTTTGTACCATACCTCGCCATTGTTGTTCGTCTGCTTTTGGTAAAAAGTGCCATGGTACTGGTAAAACTCCTGGTTGTTAATTACCTGCATGGTTGCGCCGGTTGGCAGTTCGGGCACCAGTGAACCCAACGGTGGTGCCACCACTTGGTAGCCACCATCACTATAGGGGCTGTAAAATATGCCGCCATAGTAATAGTAGGGGTTGGCTCCAAAATAAAAAGGGTAGTAACCAAGCGGCAGCACGCCCACACGTATACCAAACGGCGGAAAAACCAAATGCAACCCAAAGCCATACCGCTGGTAAAACAGCCCGTTGTAGTATCCATAATTTACACCGCCAAAACCAATGTATGAATACCTGGGGTGATAAATATAGTGTGTAGCGCCGTAGCCTGGCCTAATGTAATGGTAGGATGCGTGGGGGGCATAATAGCCGCCGCTAACATGCACACCGCCACCAAAATGGTAGGCCGGGGCTGGGCGGTAGCCACCGCCACCACGCCGTTGGGCCTGCGCATTTACTGAAAAAAAGAGGATGGCAATACTTAAAAATGCCAACACAAACCGGTTCACTGTATTCTTTTCCATAAAATCAATTTTTAGTTATTGTATGATTGCACATGCGCAAAAAAGATTACTAAAGAAGTCTTAAAACCATTAAGCCTTTTTACCCATGGCCCAAAAAATTGAAAAGGCTGGTTTACGCCATCAAAAGCATTAAACCAGCCCTTTCAACAATCCCATTAGGTATATTTCAAAACTCGCCTTAGTAAAACACGGCTTGTTGCGTATTACAACCCAAGGTTTTTTTCACTAATTTTTAGGCGCAGCCGGAGCAGGTTGTTGCTGCAATATGGCTTTATCAATCATTTGGTACATAATTTTATTATCCTGCCCAATTACCTCTTGGTAATAATTGCCGTTGGGTGCCTCAAAATATTGCTCCCCGTTTACGGTAACGGCCTTGCAGCCGTCAGGCAACTTAAACAGCAAGTCGCCGGTTGCTGGTGCCGCAGGTTGTTGCGGCTGCGTAGTTTGCGGCTGGCCCGATTGCGGCAGTACTGGCTGCTGCTGGTAAGGCTGCTGTTGTGGCTGCACCGGCTCATAATCATCATCGGTACCGGCATCGCTGGTTTGCAACCTACCGTTTACCCCGACCACCTTATACCAAACCTCCCCATTATCGTGTACCTCCTTTTGGTAAAACGTACCATTGTATTCATACAATTCCTGGCCATCTATAATACGTTCGGTTGCACCGGCAGGCAAGTCGGGAATTAACGCACCCAGCGGCGGGGCAACCACTTGGTAACCACCATTGCTGTAAGGGCTGTAATACACGCCGCCATAGTAATAATAGGGGTTGGCACCATAGTAAAAAGGATAATACCCATAGGGCAGCGAACCAACGCAAATACCAAACGGAGGGAATATTAAATGAAGCCCAAAACCATAAGGCCTGTAAAACAAACCATTATAGTAGCCATAGTTTATACCACCAAAACCAATATATGTGTACCTAGTACGCCCAAAACCATAACTACTATGGTAACCGTACCCATAAAAATGGTATACTGATCGGGGGGCATAATACCCCCTGCCATTGCGGTAGCCACCTGTAAATGCAGGGGAATACCTGTAACCGCCGCCGCCACGGTAAATACCCGCCGTACCCCGGCCGTAGTTACCCGCGTTGCCACGGTAAATGGTACCACCCAACCCGCGGTTAACCGTGCCTGAACCAACGGTACCTCGGTTATAGGCACCACCGCCGCCACGGTAAACAGTGCCACCCTGTGCCCGGCCATACCCGCCCGTGCCTGCACTGCCACGGTTAAATGTTGCGCCACCGCCTCTGTTATAGGTTGCACCTCCGCCACGGTTAAACGAACCGCCCCCGCCACGGTTGAATGACCCACCACCGGAACCACCGCTGAAACCGCCACCACCGCCACGGCTGTATGACCCGCCGCCACCGCGGCTAAAACCACCTCCGCCGCCTCCGCCGCCTCCGCCGCCGCGGCCTCTTTGGGCCGAAACATCTGCGGTAATAAGCAGCATAGCCAATGCAATAACCATGGCTGCCTTGCAATTTGATGTATAAGTGTTCATAATTTTTAGGTTATTTTTAATATAGATGGTAAAACACCATAAAAGATTAATAAAGAAAACTTAAAATTGATTTTTATTTTTTGCTGCCTTTAAACCCCTTAAACATTAAAGTACAGTGCACATTTTACCGTGTCATAATAATTGCCCCAAATTCTGTACCCCGATGTGTTAAAATTATCTTGCGGGGCCGCTTACTATCCACTTAAACGCCACTATAAATAAATATTAACAATTTGTGAAGCCAAGGCCGCTGCCAACGCACACAAAATGATAATAAGGTTTACCACCGCGCCTATTTTATTGGCTGTAATATTAGCAGAGGCTGCAAATCCACCCGTATTAAAGCCTACCCTAAACAACCACAAACGCCTTTATGCACGGCAATCACCTTAGTTTTTCGTTTACCCTATGTATTTGTGCGTTAAATTACATGGCTGGCACCATGCTTGTTAAGCAGCATGAGTATATTTGGTTTCACCATTTAACCATAAAACTATTTTTTATGTTAGTTACAACCAGCACAACTCTGGACGGGTATAAAATTACACAGCAACTTGGGTTGGTACGCGGCATTACCGTGCGCAGCCGTAGTGTATTAGGCAATATAGCAGGCGCATTTCAAACATTGTTAGGCGGCAATATTTCCGTTTATACTGAGTTGTGCGAAACAGCCCGCAATGAGGCCTACGAATTATTGGTTCGGCATGCCCAACAGGCGGGTGCCAATGCGATAATTTGTATGCGTTACGATGCCAATGAAGTGATGGACGGCGTTACCGAGGTGCTTGCATACGGCACGGCTGTGGTGGTAGTTAAGGAATAATCATTGGTCATTAAGTTATTGGTCAATAAGTCAAAAGGGGAATGGATTAATTGCGGGGGATTTTGGATGGAGAGTTATTGGGTAAGGAACTAAAAAAAGAGCGGAAGACGGGACTCGGACCCGCGGCCTTTAGTTTGGGAAACTAATGCTCTACCAACTGAGCTACTTCCGCTTGTGGGGTGCGAATGTACAACAAGGGGCGGTATGGAACAACTCAGCGGGAAAAAAAATCTACTGGGTGAAATCGTAGTGGGCAGGATGCGACTACCATTGGAATGATGGAATGCAGGGTACCGTGCCGAGGCAACTATTTCCTTCGCTTTCCGTAAACAACCTAAAGTATACCCCCGAGCAATTGTATTAACTTTGCACCTTACCTATAAAAACAATGTATATGAGCAGTGAAAAAGCCATTTTAGCAGGCGGATGTTTTTGGGGTGTGGAGGAATTGGTACGGCACCAGCCGGGGGTAATATCCACCGTGGTTGGCTATACCGGCGGCGATGTGCCGAATGCCACCTACCGCAACCATGGCACACATGCCGAAGGCATTGAAATTGTGTTCGACCCCTCCATACTCTCCTACCGTGCATTATTGGAGTTCTTCTTCCAAATACACGACCCCACCACCCGAAACAGGCAGGGCAACGATATTGGCACTTCGTACCGGTCGGCCATATTTTATTTGGATGAACAACAAAAAGAAACAGCCACGGCCTTAATTGCCGAAATGACGGCATCTGGTATTTGGCCGGGTCCCATTGTAACACAAATAGTGCCTGCATCAGCGTTTTGGGTAGCGGAGGAATACCACCAAGATTATTTACAAAAACTCCCCACCGGGTACACCTGCCATTGGGTTAGGCCAAATTGGAAATTGGCGTAACGCATTTTTAGCGGTAATGCCTCGTTTACTTGCTGTGTGAAGCGTTTCCGCTTCACACACTTGTTTTATCGCCTCAGGCGATGATATGCTACACTGTAACAAAACCAAGCCTACAAAGCCATATTAAGCCACGGGCACTTTTTTGCGTTGGGTATACAATAAAACTGCCAACAACAACCCGGCAAAAACCATCATCACACTAAAAGGGAAGATATACAGTAGGCCGAAATGGCTGGCAACACCGCCTACCAAAGGGCCGGTTATAAATAGCGATAGATCCAAAAACAAGCCATACCCGCCCAATGCGGCCCCCTTGTTAGACATTGGCACCAACCTTACCGCCTCCACCCCAAGCGCTGGGAAAACCAACGAAAAGCCTAGCCCGGTAATGGCTGCGCCTAATAACGCACCATAAGGCGTGGTAGCCAACCATAACACCAGCAGGCCGATGGTTTCCACGGTAATGCAACAAATAGTGGTCCTAATGCCGCCAAACCTATCAATGGCTGTTGCAAAAAAAACACGCCCCAAAATAAACAAGGTGCTAAACACAGAAAGGCAAAACACCGCGTTTGCCCAATGCAAATAAGCATAATACAACGTTATAAACGTGGAGATGGTACCAAAGCCCAAACCGCTTAATGTTAGGCAGATGCCGAAAGGGGCCACCGTTTTTAACACCTTTCCGAATGGCTCACGGGGGGCTTTGCTATTCTGTTTTAAAGGCCGTTTATTCATCGCGTACAGCAGGCCAATAACTGCCATGGCAGCCGCCACCGCACCAATGCCGCCGATACCTACCTTGTTACTAATAAAAATACCCACCGGTGCACCAATGGCCATGGCCCCAAAACTGGCTATGCCATTGTACGAAATTACCCTGCCTGTATGCCTTTGCCCCACTACCAGCAAAGCCCAGCTAACAGGGCTAGCCCCAATCAGCCCTTCGCCAATGCCAGCTACCAAACGGGCTAACACCAGCATACTAATACAAATGGCTGGGCTACCTTTTAGCGAAACTGCCAGTACAAGCAACACACCGCTGGCGGCAAAACCAACCATACTGCGTATTACTGCCGGCTTTGGGCCTTTTTTATCCACAATACTGCCCCCATAGCCCCTTAAAAGAAAGGTAACGATGTACTGCAGGCTGATAACAACGCCTGTTACCACGGTGCTGTACCCAAGCTGCTGGTGGATAAAAACAGGCAATACCCCCAATGACAAACCAATGGTAAAGTACCCGATAAAGGTAAATGCCACGAAACCAACGATTGTTAAAGCAGCGTTTTGGGGGGAAATACTTTCACTTGTGGTTGCCTGCATACACTGAAATATGTTGCAAAGTTAACTGCATTGTTAAAGTTAACATAGCGCAAAATTAACAGGGTATTGTCCATTGCTGGCCGTACGCGCAATGCGGCCACCATGAGCTAAGGCAATAACAAAGACGGATAAGCAGAAAAAAAAGCCAACCGCTAAAAAACCGTGCCCGATGAAGTTTTTGCTGTAGTCTGAATATACGTCTTCCATAAAATGAAAAACCACCACACACAATGCGGCAATGCCCCTTAACCCGTCGAGTATTTCAAAATGCTGCTTGGTTTTTAGGATGCTCGGTGCAGGATTTGCTGTTTGCATGCTGTGCTATGTTTTATTGTTGGGCTTTTGATTTGCCAAGGATATTGAATAATTGTGGGTTGGGCAAATTTTGAGGGAGGGAAATGAAGCCCATTTCGGTACGCATGTCTTAACCTTATAAAAAAGAGCGTTGCACAAGTGTTACAAAAGTTTGCTAATATTTTAAAAGCAACGGTTGTAGTATAAAATAGTGTTTGATTTTTTACTATTTTTAATGAGTGTCAGTGGATAAAAGGCTATTTCGCCAACTCTAAACGAAAAACAATATGCCATTTCTGCATAATATTTCTTACATTATTTTTCCTATCATCGTGTGTTTTGGATACAATAAAATCCATGCCCAACGAACGCTAAACCGTAACGAAATTTTTGATAGATGGACTAAAGAAAATGGGGTTTTGCATTTAACAGAAATGGAAGGATTGGGTAAATTTGTATTATTCGACACCTTATTAAATGTAAAAATTAATACTGCTTTGAAAGAGGTTGAACAATCGAATGTTGATACTGTTGGAATTTTTGCAAAGTCTTACCCTGGTTATAATACGATGGATTCCTGTCATTCAGGCTACTACCCAACTTATGTTTATCTATTCTGGCGGTCACTTGGAATAGGGCATGTTGAAAAAATTACTGGCAAATGTCAAAATGCCTTTGCGCAGACTGATTCTGTTAAACAAATCTTTGATTTCTTCAAAAACAATTTTTTCCAAATTGATTCTGAATATATAATGCCGGTGATATTTAATGTGAAAACTAACTCAAAAGACAGGTTCAATTATGAAAGTATTATGATAGACCATGAACCTAACTACTTTATTTTCTGCAAACAGAATAAATATGTCAAATTTTTGAGTTTTACCGAAGACCATTATACAAACAAAAAGAGTGTTTTTCTAAAATATAACCTACAATCGAAGTCGTATGAATGGTTTAGGCTAATTGATTCCTTGTTAGGACATTAATATCAAAGTGACGCAAAAAAAACTTTTATTTTAATACTTAGAAAATAAATTACCAAAATCCGTTATTGGGTAGGCAACCATATTAAATTTCGGATATATGAAGCACCATGCGTTCCTAATGGAACTTTGAAAACATTTTTTTTAATTTTCTACCCACCAATTGTGCCTACAGCACAAAACCTATTGGATGTATTCCGGCTGTTTTGCCCAACCGTCGTCCAACAGTACAAGCGAGCGCGGCAACCCCAGCCTCATACAACCACTCCAACCCAGCACCAAAAAACAATAACAAAAAAATCCTTCCCGGGCAACCTGCACCATCTGTTGCTAATTTTTACTTTTTCACCTCTATTTTTTACAATTACAATAAGTGTGCAACCCAACGCATAAGGTTGGTTATATTTGATAACCCTACAGAAACGTTTTGTTGGGCCGTAAACGGTGTATTTAGGTGTGGGGCTGCCCCTTTTGGCTATTTGGCGGCTGGCAAGAACAGAACAAGTATTTTGACGGGCGTTTTTTATTGAATATTTTTATTACTTATTATGATTGCTTTTATAAAATTACTCCGATTATCCCGCATTGCCATTATTGCCGGGCTTTTAACAATACTGGTTTTTTCATTGGCTTCGGCGGTAAACCCGGCCATGGCGGCCGGCAGCGCTACAAAACCTGCCGAGGGTGGCTTTTGGCTATGGGCGTTCTTGGGCAGGCTGCACCCCATGGTGGTACATTTTCCCATTGGGCTGTTGTTTGTTGCCCTACTTTTTGAAGGGCTGGCTTGGAGGCAAAAAACCGCGCAATACGCAAATACGGTAAAAATATTGGTGCTTACCGGGGCGGCCTCGGCCGTGGTTTCTGTTGTATTGGGTTTGGTGTTGGCGAATACCGAAACCTACGGCAGCAGTGTTTTGCAATTACACCAATGGCTGGGTATAGGCACCATGGTACTGGCTTGCGCCAGTTACTGGTTGTACAATAAAAGCAACCGCAAGGCAGGACTGGCTACCCTGATTGCCACAGTTTTAGGGGTAACATTGGCGGGGCACTTTGGCAGCGAGCTTACCCATGGCGAAGATTATTTAAGCAGCGTGCTACCATCATCTACCAGCGGCGATGCCATGGCCGATGATGATGCAGATAGTGGTGCAACATTTTCGTTTGCGGGCGTTAACGGACCGCTTACCGCCAGCCAATTGCAGGATTTAAACATACAAGTACGCACCATTTTGGCGCATAATTGTTATAGTTGCCATGGCGAAACCAAGGTAAAAGGCGAGTTAAGGCTTGATGGAAAGCAATACATTTTTAAAGGCGGCAAGGATGGTAAAATAGTAGAGCCTTTCCACCCCGAAAACAGTGAAATAATCCGCCGGGTAAACCTGCCCCGCAGCGATAAAAAAGCGATGCCATCCAAAGGCAATGGGCTTACCCAAGCAGAAATACAAACGCTCACCTTCTGGATAAAACAAGGCGCACCCTGGCTCGACGGCCCAGAAAAAAGCCTGTTTAAGGTAGCAGCATTGGAACCCAGGCTGCCTGCTATACCGGCACCTACAAACAACCTTACCAGCCCGATTGACCTTTTTGTGAATGCCTATTTTGTAAAGCATAATGTGCAATGGGCCAAGCCAGTGGATGACCGGGTATATATCCGCCGTGCATACATGGATGTTATTGGCTTACTGCCGCCGCCCGACAGCATTGATGCTTTTATTAACGACCCTCGCCCCGATAAAAGGGCCTTACTGGCAGCCCGCCTGCTAAACCGTAACGACGATTATGCCCAGCAATGGCTTACCTTTTGGAATGATGCCCTGCGCAACGATTATACAGGTACCGGTTACATTACCGGCGGCCGTTTTGGCATAACTGATTGGCTGTACACCGGCCTGCAAACCAACAAACCGTTCAATAATATTGTAAAAGAGCTCATCAGTCCGGATAAAACATCAGAGGGCTTCATAAGGGGCATACAATGGCGCGGCACCATCAATGCCAGCCAGCGGGTGGAGATGCAGGCCGCGCAAAATATATCGCAGGTTTTTCTGGGGGTGAACCTTAAATGTGCCTCTTGCCACAATAGCTTTGTGAGTGATTGGAAACTGGACCAGGCTTATGGCTTCGCCAATATTTTTGCCGATTCGGTGTTGGAAATAAACCGTTGCGACAAGCCCACCGGCAAAATGGCCGTTAGCAGGGTGTTGTTTGCCGAGCTGGGCAGCTTAAACCCAAAGCTGGCTAAAAAAGACCGGCTGAAACAACTGGCAGACAGTTTGGTGCAGCCAAAAAACGGCCGTTTATACCGCACATTTGTTAACCGTATTTGGGCGCAATTGATGGGCCGTGGCATGGTAGAACCAGTTGATATTATGGATAACACCCCCTGGAGCCAGGACCTCTTGGATTGGTTGGCCTACGATTTTGAAAAATCCGGCGGCGATATTAAACGGCTTATTTATAATATCATCACTTCACAAACATACCAATTGCCGTCTGTGTCGGTGAAAGAGGCAAACATGCTTACCACGCATTTTGTATTTAAAGGCATGCAGCGCAGGCGGCTAACTGGCGAGGAATTTACCGATGCGGTTGGCCAGGTATTACAGCCCATTTACCCCGACAGTGTGGTAGTGTACGACCTACTGCCTAAAAATATTAAGCCCAATATACCGTTTGCAAGGGCTGCGCTTGTACGGAATGACGCTTTTCTTACTGCTTTGGGCCGGCCAAACCGGGAAACGGTTTCCACCAGCCGGGTATCGCAAGCCAATCTATTGCAAGCGCTGGAGTTAACCAATGGCACTTTATTTAACGATGCGCTTAAAAAAGCCGCCGTAACTTTAAAAAGTAAATACCCCACCCCCCAAGCATTGATTGCGCATGTGTATAAAACGGCGTTCGGGCGTTTACCCCTGAAAGAAGAAGAAACAACGGCCGAAAAGGCATTGGGGCCAAACCCATCGGTAGAAGCCGTACAGGATTTTTTGTGGGCGATAACACTGCAACCGGAGTTTCAGTTGATATATTAAAGCAAGGGGCAATAGTAAGCCGTGAATGGTGAAACGTGAAACGTCAAAAAAAAGCAATATGCATATACGCTGATTAAAGCGGTAGTTTAGGGATTGAAGAAACGGTGTAAGCTACTGAAGTTGGAATACACAAGAGTAGTGCCGAAGCATCACGCGGGTAGATAAAAAGTAAAAAGGCACGCAGCTACACTTGGGGAGGCGTTGGCAAGGCAAAAATGCGCGGAGCGATCAGGTTTTGCCTTGACTTTTTTAGTTTCTTTTTTGCGTCAAGGCAAAAAAGAAAAAGCCATAAGCCGGAAAAGGCTTCGATAAAGCAGGCCGTTATTTGAAGCCAACCAATAATATGCATTATGTGTGTTATACAAACAACACACAAGACCTATAAAAATGAACATATGAAACCCATTTGGAACAGAAGGGATTTTCTAAAAACATCAAGCGCGGCAACCCTCGCTGCACTGGCAGCCGGTGCGCCTGCTGCCAGCATGCTGAGTGGTTGCGGCAAAAGCAAACTGAATACCGGCACCGCCGACACGGTTATATTATTATGGATGGCGGGCGGCATGGCCCATACCGAAACCTTTGACCCCAAACGATATACCCCTTACGAAAAAGGCATGCAGTCCAACGGGGTGCTGAGCACCTTTAAGTCAATACCTACCAAGCTGGACGGCATACATTTCTCCGAAGGGCTGCAGTCCATCGGCAATGTGATGGACAAGGGTACCCTGATACGCTCCTACGTGGCGGCTGACATGGGGCATATACTGCATGCAAGGCACCAGTACCATTGGCATACTTGCTACGAGCCGCCCCAAACAGTGGCGGCACCACACATCGGCGCATGGATAGCCAAGGAAATGGGGCCTAAAAACCCAGTAATCCCAGCATTTATTGATATCGGCCAGCGGTTTACCCTCGGCGAAGGGGAAGAACTGAAAGCCTTTCACACGGCAGGCTTTTTGGGCAATGAGTTTGGCCCCTTCCTGATACCCGACCCCAGCCAAGGCCTTGAAAGCGTGAGACCGCCCGTGGGCATGGATGCCAAACGGTTTGAAAGGCGGAACCAGTTATACAACGACCTGATAAGCAAAAGCCCCGCTGGTGAGTATGGCAGCGATTACCAGAAAGAATCCCTAAAACGCTCCATGGAGCAGGCGTATATGCTGCTCAATTCGCCAGAAGCAACCGCGTTCAATTTAAGCCTCGAGCCGAAAGACTCTTATGATGTGTACAATACCGGCGGCAAATTTGGCTTGGGTTGCCTGCTGGCCAAAAGGCTCACCGAGCAAGGTGCAAGGTTCATCAGCGTAACATCGGAATACGTGCCTTTTATGGGTTTTGACACCCACGAAAATGGCCATACCCGCATGGCGGACATGAAGAAGATGATTGACGGCCCCGTGGCCCAATTGGTAAAAGATTTGGACAAAAGCGGCCATTTAGACCGCACACTCATTATATTGGCCAGCGAATTTAGCCGCGACATGATGGTGGAAGGCAGGCCGGAGGCAAGAGTGCAAGAACAGGTTGGCCAGCCAGATGTTATAAATGATATTAAATTTTATGGCATGCACCGGCACTTTACCGATGGCTGTAGCATGTTGATGTTTGGCGGCGGCATAAAAAAAGGCTTTGTATACGGCAAAACAGCTGACGAACGCCCTTGCAAAACCATTGAAAACCCCGTAAAGATTGACCAAGTGCACCAAACCATTTACCATGCGCTGGGCATACCGGAAGACACACAATATGAAATAGAAAAAAGGCCGTTTTACACCACGCCCGATGGAAAAGGAAAACCTATTAAGGATATTTTGGCGTAGGGAGGCATTATCGCAATGGAGAAAATTGTTACAGCTAGTTTATAAGGATTTAACCAAGGAATGTAAAAATGCTGGTTGTTAATACACCAAATCTTCATAAGCCGTTTGTAATTCGTTGTAAGCGTGGCGGCTGCCGTCCAATTTAGCCGCGGCCATACCTTTTTCGTACCAGGCAATGGCGAGCTGTGTTTCACCGGCACGCTCCAGCAGCTTACCTAAATGGTAATAGGTGCCAATATAGTCGGGGCTGTCGGTAAGTATGGCTTCAAAAAGCAACCTGGCTTCTGCATCATTGCCTTCCTTCACGTACTCAAGCCCCAGGGCATGCCGCAAAAAATTGTCTTTGGGTGATGCCTGTAGCATTTCTTTTACACGTTCCATCCTGTCCATAAGGCAAATATCGGGAAAGTCGGGAAGTCCGTAAGATAGGAAGACTAAATGTATTTAGCTGATGGTTAATCCAAACATTCGCTAAAAAACTCTGTGTAACTCCGTGAAAAAACTCCTTTAACTCTGTGGCCAAAAAAGTAAATGCAAGCCCAATAAACAACAGAACCCTGAATGGTGTGGCACTCCGCAGGAGTCCCTTGGACAAGGGACGCTTAATAGTATTCCAATCGCCGGCTACCAAAAGTCTTCGTTTTTATTGCTACGTGCAAGTCTTTTTGTGTTCTCCGCAGCTCCCCTCTACACTTTGTGGAGAGGGGTTGGGGGTGAGGTATTATCTTTGCCGCATGGATGCTAAAAAAGTAAGGGTGCGCTTTGCGCCATCGCCCACCGGGGGCCTGCATTTGGGCGGTGTACGCACCGTGCTGTTCAACTATTTGTTTGCCAAACATTTTGGCGGTGATTTTATATTGCGAATTGAGGATACCGACCAAACCCGTTTTGTGGAGGGTGCCGAAGAATACATTTTTAACTGCCTTGAATGGTGCGGCCTTGTGCCAGATGAAAGTGCCGTACATGGCGGCCCCTATGGCCCTTACAGGCAAAGCGAAAGAAAGCCCTTATACTTGGAATATGCCGAGCAATTGGTAAAACAGGGGCACGCCTATTATGCTTTTGACACGCCACAGGAGTTGGAGGAGATGCGCACCAAGTTTAAAACAAAGGAAAACCCATCCCCACAATACAACCATGAGCTGCGTGGGTACATGCGCAACGCACTTACATTGGGTGAAGCCGAAGTAGCCGCCTTACTGGCCACCGGTACCCCCTACGTTATCCGCATAAAAATGCCGGAGCATGAAGAAATAAGGTTTACCGATATGATAAGGGGTGAGGTGAGTTTTGACTCATCGCTATCTGATGACAAGGTTTTGCTAAAGGCAGATGGCATGCCCACTTACCACTTGGCCGTGGTGATTGATGATTATTTGATGAAAATAACCCATGCCTTTCGCGGGGAAGAATGGCTGCCCAGTGCGCCCGCCCATGTACTGTTATGGAAATATTTATTTGGCTTGGAAAACATGCCGCAATGGGCACACCTGCCGTTGATATTAAAACCCGAGGGCAATGGCAAGCTGAGCAAACGCGATGGTGATAGGCTTGGCTTTCCGGTGTTTGCCATGGACTGGACCGACCCCAGAACCGGCGAGGCTGCAACCGGCTTTAAAGAAAGGGGCTTTTTACCCGAAGCCTTCATAAATATGCTGGCCGCCCTCGGCTGGAATGACGGCACCGCCCAGGAAATTTTTACGCTGGATGAACTGGTGGAAAAATTCAGCATGGACAGGGTGCACAAAGGCGGTGCAAAATTTGATTTTGAAAAAGCCAAATGGTTTAACCAGGAATGGATTAAGCGGTTGCCCGTTACACATTACGCTGCTAAGGTAAAAGGCATGTTTGCGGAAAAAGGGATAGCCATTGAAGATGATGCCAAATTTTATACAGTGTTGGAGATGGTAAAGGAACGCTGCATACTGCTGCCAGATTTTGTACAGCAGGCAAGCTTCTTTTTTCTGGCTCCGGTGGAGATTGACACCAACTCCATCAAACCAAAATGGACAGCTCAAAAGAACCAATTCTTTATTGAGCTGATTCGTGCCTACGAGCTGATACCCTACTGGCAGCACGATGACCTTGAAAAGGAGTTTAAAGAAATGGCCGCAGCACACCAAATAAAACCGGGCGACTTACTACTGCCGCTGCGCATCATGCTGGTTGGCGGCAAGTTTGGCCCAGGCGTGTTTGACATTGCCACCATCATCGGCAAAGAAGACACTTTGGCGAGGATTAAGCATACGCTGGGGTTACTGGAGGCATAAAAGGCTGAATGACTGTTTGCAATTTGGTTTGAGGGTAACCTAACTGCCATTTGCCAGAATTTTTGAAGACGAAGACTCTCTCGAGTGCCAAAGTCTTGTCTATATTCACGAATATTGGGCTTATTAAACAGCATAGTTAAAATGCAGTCAAAACCAAATGCGCTTCGCCGTTGTTGGGTGTTTTCGCCAACAAAGATCCTATAGGGCTGACAATACAATGAGAAACTTTGTTGGTCAAAACACCAACAACGGCGAGGGGATAACCGCGGACGGAACACATAAATTTTGGGGCTGGTTGCATAAAAATCTTCGATTATCCCTCCAATACTTATAATCTACGTTCCATAATCCCTTGAGGAGCAACATTCTTCTTACATTGCATACAAAACTGCTTTATGAAATATATATGCTCTTTGGTGCTTGCCGCTACGCTTTTTGCCTGCAACATGCCCGCCAGTGACAGCCCAAAACCTGTTACGGTGGCCGAATATTTTGCCCCGCGCGATACCGGTGTGCAAACAGCGGGTATTACCATGGTACCCATTACCACGCCCGTTGGTACGTTTAACGTTTGGACCAAACGAATAGGCAATAACCCACGCATAAAAGTATTGCTGTTACACGGCGGCCCTGCAATGACGCATGAATACATGGAATGTTTTGAAAGCTTTTTTCCGAAGGAGGGCTTTGAGATGATTGAATACGACCAGCTGGGCAGTTATTATAGCGACCAGCCAAAGGATAGCAGCTTATGGACTACACCCCGCTTTGTGGAAGAAGTTGAGCAGGTGCGCAAGGCATTGGGGCTAAACAAAGATAATTTTTACCTGCTCGGCAACTCTTGGGGTGGCATATTGGCGTACGAGTACGCCTTTAAATACCAACAAAACCTAAAAGGCCTAATTATTTGTAACATGATGGCCAGTGCCCCCGACTATGCAAAATACAACTTGGAACTACAAAAGCAAATGGACAAAAAAGTGATTGACAGCATAAACCGGCTGCAAACCACCGGCCAGGTAAGCAACCCGCGCTATGAGGCACTGTTAGCCGGTTTTTACAATGAGCATTTGTGCCGTATTGTGCCCAACCCCGACCCTGTGCAGCGCGCCTTTAAACATGTAAACTCGGAAATTTATACTATGATGCAAGGCCCCAGCGAATTCGGCATTTCAGGGCGGCTGGCCACTTGGGATATAAAAGACCGCCTTAAAGAGATACAAGTACCCACCCTTACCGTAGGTGCCCACTACGACACGATGGACCCCGAACACATGAAATGGGAAAGTACTCAAGTGCAGCATGGCCGTTACCTATACTGCCCCAACGGCAGCCATTTGGCCATGTGGGACGACCAGACCCATTTTTACCCTGGCGTAATACAATTTATTAAAGATGTGGATGAAGGCAAGTTTTAAGCTGGCGCAACATTTAGATTGTTATTCCTATGTACAGTATTATAAAACCAACTGGCATATTTTACCTAGTGGTTTTATAAACTATTGGTAGCGTTTCGCAAACCAAAGCACCCAAACGACTGAATTAATAAAAAACAGGCTGGCCAAAAATATGGGCCAGCCTGTTTTTGCTATAGCATTTATTAATATTAACGTGAGTTCGACATAATACAGTGTCAAATTTACAGTGATAATTGGATTGAAGATGAAGAGTCGGTGTCAACGGACAAAGCCGGCTTTTTAGGCAAGAAGTGATAGGCTGCGATTGCGGAGAATACTGTTAT
>CAIRZB010000088.1 GCA_903882935.1 uncultured Parafilimonas sp. | reverse complement strand
GAGCCTGCTTCCGTTTTACTTGATTAAACAAAATTATATCCATTATTTTACCCCTTCAAAATCGTCCCCAAAAAACAGCATTACTTTTGTCCATTAGAACAAAACACCTCAAAAACAGCATTACTTTTGTCCATTAGACCTAAATTTATGCATACTTACTATGCGCCGCAACTGCCACCAAGCACGTTAAACAACGGCGTTCAACTTTTTTTGCTGGCCGCTAGCCGGTTGGCATCCACAGATTTTTTGGGATAAAACCAACCTGCATCAAAAGTTCGTATGGGGTTATTAGGCAGCAAAAAGCCCCCGCCAAATTGGCGGGGGCTTTTTGCTATTAAGATACAAACTATTTCCCTAACAGGGGGGGGTGGAGCCTTTCCTGCAAACCTAAGGCACCAAGCCGCAATGAACAGCCGTAAAAAAGTGACACCCTGTTGTGCGGTTTTTAAAGTTAGCGCCTACAGTAGTTTTACGGTTTTGCTTTAATCACTTCCCCATCAATCAAAAGTGTTATGGGTTCTGCAATATTGGCAAATTTCACATTTACGTTTTTATTAAACTTATCAGGCGCCTCGGCATTGTAAGTAACCTTAATAACACCTGTTTTGCCGGGCATTATTGGTGCTTTTGGGTAATCTGGCGTTGTACAGCCGCAGCCAGCTTCAGCGTTTTCTATAATCAAGGGCCTATCACCTTTGTTGGTGAAAACAAACTCGGTGGTAACCGGCTTGTTCTGTGGTATTTTACCAAAAGAAAACTTTGTTATTTTAAACTCAACCGGGCCTTTGGGTGCCTGCGCAAAAACAGAAACTGAAAACAAAACTGCCGCAATCAAAAATAAATTTTTCATAACTACTTCTTGTTTTAGTTTACAACAGGTTTAATTTGCTGCACCTGGGCATTGGCTGGGGCCGGGTTAGCCGGCGGCTGGAAAGTCTCCCCATGAAACCTAATTACCTTACTAAGCCCACCGTTAAAAAAAACGGTTATTTGCTTGCTAAACACCCCGCTGGCGTTACCGCTAAAGCCCACGGTTATTTTAAACGTTTCACCAGCTGCGTAAGGGCCGGGCTGCCATTTGGGGGTTGTACAACCACAGCCAACTTGTACGTTTTGTATGGTAACAGAGTCAGTGGAAAGATTTTTCATATACAAATCAAACTCAACAGGTTTTCCCTGCTGTATCTTACCAAAATCATGGTCAACCTCTTTAAAATCAATCACTTTGGCTATATCGGCCTGTGGCTGTGTGCTCGGGTCGCTTTGCGCGTGCAACAAAGCAACCATTAAAAGGGCAGGCAATAGTGCTAATACCTTCTTCATGCGTTAAAGTTTATGGGTAAAATTATCATTTTATCCTTTAACTAAAATTTTTTGCGCCAGTAATACTCTTAAAATTTTTGCAATATTTAGTTTATAGACTGTTGGGCAAGGGATTAGTTTAGCCCGACAGCGAAACAAAACGGCAAAGCCTGTTTTACAACGCGTCCAGTAAAGCCCCCCTGCCCCGTTTTCACACCTTTATCCACAATAAACTACTTATAAAACTGGCTTTAAAGAAAACTTTTTACGTTGCGGTAGGTATATAATATTTTTGTTAGATGGAAAATTTGTCTGAAACGCTCCAAGCCGAAAATGATATGCTGTCGTACGAGGATTTCCGTGCCACTGTGCTGGAAGATTACCGCATAGCCATGGAGAGCAGGGAAGCGAGTTTGCTGGGCCGGCGCGAAGTGCTGACCGGCAAAGCCAAGTTTGGCATTTTTGGCGATGGCAAAGAGGTGGCGCAGGTAGCGATGGCGAAATTTTTCCAAGCCGGTGACTGGCGTTCGGGTTATTACCGCGACCAAACTTTTATGTTCGCCGTGGGGCTGGCCAATGTGCAGCAGTTTTTTGCGCAGATGTATGCCGATCCCGACAGTGCCCACGACCCGTTTAGCTCAGGCCGTAACATGGTTAGCCACTACGCCACCCCCAACACGAATGCAAACGGAGAGTGGCTTGACTTGGCAGACCAGAAAAACACAGCGTCCGACATGGCCCCTACGGCATCCCAAATGCCAAGGAGTGTGGGCTTGGCACTTGCTTCCAAATTATTTAGGCAGTCTGCAATATTGAAAGACTTCAAGGGCCTCTCCCACCATGGTGACGAGGTATGCTTTTGCACCATCGGCGACGCGTCTACCTCCGAAGGGCATTTTTGGGAGGCCATCAATGCCGCAGGTGTGATGCAAATTCCGCTGGCCGTTTTTATTTGGGACGACGGGTACGGCATTTCTGTGCCAAGCAAACTACAAACCACCAAGGGGTCGGTATCGGCCGCACTTCGTGGCTTCCAAAAAAAGCCAGATACCAATGGGGTTGATATTTATACTGTTAAGGGGTGGGATTATGCCGGCATGTGCGAAGTTTTTGAGGCTGGCCTGCAAAAAGTAAGGGAAACGCACGTGCCCGCTGTTTTTCACGTGGAGGATTTAACGCAGCCGCAGGGCCACTCCACCTCTGGCAGCCACGAACGGTACAAAAGCGCCGAACGGTTGGAATGGGAAAGAGATTGGGATTGTATTAAAAAGATGCGCGAATGGGTGCTGGAAAACCAAATTGCCAGCGATGACGAGTTGATAGAAATAGAGGAGAATGTGAAAGATGCGGTAAAACGCAGCCGCGACAATGCCTGGCAGCAGTACATTGCCCCCATTAAAGTACAGGCACAGGAAGCCGCGGAGGCCATACGGGCAACGGTGGTAAACGATATTGAAGCTTACAATAAACTGCAAAAGCTGGCCAAAGATTTGGACAATATCCGCGAGCCCCTGCGCCGCGATATTATGCGCACCCTTTCGCTGGCGGTGGATGCCAGCAGGCAGTCGCCATTTTCGCAACAGCTAAAGCAACACTACAAGGCACTGAAGGCGTTAAACAAGTCGCAATACAACTCCAACCTGTACAATGAAGGGGCCAAAAGTGCACTTAAAGTACCCGAGATTAAACCCATATTTGCCGAGGCTGCCCCCCACATAAACGGTTACGAAATATTAAACCGCTATTTTGACAAACTGTTTGCCAGCAACCCCAAAGTGGTTGCCTTTGGCGAAGACTTGGGCCATATAGGCGATGTTAACCAGGGCTTTGCCGGCTTACAGGAAAAGTACACCGACCAAAGGATATTTGACACCGGCATACGCGAACTAACCATTATGGGGCAAGGTATTGGCTTGGCTTTGCGGGGATTAAGGCCCATTGCCGAAATACAATACTTGGATTATTTGGTATATGGCTTACAGCCATTAACAGATGATGCAGCCAGCCTACATTACCGCACCAACGGGCTGCAGAGCTGCCCCATCATCGTACGCAGCCGCGGCCACCGGTTGGAAGGCATCTTCCACAGCGGCTCGCCCATGGGTATGATACTCGGCAGCCTGCGCGGGTTTTATGTGTGCGTGCCGCGTAACATGGTGCAGGCCGCAGGCATGTACAATACGCTGCTAAACGGCAACGACCCCGGCCTGATGATAGAATGCCTGAACGGCTACCGCTTGAAAGAAAAACTGCCCGCCAACCTACTGGAGTTTACCGTGCCGCTTGGCGTGCCGGAAATATTGAAGGAAGGCGACGATATAACCATCGTATCCTACGGATCAACCCTGCGCATTGTGCAGGATGCCGTTACACGATTGGAGGAAGAAGGCATTAGTTGCGAAATTATTGATGTGCAAACCCTGCTGCCTTTTGACATATACCACATAATAGGCCTAAGCCTTAAAAAAACCAACCGCATTGTTTTTGTGGACGAGGACGTACCCGGCGGCGGCGCAGCCTTTATGTACAACAAGGTAATGGAAGAACAGGCCGGCTACCGCTGGCTGGATGTTGCCCCGCGCACCATAACCGCCAAAGCCCACAGGCCGGCCTACGGCAGCGACGGTGACTATTTTAGCAAACCTAACGCAGAGGATGTTGCGGAAACCGTGCGGGAAATGATGGAGGAGTAGGTTTACGTTACGGAGGCGTAAAAAAAATCTTAACGCTTATTTTTAGGCGAAATTGGCATCAATGACAAGAATACATAACATAACATTGCTAATATTGGTTGCTCTAGTAGGGCAACTATCTTGCGATTCTCACAAAGAGCGTAGTTTGGGTAAGCAAGTAGGCGATGAAGTTATAAATATGAAAGCACCGTTTTACACACAGCAATTACCGGATGGCAGTCCTCGAATATCGAAAAATTATGACTCATCAAAAGAAGAGTTGTTCTTTCCGTTTATCCTATACAATGACGGCAGTTATATGGTTTCAGCTTAAATCGACGAAATGAAAGTTGAAAATATTTACCGCCCCATATTCCAAAAATATAATTACCACGGTACTGGTTATGAATGGGCTGCTTTAATAAAATTGGTTTTAAGGAAAGAAAACCCAGAACTCGAAAAGCATTTACAGTTTGACCCCGAAGGTGGCGGCTTTTATTTATTCGCAGACAGTGAGAAGTCCCAACGGCGTTTCGCATCGTTCATGGCAGCAGTTTTTAGCGACACAATAAAAATTTACAGCTACTTGAAAGAAACAGACAATAAAAAATTCGAGGAGTTAGGTATCTCATTGTAGTAATTATGGACAGCACTACCCAAACTTATCAACGGGTAGTAAAATCAACGCTAAGTGTTGCCTAAAGCTGCCTAAAGGGCCCGTTTAATGCCAAAATAAAAATAACTGTTCACTAGTATTTATAACTTTTCAACATGCGGTTTGTTGACATAAAAAACGACATTGCGTTCCGAAAAATATTTGGAAACGAAAACAGAAAGGAAGTCTTAATCTCCTTTTTGAATGCTGTTTTGTTGTTGGACCATAACCATAAAATTGTAAACGTAGATATTTTAACACCTTACCAGATGCCCGACCTAAAGGGCGGAAAGGTTACTATAGTTGATGTTAAAGCGAAAGACCAAAACAATAAAACCTATATTGTTGAAATGCAGGTGGCAGAATTGGATGGCTTTGACAAAAGGGTATTGTATTATGCCTCAAGAAGCTATTCAGGGCAAATAGAGCGCGGCAACCAATATGAGCAATTAAAGCCGACATTTTTTATCGGTATTTTAGACTTTGAAGGTACTCCAAACACGAGTTATATCAGCAGGCACAAAATTACGGACATCGAGACTGGTAACAGTTTTATCAAACACATTGAGTTTAATTTTATAGAACTGCCTAAATTTAACAAGCAAGCAAATGAACTTACCACGATAATTGACCAGTGGGTTTATTTTATTAAAAATGCAGAGAATTTAGAGGTAATTCCAGAAAATATAAACGACGAAGGTTTGAAATTTGCCTATCATGATGCTGACAAACACAATTGGACAAAAGAGGAATTGGAAGCCTACGATTATGTTTTAATGCGCGAGCAAGACGACCGGGGGCGCGTAACTTTGGCTGTTAGACGGGCATTACAAAAAGAGAAAGAAACGTTTGCAACGAGTCTATTAAAATCAGGCTTTTCTGTTGATGAAGTTGTCAAACATTCAAACTTGACAATAGAACAGGTGCAAGAATTGAATAAGGGAATATGATTGTTTATTTAAAGCAACACACCTGCGCGCCACAATTATTTGCAGCGTGTCTGTTAACACTCTTCGAAAATATAACTCCCAAAACCCATGAAACTAAAAGCTTTTTTGCTCTTTTCAGCAGCCCTATTTGCGTGGATACTCATCTCCAAAGTTTATATGTTGCTCTATTATTGGGGCGTGTTGTTAGTGCTTGTTTCGTTTTTAAACAGCCGTAAAAAGTATCAGCTGCAGCCCTCCAAAACGGTTAACCTTGTTTTCTTTATTTATATGCTGTTGATTGTTTGGGAGCGTACACGACATTTTAAATTTGCGCCATTGCCGGAACTGCTTATGAATGATGCCGAACACCTGTTTTTTGCGTTGGTTATTTCGCTGCTCATCGTAATGTTGTTGGTAACAACCACCAGGCTGCAATTTAATGTACAAACAATCTCCACAACCGCAGCGGTTTTTAATGCCGTTGGTTTGGTAAACGAGGTTTTCCAAAACCTGCTTGCCGGACGGCCAATGTTTATATTTATCCCCGATTCGCAGAAAGATCTGCTGATGAATGTAGTAGGGACAGTTGTTTTTGTGGTGGTGGCATGGTTGTTACAACAAAAAAAGCGCAGCCCCGCAGTACCCACGCCGTAGATTTAAACTAAGAGCTTAGACCAGTTTTAGACTCCATGTAGCTGGGCCAAAACGGCAAAATAGTCCCAAAAAGGCATGGTTTTACAGCTGCACGGCTGTAAAACTAAACACATAAGAAAAAATTATCCTTGCTTACCGTTCTTAAGCATTGCCACCACAATCTTATCTATAGGCAGCGTTACGGTTTCCTCCGTAAGATCCTCCCATGCTACCCAGCGCAGCACTTCGCTTTGGCCTTTGGGGTCACTTACTTGTTCGGTGGTAAAATCAAATGGGGTAGTTTTTGCCGTAACCTGCACAGGCGCTGCGGCATGGGCATAGTAATAAATCGCTATAATCTGGTGCCGTCGGTTAAAGGCTGATATTTGAAAATAGTCGGTGGTATAAATATGGTCACCAATGGTTACATCCAAGCCTGTTTCCTCCATAAACTCGCGTTTAAGGCATTCTCGCGTGCCTTCGCCAAGCTCAAGCCCCCCACCGGGGAATTTGGTAAAATAATCCCCCCTAATAAATTCATCACTCAATAAAACCCTGTTTGTGCCATCAATCAAAATTCCATATACACGTACGGTATAACTTTCGATGCCTAAGGCAGCGGCTGTTGTAAATTCACTCATCCCGGTTGTTTTATCAGATGCAGTCGTTGCTGTACCTGTGTTAATTATTTAGCGTACCCAATGGGGTATTAATCATGTTCAGTTTACAATATGTCTATTTCTCCGGTAAATACCAATTCGGCAGGTCCACACAGCCAAATGTTTTCAAAGTCATCTTCGCCTGTTTTGTCAAACTCAACCGCAAGTTGGCCCCCAAAGGTTTGCACCTCCACGCGGTTAAAACCATTGTCGTTATGGGCATACACCAACGATGCGGCCGTAACACCTGTGCCGCAGCTGAGGGTTTCATTTTCCACGCCACGCTCGTAGGTGCGTACAAAAATACCCTTGTCACCCCCTTCCACAAAGTTCACGTTTATCCCCTCTTTGGCGTATTCATCGCTGTAGCGTATCAGCTTGCCTACCCTTACCACATCGTAATTTTTTACATCAGGCACATGTTTTACATAGTGTGGCGAGCCAGTGTTTAAAGATGCGTCACCATGGTGTTTTGCAATGCCATGCACATCCTTCATTTTTAGGTTTACCCAACCGCTGTTGTCTATTGTTGCCGTGTGGTCACCGTCTATGGCCAAAAAATAGTAGTTGGCGCGCTGTATACCCAGGCGCTGGGCAAATTTTACCATGCTACGCCCCCCGTTGCCACACATGCTCATGGTACCGTCGGCATTATGGTATACCATCTCAAAATCGTAGCCTTCTTTGTTTTTCAGCAGCATCACACCATCGGCCCCAATGCCAAATTTGCGGTCGCACAACTTGCCTATCTGCTTATTGGTTAAAAGCAAATCGTTTTGCCTTGCATCAAAAATTATAAAATCATTTCCGGTGGCCTGGTATTTAAAAAAATTTACTTTCATAGTTATAAGCTGTTAAAATCTCAATGTCTATTAATTGGGTACATGTGCGGCTAACTTAAAATCTTGTAAATGTACCTAGATGCTTTCTATTGTTTGTAACGCATGCTCTATAAGCCTTTTGGCACTTTGCTTAACGTCGCTGGTGTACTTTTTGGTTACCCTGTTGTTTACCACGGCATTTAAACTTAGGCAATGGTGCCCTAATAATTTGCCCAAACCATAAATGGCACTGGTTTCCATTTCGCAGTTTATTACACGGTGGCTGCCATAACTGAACGTGCTCAGCCGCTCCATAAAACCCGGGTTGGTTAAACCCAGCCGCAACACCCGCCCTTGTGGCCCATAAAACCCCGGCGCGGTAAGTGTTATGCCTTGGTGAAAGCCTGTTACAAAGTGTTTTAGCAATGTAACAGACGCCGTGCCTATGTAAGGCTTAATTGAATTTACATCAGTTTGTGTATGGGCTACAAAGTGTTTTAGCAATTGCTCTTCCTCCCCGTTGTAGCCGTGCCTGTAAAAGTTAAGCAAGTTATCAATGCCTATGCCATGGGTAGAGGCTATAAACCCATCCACCGGTATATCAGCCTGCAATGCCCCGCTGGTCCCCAGTCTAATAATAACAAGCGCGGTTAGTTCTTGTTTTATGGTGCGTGTATTTAAGTCAATGTTCACTAGGGCATCCAGCTCGTTAAGCACTATGTCAATATTATCAGGCCCTATGCCACTAGATACCACTGAAATACGTTTTTTGCCAATATAACCCGTATGTGTAACAAACTCCCTATGTTGCATTTGTAACTCAATGTCATCAAAATACTTGCTTACTTCAGCCACCCTGTCTGGGTCGCCCACGGTAATTACGGTATGTGCAATTTCCTCGGGCCTAAGGTCAAGGTGGTAAACAGCCCCCCTGCTGTTTATTACCAACTCACTTTCCGCTATCACGTTCATACAAGGCTTTTGCACAAAATTCGTGTTTAAGGCAATATAAAAAGCATTTAGAATTTTGTTTTTAGCGGTAATCCTTTATTTTTGCACCCTGCTTTTGAAAAATAGCATAAAAGGTCCTGTGGCCGAGTGACTAGGCAGAGCTCTGCAAAAGCTCGTACAGCGGTTTGAATCCGCTCGGGACCTCATAAAAACGGATTGTCATTTGACAGTCCGTTTTTTTTGGCGCTTGAGCCAGTTTTGCACAATCGCAAAAAAGCATTATTTTGCAAGCAAATATCCATGATTGAATCTGAGGAAACTGTAATTGAAATATCCGCGCTAGTAGATCTTTAACAAAAGCCGAAAAATTTTTCAAATTTCTAGCCGTCTTTTTATAAGCGTTAACCTATGTTCGTTCAACAATTCATCACTGTAATTTTTAAATAATTCATTTATTAATGAAAAAATCCATTGTAATTACCGGAGGAGCTGGCTTTATAGGGTCGCATGTGGTAAGGCTGTTTACCACAAAATATCCCGACTATACTATTATCAACGTTGATGCGCTTACGTATGCTGGCAACTTAGAAAACTTGATTGACATTGAGAAAAGCCCCAATTACTTTTTTGAAAAAGTAAATATTCTTGACCCTGGTGCGCTTAAAACCGTTTTTGAAAAGTACAGTGTCACCGACGTAATTCACCTTGCCGCGGAATCGCATGTGGACCGTTCCATACTGTCGCCCATGGATTTTATCTATACCAACGTGGTAGGTACAGCAAACCTGCTTAACGTGGCCAAAGAATTTTGGAAAGAGACCCTGGCCGAGCACCGCTTTTACCATGTTTCTACAGATGAAGTATATGGTACATTAGGCGATACCGACTTGTTTACTGAAACAACACCTTACTCCCCTAACTCGCCTTATTCGGCAAGCAAGGCCGCTTCAGACCATTTTGTAAGGGCGTACGGCGAAACCTACCATTTACCATTTGTAATTACCAACTGCTCTAACAATTACGGGCCCAACCATTTTCCGGAGAAACTGATCCCTTTGTTCATCAACAATATTATCAATAACAAACCATTGCCTGTTTACGGCAAAGGAAATAATACAAGGGACTGGCTGTTTGTGATAGACCATGCCAGAGCTATTGACACTGTGTTTCACCATGGGGCCGACAAGGAAACCTACAACGTTGGTGGCTTTAATGAGTGGAAAAATCTTGACCTTGTAAAACTGTTGTGCAAATTGATGGATGAAAAACTTGGCCGCACACCCGGTACAAGCGAAGGGCTGATTGCCTACGTTAAAGACAGGCCTGGGCACGACCTGCGTTATGCGATTGATGCCACAAAAATAAACCGCGAACTAGGCTGGAAACCCTCAGTTACCTTTGAAGAAGGCCTTAGCCTTACCATTGACTGGTACTTGCAAAACCAACAGTGGCTGCAACATGTAACCAGCGGAAACTACCAACATTATTACGAAACCCAATACACAAACCGATAAGAACACCATGGAAGCAGAAAAAACACCGCTCGCGGATTGTTATATTATTCACGATACATTGTTTAGGGACAGCCGGGGCTATTTTTTTGAAGGTTTTAACCGAAATACATTTTTTAATAAAACCGGCCTTGATGTAAACTTTGTGCAAGACAACCAGTCCAGTTCAACAAAGGGCGTATTACGGGGGTTGCATTTTCAGGTTGGCGATGCCGCACAAGCAAAACTGGTAAGGGTTTTAGAAGGAGAAGTATTGGATGTTGCCGTTGACATTAGAAAAAACTCCCCCACTTTTGGCCAACATGTGGCAGTGCTGCTGTCTGCCACTTCTAACACACAATTATTTGTACCGCGTGGTTTTGCACATGGCTTTGTTGTGTTAAGTGAAAAAGCTGTGTTTTTTTACAAATGCGATAATTACTACAATAAGCAGGCTGAAGGTGGCCTTATATACAATGACCCTGAAATTGCCATAGACTGGCGGTTAGCAGAAGACGAATTAATTTTATCAGACAAAGACAAGATAAACCCAACACTTCAACAAATCATCCATAACCTATAAACGAAAAATCATGAAAGGAATTATTCTAGCAGGAGGATCCGGAACTAGGCTTTACCCTATTACAAAGGGTGTTAGCAAACAATTGATGCCCGTGTATGACAAGCCAATGGTTTATTACCCTTTGTCGGTATTGATGTTGGCTGGCATTAAGGAAGTGTTAATAATAACAACCCCTGAAGACTCGGTACAATTTCAACGGCTGCTGGGTACAGGCGCAGAAATTGGCTGTTCGTTTACCTATGCGGTTCAAGAAAAGCCCAACGGTTTGGCACAAGCATTTGTGATAGGCGAAGAATTTGTTGGTACTGATAAGGTTGCACTTATTTTAGGCGACAATATATTTTATGGCGCAGGGTTTAGTAAACTTGTGCAATCTTTTAGTGACGTAGAGGGCGCCGCAATATTTGCCTACGAGGTAAATGACCCCGAACGCTATGGTGTTGTTGAGTTTAATGAAAGCTTTAAGGCACTGTCAATCGAGGAAAAGCCACAAGCCCCAAAATCAAACTATGCTGTGCCAGGTTTATATTTTTATGACAACAGCGTGGTTGAAATAGCCAAAAATATCCAGCCCTCGCCACGCGGTGAATACGAGATTACGGATGTTAACCGTGTTTATTTAGAACAAGGTAAATTACAGGTAGGCGTAATGAACAGGGGCGTTGCTTGGTTAGATACAGGTACTTTTGACTCATTAAGCGATGCCAGCGAATATGTTAGGGTGATTGAAAAAAGACAAGCCCAAAAGATTGGATGCATTGAAGAAGTGGCGTACCGAATGGGCTTTATTGACAGGCCTAAATTGATGGAATTAGCTAAGTTGTATGCAAAAAGCGGTTACGGGGCATACCTCCAAAATATAAAATAAGCATTCTTTTCATTTTTCAAACTGCCCTAGTGGTTGTAAGTAAACTTACATAATCATTGGGGCAGTTTTATTTAAGCACAATGTGCCAATAAGCAAATTACATACGCTTGGGTGAATACATTTCCTTTACTGTTTGTTCAAAAGAATCGATAGTTAATGCGGCTTCTACAGTAAACTGGCCTATTCGGGTGCGCCGCAGGCTGCTTAGGTGCGCACCAACGCCCAGGGCCCTGCCAAAATCGTTTGCAAGGCTGCGAATGTAGGTACCGGTGGAACAAACTACCCTAAAGTAAACTTTAGGCAGTTCAATACCCGTTATTTCAAATGTTTTAATGGTAACCGGGCGTGGTTGCAACACAACCTCCTCCCCTTTGCGGGCAGCCAAATAAACAGGCTTGCCGCCTTGCTTTATGGCGGAGTGGATTGGGGGCACCTGCATAATGGGGCCAGTAAACAACTTGGTGGCATCGAGAATTTGCGCAGAAGTTATGCCCGCAATATCTATAATATCCTCGGGTTGGCTTTCTAAATCGTAGGTTGGTGTACGTGCGCCGATGGTGAAGGAACCTGTGTATTCCTTTTCCATGCCCATGTAGTCGTTTATGTTTTTGGTAAAGTTACCGGTGCAAATAATAAGCAACCCAGTGGCCAAAGGGTCCAGAGTGCCTGCATGGCCAACTTTAGAAACAATTATTAAATCTCGTATTATTCTTATCACCCCAAAAGATGTCATCCCCAAGGGTTTGTCAATAAGCAACACCCTGCCGTCTAAAAAAGGCTCCATGGCAGGCGGCACAGGAAGTTTCTTCATGTATTCAATTTCAGTTTACTGGTTGCTTACAACCAGTTATTAATGCGCATCTAAACTTTTATCACTAAAGGTTTACTTATACTTTAAATGGCACGGGGATGACTTTGCTGATTGGCGATACCAAAAAAGTCAAAGACTAAACGCAACAAAACAGGCGTTGTGCCAATTTTATTGCGTTTTATACGAAAGAGAAAGTTTATTTGGAATATTCTCTAAGCGATCCACTAGAGAATATTTAAACGGTAAACAATGCAACAATCTGCGTTGGGTTATAGACAATTGAAGCTGTGCTATACTAACTTGAAACTAGAAACCAGTAACCGTTATGCGGTGGCTTCTTTTTTCTTTTTGCCTGTTTTGGGTGTAAGCATCAGGAACATCCTTTTACCTTCCAATTTAGGCAGGCTCTCTGGTTGGCCCACTTCTGCCAACCGCTCGGCAAACTTAAGCAGCACTAGCTCGCCACGTTCCTTAAACATAATGGCACGGCCTTTAAACTGCACATAGGCTTTAACCTTATTGCCATCTTTCAAAAACCCTTCAGCATGTTTGGCTTTAAAATCAAAGTCATGGTCGTCCGTACCTGGCGTAAAGCGTATTTCTTTAACCTCGCTTTGCTTGGCATTGGCTTTCATTTCCTTTTCCTTGCGCTTTTTCTCGTAAAGGAACTTTTTATAATCAATCACCTTACAAACCGGTGGGTCTGCATTGGGCGAAATTTCAACAAGGTCCAATTCCTGCTGGAAAGCAATCTTACGCGCTTCATCAATTGGGTAAACCCCAACAGTAACATTGTCGCCCACTAAGCGAACCTGGGGTACCCTTATTCTGTCGTTTATACGATGCTCAGGCTCGGGTTGCCTATTAAAACGGGGGTTAAACCTCCCTCCTCCCCCTCCTCTGTACGGTAATGCCATTAACTTTTGTTTGGTTAAAATTTTTTTGTGTAAAATGCAATAATAAAGCCAACTGCCAATATTATGGTAACTATGCCAAAAATAATACCTCAATTATGCTTTATAGGCTGCCTGCCCCACCGGAAAGAGACATAATGTCGTTTGCATGTACCTTTCCAACAGCAAGCAATTACCTTTAAATCGCTAAACACTGTAAAAATACTATATCTATGCTTTTCTTTCGGCAAATTCTTCCACAATCATTGCAATAAATTCATCCACAGCCTGTGAGCCGGTATCGCCCTTGCCTTGCCTGCGTACCGACAGATGCCCCTCGTTCATCTCCTTCTCCCCAATCACTAACATGTATGGCACCCTGCTAAGCTCGGCCTCCCGTATTTTTTTACCAATTTTTTCGCTTCTTTCGTCTACTTCCACCCTTATGCCAGCCTTTAAAAGTTTGCCTTTAACTTCGTTGGAATATGGGATGAATTTATCACTTATCGGCAGCACTTTTACCTGCAGCGGTGCCAACCACACCGGGAATTTACCGGCATAATGCTCTAGCAAAAAGCCGATGAATCGCTCATGTGTACCCAAGGGCGCACGGTGGATAATCAATGGCGTTTCAGGAGCATTGTCCTTGTTGGTAAATTCGAGCTTAAACCGGCGGCCCTGCGCAAAATCAACCTGGTTAGTTGCAAGGGTAAACTCACGGCCGATGATGCTCCAAATCTGCACATCAATCTTAGGGCCGTAAAACGCCGCTTCGTCCGGCACCTCTATAAAGGGGGTACCAGTTTCTATCAAAACCTTTCGTACCATTTCCTCAGTCTCTTTCCACAGTGCCGGTTCATCAATATACTTCTGCCCCAGTTTGGCCGGGTCATGCAGGCTTAAACGCATCACAAATTTTTCTACCCCAAATATTTTAAAATACTTCAGGTACATTTCATTCACCGCTTTAAACTCTTCGGCAAACTGCTCCTTGGTGCAGTAAATATGTGCATCATTCATGTGCAGGCAGCGTACCCGCATAAGCCCAAATAATTCCCCGCTTTGCTCATAGCGGTAACAGGTACCGTATTCGGCCAAGCGCAAGGGCATGTCTTTATAGCTCTTGGGTTCTGCCGCAAAAATTTTATGGTGGTGCGGGCAGTTCATGGCTTTTAAGTAGTATTTTGTACCGTCCATCTCCATGGCAGGGTACATACTGTCTTGGTAATACGGCAGGTGCCCACTGGTTAGGTAAAGGCTCTCCTTGGCAATATGGGGCGTAACTACACGTTTATAACCCGCGGCCTGTTCGGTTTCCTTGGCCAGCCGCTCCAATTCCTCAATAATAATGGTGCCGTTTGGCATCCACAATGCCAGGCCTGGCCCCACTTCGTCGTCCATGGTATAAATACCCAGTTCCTTGCCCAGCTTTCGGTGGTCGCGCTTTTTTGCCTCCTCCAACATCAACAGGTACTCATCCAGCTCTTTCTGGTTGGGAAAGCTTACCCCGTATACGCGGGTTAGCTGCTTGTTTTTTTCGTCACCTTTCCAATAAGCACCGGCAATATTAGTTAGTTTCATTGCCTTTATAAAACCTGTGTTGGGTATATGCGGTCCCCGGCACAAGTCGGTAAAACCGCCTTGGCTATAAAACGTAATCTTTCCGTCCTCCAGGTTTTGCAGCAAGTCCAGCTTGTACTCATCACCTTTTTCTTCAAAATAGGCAATGGCTTCAGCCTTGGGCATTTCGGCACGTACGTAGTTGTTGTTCTGTTTTGCCAGCTCTGCCATCTTCTTCTCCAACGCCACCAGGTCCTCCTCACTCAATTTGCGGTCGCCCAGGTCCATATCATAATAAAACCCCTTGTCTAACGCAGGGCCTACCCAAAATTTAACACCAGGAAAAAGACTTTCTACCGCCTCAGCCATCAAGTGGGCGGATGAATGCCAAAATGTTGATTTGCCGTCTGTATCGTCCCAGGTCAGCAATTTCAACGTTGCATCTGCCGTAACAGGGCGCGACGCATCCCATACCTCGCCATTAACTTTTGCCGCAAGCACTTTTCTTGCCAGCCCCTCGCTGATTGATTTTGCTATGCCCATCGCGGTTATACCACTTTCGTACTGCCGCACAGAGCCGTCTGGTAACGTAATGTTTATCATGTTTGCTTCTTTTTAGTCCATTGTCCATGGTGGATAGTCCATGGTCAAAGACATGCGTTTATTTGTTCCCTGAGCCCGGTCTATGGTGGACAGTCCATTGTACATGGAAATTTCTTGAATCCCCTGACATTTAACATGGACAATCGACCATGGACTATGTACTTTCCCAATAGACTGTCGGCTTTTTTTCGGGATGGCAAAGTTAATAAATGAACTGTAGCTTTTATAAAGTTTTAAAGGGATGTAAAAACTTGGCCTAGTTATGTGTACATGCTTGTAAAAGTTAACGGTTCTTTACCAGCAAATACTATATTGCGCAGTAGATTTGCAGATATGAAATCGGTGCTTTTGATAATTGGTGTATTTTTTTGTGGTTTAGGCCTATATGCGCAGGACATTACCGGCATATGGCGGGGCTATTTTTACCAAGGCTACGGCGCTTATCGGCAGCAATATAAATACGAGGTACAAATAAACCAGCTGAATGGCAAACGGGGGCCTGGCAACACAAAGGCTATAAAAGGTGTTACGTACTCCTACCGTCTTACCTCCTTTTACGGTAAGGCCAATTTTGTGGGCATATACAATGACGAAACTAAGGAGATTACCCTAAAGGAAGACACTTTGGTTGAAGTGAAGATGGAGGGCGAAAGTTTCTCCTGCCTTATGACTTGTTACTTGGCTTACCAAAAAACCGGCAATACCGAAACCTTGCAGGGCAGCTTTAGCAGCGTGGTAAGTAAAAAAGGTACTGACTGTGGCAGTGGATCTGTGTATTTGGAACGCGTGCAGGAATCAGATTTTCATAAAGAGGCCTTTTTTGTGAAGAAAAAACCTGGCCTGATTGATACGGAAACCAAGCCTAGAAACACAGCACCCAACATTGCCAAGGCCGACACTGCAATAAAGCAGAAGGAAAATAAAACCAACGCTAAACAAAACAGCACCGCATCGCAAAAACCGGTGCCACAAACAATAAAAGCACCATCGCCCAAAAAATCAGTTGCCCAAAATAACCAAGGCACGCCCAAGGTACCTGTACCCCTTAGTATACCAAGGGCTGGAGATAGTACACTAAAAACTACCACCGAGCCACCACTTGCGGTACCGCCGCCACCCGCAGACAAACAGGTTGCCGGGCAATTGCCACCCGTGCCGGAAGTGATAAAGCAACGTACCAACCCATTAGTTAAAACGCTGGTAACCAATAGCCCAGACATTTTAATTGAAATATACGACAATGGCGAAGTTGACGGTGACACCATAACCGTTTACCACAACAACCAATTGATAGTAAATAGAAAAGGACTAAGCACCAAACCGATAACAGTAAAAATAAAAGCCAGTGCTACAGATGCCCACCATGAGTTTATTATGGTGGCCAACAACCTAGGCACCATACCCCCTAACACGGCCTTGATGGTGGTAACCACCGGGGGAAATAGGTACGAGCTATTTATATCTTCTGACGAGCAAAAAAATGCCAAGGTTATAATTGACTACAAAATGCCTGGGCAGGTACCGGGCAGATAGTTGGGATGCATTGCAGGCGTGACGCCCTGCATTCAACCGCGCAAGCCCGAGAATGGATGGGGAGATGATAGCGGGTTTTTGAAATGACTGCCTTAGCGCGGCACTAAGAATATATGCATATTTTAAATAGCAACACAGGAGATATTGAAGCTATATTTAATATATACAATGCTGCTATTGTATATCAAAAAGCGCATTTTCATAGTCATTGGATTGCTTTTGACCGGCAAAAATTAGAGAAGGAGATTGAAGAGAAACGCCATTGGAAAATAATGATGGAGGACGGCGAAATTGGCGGCATATTTTCTATTACCTATAACGACGCGGACATTTGGTTTGAAAAAGATAACAATATCTCCATTTACATACACCGTATTGCCGTAAACCCTTTGTACCGAGGTGTTGGTTTTGTGCCGCACATTATTGATTGGGCAAAGAATTACGTACGAAACAACGGCCGAAAATTTATACGGATAGATACCTTTAGCGATAATGACAAGCTGATTGCCTATTATTTACACTGCGGTTTTGTGTATGCCGGTGTAAAAAGCCCAAGAATAACGGCAGACTCACCACCGCATTATGTTGGAATAACTTTAGGATTATATGAGATTGAGGTTGATTGATATTTTTATTTATGCGGCCTTGGTCTTATGACGTGCGCAGCCAAATTGTATTAGTAAAATTGGTGAGCGTATTTGGAATCCGATACTTTGCCTTATTTTTCCCTGTATTCCCTAGTTACATGTGTAAAAGGCTGTTTTATCTTGTACCTACCCAGCTTGCCCAAACCGGTTATTTACCCAGCTCCAGCACCCACATATTATAACTGCCGATGGTTGGCCTATCAGCTGTTTTAAAACTTTCACCACCCAGTACGCTTTTGGCACTGGTGAAACCGGTGGTTCTTTCTGCATATTTAGTAAAATCAATTTCTTGTGGCTTATCCGCTGTGTTCATCACGCACATCACCGTTTGGCTTTGGTCGTACCTAAAATACACGTATAACCCGTTCTGGGGCAAATACTGCATAAGCTTGCCTGTTTTTAAGGCTGAGGAATTCTTTCGGAAGCTACCCAGTGTTTTAACAAGGTCCTGTACCGATTTTTCGTCGTTGTTCAATCCGACACCTGTAAACGCGTTCTTGCTGTCGCCCGCCCATCCACCGGGAAAGTCGTGCCTTACCAGCCCATCTGGGTTGGAGTAGCCACCCATGCAAACTTCGGTACCGTAATACAACTGTGGTATGCCACGGCTGGTAAGCAGCCATTCAATCCCCATTTTTTGCTTTGCGACATTGCTGTCAACCACCGAAAAAATGCGGCTCATATCGTGGTTATCCAAAAAAATGACTTCGTTACTGGGGTTTTCATACACAAAATCGCTGGCAAGTACGGTGTACAGTTTGTTTACGCCGCCCGCCCAATCAAATTTCTCAGTAAGCGCAGGGTGTATGCCATATAGGCAGGTTTGAAAATCGCAGGTGGCGGGCAGGTTGCTTTTAAATGGAATATTAAACTTGTTTTTGGTAAAATAAGCCTGGTTTACTACGCCGTTTACCCAGGTTTCGCCAAACATAAACATCTTGGGGTACTCCTTAATTAGGGCTGAATTACAATCATTCATAAACTTAAGGTCGTTATAAATGTAGGTGTCAATACGCCAGGCATCCACGCCAAACTCCTCAACGCACCAAATGGCATGCTGAATTAAAAAGTTATTTACGTAAGGGTTGTATTGGTTTAAGTCGGGCATTTGGGGCGTAAACCAACCGTCGGTGGTAATTTTTTTGTCGCTGGTGGCACCGTAGGGGTCAAACAGTGGCTGGTCTTTAAAGCTGGTATTGGTGTATTTAGGCCATTGGTGTAGCCAGTCTTTGGCTGGTGGGTCAACCATCATAAAATGGAACGAACCCACATGGTTGTACACAGCATCCTGTATCAGCTTCATGCCGCGTTGGTGTAATGCGTCACTCAACTTTTTATACGTTTCGTTGCCACCAAAACGCGGCTCAATGGTATAATGGTCGGTAAACGCATAACCGTGTTCTGTGCGGTTAGGCATGTCGTTTTCCAACACAGGGGTCATCCACAAAGTGGTAACGCCCATGCTTTGTAAGTAATCCAGGTGGTTAATTACACCTTGCATGTCGCCGCCATGCCGGTGGTACATGGAGTCGCGGTTAAGCGATTGGTCGCGCATGCCCTGTATTTTATCGTTAGTTGCATCGCCATTGCTAAACCGGTCGGGCATTAGGAAATAAATAAAGTCGGACGACGACAACCCTTGTGCATATTGTGTACCGTTGCCAATACGGCGGGCTTTCAACTCCCATTGTAGTTTGGTAATTATGCCGTTGCTACGCTTAAATTGCAGATTGACTATACCAGGTTTGGCGGCATCGCTTATGGAAACATCAAGTGCCAAATATTTGCCGTTTTCAAAAACATGTGTTTGGCCAAGCGTAACGCCGGGGTATTGGATACTGGCCTTTTGTTTGGAAAATTGTTCATCTGTGCTTTGCACGAGTATCTGCACTTTGTTCATCTTCATGCCCACCCACCAGTTGGTTGGGTACACGCGGAAGGCTTGCGAAAAACAAATTATAGCAAAACACTGAAGTGCGACAAAAAGACATATCTTTTTCATAACAATTATATTGAACGTTGTTCTTCAATTTCAATTTTAGCCAACCCGGGTATTTGCAAATCATCAGCCCTATTGTCAGTAACAAGTAAGTAACATAAAACGCCAGCCAAAATCATCAACACACCTCCTATTTCAACGGCAAGCATGCGGTCATTGTTTAACCAATGTTCCATTATCCAACCAAAAAACAGGGACGCGATAATTTCGGGCAATACGATAAAGAAATTGAAAATACCCATAAAGATGCCGACCTTATTAGGCGGCAGCACCCCGGCTAACATTGCATAAGGCATTGACAATATGCTAGACCAAGCGATACCTACACCGGTCATACAAAAATAAAGTTGGTATTTATTGGTTACGAACCGTACTGAAATTAAGCCGATGGCACCGCAGAAAAGACATATAGTGTGGGTTAATTTACGGCCGATTTTTTTTGCAATTGCAGGCAAAACCAACGCAAAAAGAAACGTGATGATGCTATAATATGATAACGTAAGCCCTCCGAAATTTGTACCTTCAACATACTTAGGGTCAGTTGTACCCGTTGCATGAAAAACAGTACGGGCAACGGCCGCATTATAATAGAACCACATTAAAAAAAGGCCCGGCCAAGTAAAAAACTGAACGATAGCCAATTGCTTCATACGCTTAGGCATGTTACCAATAGAATGTAATATTTCAGTAATGCCTGCTCCAAAACCCTTGTTACTTTCTTTAATTTTATCTTTGAGCGGTATTTCGGCCGGCGGATATTCCTTGCTGGTTAAGATAGTGTAAAATACTGCGGCAAAAAAGATTGAGCCCCCCAGATAGAATGCATACTTTACAGATGCAGGTATACTGCCATCAGCCGAGACTTTTGAGACATGAAAAATGTCGGACATTATCCATGGTAAAGCTGAAGCAATGCTACCACCCAACCCAATTAAAAAGCTCTGCATAGCAAATCCCATGGTGCTTTGGTTATCGGGTAATTTATCTGCAACAAACGCCCTAAAGGGTTCCATCGCTATATTGCCCGATGTATCCAATATCCATAATAAACCAGCAGCCATCCAAAGGGTACCGCTGTTAGGCATTAGAAATAAACAAATAGTGCTTAAAATAGCGCCTACAAAAAAATACGGGCGCCTCCTACCCCATTTGGGGTGCCAAGTACGGTCGCTCATATAACCAATTATTGGCTGGGCTATTAACCCGGTTAAGGGTGCCGCCAAAAAAAGCAGTGGTATTTGGTCGGGCGTTGCTTTTAAATACTCGTATATCGGACCCATATTAGCCCTTTGTAAGTCCCACCCAAACTGTATACCAAAAAACCCGAAACTCATATTGAAAATTTGCCAAAAACTTAGTTTCGGCTTTGCAAAAGACCCTAAATTATTTGATGAGGAAACTGAAGAGGCCATAGCAATCGTTTAGATAATGTGTAAAAAATACATGATTTCAAAAATACAGGTTCTATAAATACAAAAAGCACGAATAAAAATTTATTCGTGCTTTTTGTTGTAAACGGTGGATCTTCAATGGTGATCGTTATGGAATAAACTCATTGTAAATCAAGCAAATGTAACGTTCAACAGCACATCAACAAATACCCAAACCTTGGCAGTCATTTTTCACGTTCCACAAGTTCCAGCGTGGGCAGCTATGGAGGTCTCACCATTCACCCTTCAGGTCCCATCTCACAATTCACGATTCCCGTTTCCCCATTCACGTCTCACGTCCTTATATCACAAACCCATCGGGCAGTATGGCGCCTTTTTTAACCACCACAATGCCGTCTTTAATAGTGTACAACATATGGTCGGTATTTTCTAAGTGCGTACCACCGTTAATACGCACGTCGTTACCAATGCGGCTATGTTTGTCTATAATGGCATTGCGTATGTAACACCTTTCGCCAATCCCAATCCTAGGTATGCCGTTTGCGGCGTTTTCCTTCATTTCAGCCAGTGTTTCATACAGGTCGTTACCCATAATGTAACTGTTTACAATGGTGGTGCCATGGCCAATACGGGCACGGATACCCACCACAGACCGTTCAATGCGGCTGGCCAGTATGATAGAACCTTCGGCAATAACCGTTTTTTCCAAAGTGGTACCGCTTATTTTGGCCGGGGGCAACATTCTTGCACGGCTGTATACTGTTTTAGTATTGTCGAAAAGATTAAATGGCGGTATATCATCTGTTAGGGCGATGTTGGCCTCAAAAAACGAATAAATGTTTCCAATATCAGTCCAGTAGCCTTCGTACTGGTAGCTGAGCACTTTTGACTCAACAATTGAATTAGGGATAATCTCCTTGCCAAAATCAGTAGCGTTGGGGTGCTTGTCTTTCAGCAAGTTATCCAACACCGACTTATTAAATATATATATACCCATGGAGGCTAGGTAAATACGGCCTTGTTTGCGCATTTCTTCGCCAGTGTTGCTCTCCCATTCTGGCAGCAATTCCTTTTTAGGTTTTTCAATAAAGCTGGTGATGGTATTTTCCGCATCTGCCTTTAAAATACCAAATTCAGGCGCATCCCTTTGGTCAACCGGTATAGTGGCTATTGAAATATCGGCCCCTTTGCTAATATGCTCATTAAACATGGCTGCAAAGTCCATCTGGTACAATTGGTCGCCGCTTAAAATCAGCACATACTCGTAATCGTTATTGTGTATGTGGCGTAGCGATTGCCTTACAGCATCAGCAGTACCTTGGTACCACCCTGGGTTATCTGGTGTTTGCTCAGCGGCCAGAATATCTACAAACCCGCTGCTGAAAGCACTGAACTGGTAGGTATTCTTAATGTGCTTGTTTAGCGATGCCGAGTTAAACTGGGTTAACACATACATGCGGTTAATGCCTGAGTTTATACAGTTGCTGATGGGTATATCAACTAAGCGGTACTTACCAGCAATAGGCACAGCGGGCTTTGAGCGGCTGGCGGTAAGGGGGTATAAACGTGTACCGGCGCCACCGCCCAGTATTACTGAAATGACTGATTTTGACAGAGTAAACATACTAACGGGCAATTTTTAGGTTATCTAGATTGTTTTTTAAATATGGCAAATAATAAATGTACGGTAAATAGTGTTGGCCCTACAAACAAATATAATGTTTACTATTTAAGGCTTGTGTAAACATTAATGTATTGCTGAACGGCATTCTCCCAACTGTTGTCAATTTCCATCATCCGCTGGCGCATCCAACCAAAATGTGTCTGGCCGTGGTCAAACAACCCCGCCGCGCGTGTTATGCCATGGGTTATATCACCCACGCTTGCATGGTTAAACCGTATGCCCCAGCCCTGCCAGTCGCCCATGTCAACCACGGTATCCCGCAGGCCGCCGGTGTTGCGCACAATGGGCACGGTACCATATTGCATGGCGTACATTTGGTTAAGGCCGCAGGGTTCAACCCGGCTGGGCATCAACAAAAAATCGGCCCCGGCGTACATTAAATGGCTTAGGGTTTCGTTGTAGCCTATCACCACGTTGTAATTGCCTTGGTACTGCCCGGCCAACTGTTTCAGCTGCCATTCAACATGCGGGTCGCCACTGCCCAATATCAAAAAATTTACCCCGTTGTTTAGCGCGTACATCGAGGACAGTATCGCATCTGGCAGTAGGTCTGCTGCCTTTTCCCCCACCAGCCTGCCTATAAATATAATAAGGGCCTTGTTCTCATCCAAGTTAAATTGCTGGCACAATAGTTTTTTACTGGCAGCTTTACCCTCGGCCACCGTTTCCACGGTAAAGTGGTCTTTTAAATAAGTATCTGTTTCCGGGTTCCAAACATCAGCGTCAATACCGTTTAATATCCCCACGCATTTGCCTTTTTCGTATTCAAACAACGCTTCCAGCCCGTTACTGTTGTACCGCAGTTCTTCCAAATAACTATGGCTAACGGTGGTTACCTTCCAAGCATTTTTAACCGCCGAGGCAAGCGGGTTAATATTCTTTTTCCATTCCAGCAAACCGCTTTTCCAATTGTCCCAGCGGGGTATCAGGTGGCTCTTGTCCCAGCCCATCCAGCCCTGGTACTGCCCGTTGTGTATGGTAAACACGGTGGGTATACTAGCCAGTTTATTATAATCGTAGCAATATTTAACCATGAAAGGGATTAGGCCGGCTTGGTGGTCGTGGCAATGTATTATGTCGGGGTGGTGTTCCCAATGGCTCAACCAGTCAACCACCGCTATCTGAAAGGCCAGAAACCGCTCGGTATCATCACTGTAGCCGTACACTTTCTCGCGGTCTAGCAGCCCGTTAATATCCACCAAGTACAGGTCAAAACCCAGCTTATTGGTTTTTTCCTTTATAACGGTGTACTCAAAATAACGGTCGCCCATGGTGGCGTTGCCTTTAAAGTCAATGGCCCAGTCGTTTTGGTATAAAAATTTTGTGCGGTACATGGGCATTACCACCTTGGCATAATGGCCCATGGCAGTTTGGTATTTGGGCAAGGCCCCCACCACATCGCCAAGCCCACCGGCCTTGGCTACAGGATAACATTCGGCGCTAACGTGTATTATTTCCATCGGAGCAGCAATCTATATAATTTTAGCTAACGGATACCAAATTAGCAATCAATTTAATACAAACCCATAAAACATTTAAAATTTTTAGAAATGTAAAATGTATTTATCTTTCAACGCTCAAAATTCATCACCATATAATTTTTTCAATGGCTACAACTACGATTTCCGCGTCAAAACCTGCTATTAAAACCAACACTGGCGCGCTTGCCACATTGGTGCTTGTGTTCTTTTTTTGGGGGTTTATCGCAGCATCAAACAGTATTTTTATCCCTTTTTGCCGTACCTATTTTAAATTAAGCCAGTTTCAGTCGCAGTTAATTGGCTCGGCATTTTATGCGGCCTATTTTGTTGGTTCGCTAGCACTTTACCTGCTGTCGAGCGCATTTGGGTACGACATCTTAAATAAAATAGGCTATAAAAAGGGCATCATTTACGGGCTGGTAATATCCATTGTAGGTGCTTTGGCCATCATCCCGTCAGCAAATGCCAATTCTTTCCCATTAATACTTTTGTCATTTTTTATTGTGGCACTGGGTTTTTCGCTGCAACAAACAGCAGCTCAGCCTTTTGCCATTGCACTGGGCGACCCGGCAACCGGTTCGCACCGCCTAAATCTTGCAGGTGGGGTAAATTCTCTTGGTACCACTTTGGGGCCATTGATTGTTAGTTTTTTCCTTTTCGGTACACCTAGCGCAGCCAATGCCAATGTTACCGTTACCAACGTAAACAACCTTTACTTGATTGTTGCCGGGGTGTTTGGGGCAGTAGCCTTGTTTTTCCTTTTCTCTAACTTGCCCGATGGCAAGGATGATGCAAAATTTGAGGCATCCAAAAAAGCCTCTGGTTCGCTTATATTAATGACGGCATTGCTTGCAGCTGTTATTATCGTTGGCCAGCGAACAAACGTTGACAAATTACCCCTGTTAGTGATTACATTGGCCGGTATAATTGCTATCTTATTTTCATCATACAGCAGTGCCAGCAAAAATGGCGATGGCTGGGGTGCAATGAAATACCCACAGCTTATTCTTGGCATGCTGGGCATATTTTTATACGTGGGCGTAGAAGTTACAATAGACAATAACTTTGGTGCGCTGCTAAAAACCCCGGGCTATTTAACTACAACAGGATTGCTTGACAGCGAAATATCACGCTACATATCATTGTATTGGGGCAGTTTGATGATAGGCCGCTGGACCGGTGCGATAGGAGTTTTTGGCCTTTCAAAAACCGGCAAAAACATTGCCACCGTAGTGGTTCCATTTTTTGCTTTTGGCGTTGTATTGTTGGTTAACATTATTTATGGTAATAATATTACCGACCTGCTGCCGTATGCGGTTGTTTTAGCTATTGGGGTGGCTGCATTTTTATACGGCCAACAAAAACCTGTTAAGACATTGCTAACGCTTTCATTGTTAGCGGCTTTCGCGATGGTATTTGGCGTATTAACACACGGCATCCTTTCGGTTTATGCATTTATTGCAGGCGGCCTGTGCTGCTCCATCATGTGGCCTTGTATTTTTTCGCTGGCCGTTGCCGGTTTGGGCAAATACACCAGCCAAGGTTCTGCATTTTTGATTATGATGATATTGGGCGCAGCAGTAATACCGCCATTGCAGGGTTCAATCGGCGACATTAAAACAGCCGAAGGTGGTAATTACATGCATTACTCCTATTTGGTGGCTGCAGGCTGTTTTGCTGCACTTGCATTTTTGGCCATCAGGTTTAAAAGCGTGCTTAAAGCCCAGGGCTTGAATTTTGACGAACAGATTGGCGGCGGCCACTAATACTAGATATAATTTGAAAATTTGTGCATTTAAAAATTTGAAGGTATAAGGCAGCCAATTCTGGTGCCAAAATTTTCAAATTGATAAGTTTTCAAATTTTCAAATTCACTAATTTTCACAGCACTTTATATTAATTTATGGCAACTATTGCAAAAACTTCGTTAGAGCCTCTGGCCATTGGCATTGATATTGGCGGAACCGGTACAAAATTCGGCATTGTTGACCGTGTGGGCAACGTGCTTTTCTCAGGGGAAATATCTACCAAAAAACACAAAGAAGTAGAGAGTTTTATTACTGAATTGTATAATGCTATTGCCCCTTTGATTGAAAATGCAGGCGGTGTGGGCAGGATAAAAGCCATCGGCATGGGGGCACCCAACGGAAATTATTACACCGGCACCATAGAGTATGCACCCAACTTACCCTGGAAGGGTATAATACCGCTGGCCAAATTAGTACAGGATAAATTTCAACTGCCGGTGGTGCTAACCAACGATGCAAACGCTGCGGCCATTGGCGAAATGATGTACGGTGCCGCCCAGGGCATGAAGGATTTTATTATGATAACACTTGGCACAGGCGTTGGCAGTGGCATAGTGGCCAACGGACAGCTTATTTACGGCCACGACGGCTTTGCAGGCGAACTGGGCCATACTATTATTATACCAGACGGGCGTTACCACGAAGGCACCGGCAAATACGGCTCGCTGGAGAGTTACGCTTCTGCCACCGGGGTGAGGCTAACCACGCTGGAACTGTTGCGGAAAAGCAACCACCCCAGCGTGCTGCGCGATATACCCGAGGATGAAATTGATTCCAAAAAAGTATACGAGGCGGCCATTGGCGGCGACGAGCTGGCAAAAGACATTTACGAATACACCGGCAAAGTGCTGGGGATGGCCTTGGCCAATTTTGTGATGTTCTCCAGCCCCGAGGCCGTAATACTGTTTGGCGGCCTTACCAAAGCAGGAGACCTTATTTTAAAGCCAACACGCGAGCATATGGAAGCAAACGTGATTCAAATATTCCAAAACAAGGTAAAAATACTGGTGAGCCACCTGAAGGAATCAGACGCGGCCATACTTGGCGCGAGTGCCTTGGCTTGGGAGTTAAAATAGAACCACACACAGCTTTCAACCGTAATTAACACCAACGCCCTTGCAAGAAAGTTGCAAGGGCGTTGGTGTTTTAGCAATATTATCTATTATTTAACGGTATCCATCCAATATTTAGTAACAAAACCGCCCAAAAATCTATTTTTTGCCCCATTAATTCAACTTATTTAATTAATTGTTATATTCACCGTACAAACATTGCTTTCAGTGAAAACATTTAGAACATCCATCCCAACATTTTTCCTTTTTTTATTAATGGTACAAATGGCCGGTGCCCAGGCTGCTGGCAAAGTGCTTGAGCAAAAAACAGTTAAAAGCACCATACTTGGCAGAGATGTTAAGTATACAGTTTACCTGCCTGGAGACTACCAGACATCCGAACGCACCTACCCTGTTGTTTATTTGTTGCATGGTTATACCGACGACAATACCGGCTGGCTGCAGTTTGGCGAAATAAACCGCTATGCCGACAAAGCCATTGCCGACGGAACCATACCGCCGATGATAATCGTTATGCCCAACGGCGACTCCAGCTTTTACATTAACTCCTACGACGGCAAAGAAAAGTACGAAGACTTTTTTATAAAAGAGTTTATGCCCTCTATTGAAAAAACATACCATATAAAAGCCGAAAAAAGGTACCGCGGCATAGCAGGCTTATCAATGGGCGGGTATGGCACTTTGGTGTATGCGTTAAAATATCCTGATTTGTTTGTAACAGCCGCACCTTTTAGTGCTGCAGTTTGGGACGATGCGGCTATAACCGGCATACCCGATGCCGATTACGACATTACCCTAGGGCAGTTGTTTGGCAAGGGCCTTAAAGGCAAGGACAGGCTTACACAAGCTTGGTATAGCAACTCCATTTTAAAAATAGTGTCCGACAAACCTGCCGAAGAACTAAAAAAAGTAAAATACTGGATAGACTGTGGCGATGATGATTTTTTAAGCAAGGGCAACTGCCTCTTGCATATAGCCTTAGCGGAGAAACAGGTGCCCCATGAGTTTAGGGTGAGGGACGGCGCACATAACTGGACTTACTGGCGAACTGGCATTACCGACGCGTTGCATTTTATGGGCGACAGCTTTCGCCAGAAATAAGCCGTTGTTAAAACATATTATAAAAAACAATAAAATAACCTTAAACTATCTGTTGGCTGAAACTATTTGGTTAAACGGAGCGTTTATAAACTTGGTGTTTTTCATAGGTTAGCAAGCCCCGGACTATTCCTAGTTTGGGGCTTTATTTTTAACCCCACTTTAAACCCCCTCCGGCCCCTCCATGGGAACCCTTGGGACTAAAGGAGGAACTATAAACTTCGTAAGTTTGCAGCTGTTCCACTTATTCGGCCGTGGAACAACACGCTGTAAAAACAACAATCAATTATTTAATTCTGCACCGACATGCTTGAAAACGAAAAACTCAACGCTGAAAAAGCTGCAAATAACTTAAACCAGCATTTGAGCCCCCCTTTAGGGGATGGGGGTATGGATGGAGGTTTCACCTTTTACGGCCTGCCTTATTGTGACTCCACCAAATTAGCCATGGAATGGTTTAACGAACGCCACATAGCTTTTGCACTGCACGATTACAAAACACAAGGCGTTACTGGTGAAACGTTGCAAAGCTGGTGCGGCCAAAAAGGTTGGCAAACACTGCTGAACAAACGCAGTACCACTTGGCGTGCCCTTACCGCAGAAACACAGGCGGCCATTACAAATGAGGCATCGGCCATTGCCATTATGGTACAACATACCAGCTTAATTAAACGGCCTGTTATTGTTAAGGATGGGGGAGTGCTGTCTATCGGGGTTAACAAACTGGCTTGGGCCAACATATTTGAGCAATAGCACCCCTATTTCAATGCCAGCAATATTTGCTTTAATTCAACCAGGCCTTCCGTGGCCGGTTTTTCAATGGCCGTAAGATTGTACAACGATGATGTGCCTGGCACTTTTTTATCCACTATAAACTTAGGTATTTGCCAAGGGGCGTAATTAACTAACCCGGCTGCGGGGTATACCGCCAACGATGTACCTACCACCAAAAACAGGTCGGCTGTTTTGGTAAGTGCTGCGGCAGGCTCTATCATGGGCACCGGCTCTTCAAACCAAACAATGTGTGGCCTCAGCTGCCCCCCGTCTTCCGCCTTGTCGCCGTAATTAATATCGCCCTTTATATCATACACCAGTTCTTCATTGGTACTACTACGCATTTTAAAAATTTCACCATGCAAATGCAATATGCTGGTACTGCCCGCCCTTTCGTGCAGGTCGTCAATATTTTGGGTAATAATATGTACATCAAAATCATGCTCCAACTCAGCCAGCATAATATGGGCAATGTTGGGCTGTGCAGCCGCAACATCCTGCCGGCGTTGGTTATAAAAATCTAACACCAATACAGGGTTTTTACGCCAGGCACGGGGCGTTGCTACGTCCTCAATGTCGTAACCGTTCCATAAACCGTCACTGTCCCTAAAGGTTCTTAAGCCACTCTCGGCACTAATGCCTGCACCCGTCAATACTACCAATTTCTTTTTTGCCATGGTTTAAATTTACGCATATTGTATAACGGCGCTGCCAGTACATTGTTAACAACAAATGAAATTATTTTAGCCGCTGGCCATTACTTGGCTACCTTTGCGGTTTCGGTGTTTAGGTAGTGCAGCAGGTTGCCAGCAACGGCCACCTTGTTGCGTGATTTACCAGAGGCAACAGCAATAAATGCTTTAAGGTCGCTCTTGGCAAATTCATCCCCGTAAAAATATACACTGCTTTTATTGGCAAATACCATTTCAACCTTGTTATTAAAGCCGTTTAGTTTAAAGCATGACAATTCACTCAAATCCCTATTGACAGGATAATAAAAATCTAGTTGCAACACCTGCCCGCAAATGGCCATAGCATCTGGCTTACGCCATTTTATTAAAAAATAATTACCGAATTCAAAAGCGGCCAAAAAACCAAATAGGATAGGAAAAAATAAATGCGCATGGGTGGGTTTGGTTGCATATAAAAAAGTGTAGACCATTGTAAACACGAGTGCATTATGATAGATTTTTTTTCTAACCCGCTTCAGCACAATTTCCCCTTCCATCTTTTTATTGCCGTAAGTGATAAGCCAAACAATCTGGTGGCACAATAGCATGGCTGTAATTGAACCATAAAATACACGTCATGCATCACCACATTAGGCATAGCCCACCAAGTTGCCATAATAATGACATATGGGGAAAGAACAAATAAATAAAACTTTTTCATGGTAAGGGCGGTTGCAAAACAAATATAGCACCATTTTAATCATGCAACCAAATGACTAAAATCAGTCCCATACAACACCAAATAGGCGTAGTTTTACTACCGCAACAAAGCCAAACTGTATGATATTCTTCGAATTCGACACCCTTGATGAAATGAACGAACAAGTGTCAGAAACCGTGATTGCCGAGCTACAAAAAAAGCCCAACAGCCTTTTTTGCCCAGCCACCGGCAACTCCCCCACCGGCATGTACAAAAAACTGGTGGAAAAAAAAGAACGGATTGACACTAATCAACTTCGCATCATAAAATTAGATGAATGGTATGCATTACTACCAGATAACCCAGGCACCTGCGAACAATACCTGCAACAGCATTTATTGCAACCCTTGGGTATTACCGACGGGCATTACACTGCGTTTGCCAGTGATGCGCATAGCCCGCACGATGAATGTGAACGCATACAACACCTTTTGGTGGAGAACGGCCCGATAGACCTTTGTATACTCGGCATAGGCAAAAACGGCCACTTGGCTTTTAACGAGCCGAACAGCGAGTTGAGCGCGGGCGTACATGTATCCCAACTTACGGCCGAAACACTGCAGCACGGCATGGCTAAAATAGCTAACGCAACGTTGGAGTATGGGCTAACACTGGGCATGGCCGACATTTTGCAAAGCAAAACCATTATATTAATGGTTAACGGCCCCCACAAAAGAGATATTCTCAACCGGCTGCTAACCAGCAATATAAGTACCCACCTGCCAGCCTCTTTTTTATGGCTGCACCCCAACGTATATTGCTATTATACATCCGAAGGTTGAAACAACTGTTAGTGCAATTGGTGAATAGTTAAAATTAAACAGGCATATAAACCAGTTGAGTGTTTATAAGTTAACCGACACATCAGTAACCTGCGCTTCTAGGTAACTGATTGTGTAAGGGGGCGAACAAAGTTGCGCGCTTGGCCCGTTGAACAGCTTACGTTTTCACGCTTTCGCGTTATTTACCTACCTTGCACCCTTGTGCCCAATGGCACCTGGCAATTACTAAAGATTATCAATTGGAAAAGAAAGCATTTAAAAAAAGCCCCTCCTACCTGTCGAAGAAAAATATTATCGCGGGCCGCAACCCTGTTATTGAAGCACTTAAAGCAGGGCAACTGATTGATAAAATATTATTGTTTACCAATGCCAGCGGGGATGCCATTTTTGAAATACGCAACCTAGCCAAGGAAAAAAATGTGCCGGTGCAGCATGTGCCTGCCGAAAAACTCAATAAACTTACCAACGTACAGCACCAAGGTGTGGTGGCCTTTAAATCGTCTGTGGTGTACCAAGACCTTCAACAAGTGATTGATTGGGTGCTTAGCCAAGGCGAAACGCCGCTTTTTTTGATGATGGACGGCGTTACCGATGTGCGCAACATAGGTGCCATTGCCCGTAGCGCGGTATGCTGCGGCGCCCAGGCCATTATTATACCCGACAAAGGCGTTGGTGCCCTTAACGAGGATGCCGTTAAAAGCAGTGCAGGCGCGTTGGAACTGGTACAGGTTTGCCGTGTTAACAGCTTGCTTAAAGCACTTGACACGCTGCACTTAAACGGTATTAAGGTGTTTACCAGCGAGATGAAGGCCGCCAAAAAATTATTTGACGTTAACTTTACTGAGCCGTGCTGTGTTGTAATGGGCAATGAAGAGCTGGGGGTGCAAACATACATGAGCAAAGCCGCAGATGACCGTTTTAGCATACCTATGAAGGGTACTTTTGATTCACTAAATGTGTCTGTTGCAACGGGCATTATTTTGTATGAAGCCTTAAAGCAACGTATTACTGCTTAGCAGCACCGTCTAACCTTATACGGAAAGCCAGCGTTAATTTACAGTAGTAGTTATCTTTTAACCCCATATTTATCTTCGGTACGTTCTTTTGTGCCAGTTCCATGCGTCTTAGTATCGAATAACCCGATTCCAGGCTTAAAACAATGCTTTTAGCAAAATAAGCATCCGCAAAAAAACCTACCCGGTTATCATCTATTCTTGTGAAGCCATCATTAGGTATACGGTACGAATTGGTGATGGCATGAAACACTGCGCCACAGTAAAACCTATTGCTGGCCTTGTGTTCATAGGTTATGCTGTTGGGCAACACACCAAACAGTTTGTTGCGTTGGTTTATAGTCCAGTCAATACCTGCCAAGGGCACAAAGAAGTTGCCAAAAAATTCGTTGTTGTAAAACAAGCCAGCCTTTAACGTTAAACTGGGGCTAACTTGCCGGGTAACAAGCATAGCCCCGCCCAGCTGAAAAATATTTTTGGCCGTAAAGCTTTCATAATTTAACCGGGGTATTATTGAAGAAACAAAGCCCCATTGGTGGCCCAAAGGGCGGATATAAGTCAACGGCAAAGCCAATGACGAATACTGGTCGTCGGCCAATGTGTTTTGCGGAAACGACGTTTGCCACTGCTCAAGAAATGGGCTCACCAAAAAAACGCCTCCCCTTTTCTTTAATTTAATGGGGATGTTGATACCAGCATTGCTGTATACCAACGAGTAAGTTTTAGCACCGTTGCCCTTTATGTTGCCATTTGGGCTGATGGTATAATTGGCGTTGGCAATGTCAATATAAGGCTGCGATATTGCCGTGGTGTATATAAAGGCTATCACTAAAAACAGTATACCTCTTTTCATAACAATACAGTTTTAAACGTTTTATGTTAACGTAATGGCTACGGGTTTTTACCTGTCTCAATTGTGGGTATTACTTTGTTTGTGGCTTGTCTGTTCAGATCGTTGCTCCACCCTGGCGCAAGAAAAATTAGTTGAATACATTCTTTAACACTCTGCGCATGTCTAATATCGTTGAGCAACCCACCCCATTCATGAAACACAATGCCCACCAAGTTTGAGGTTTTGATGTTTTTGGTAAGGCCGTAAACCGGCTTTTTTGTTTCGTTACAATAGGTGCCAAACAACTTATCCCAAATAATTAAGGTGCCGCCGTGGTTTTTATCCAAGTACTCAAAATTGCTGCCATGGTGTACCCTATGGTGCGACGGGGTGTTGAATACAGCCTCAAACCATTTCGGCATTTTATTGATCTTTTCTGTATGCAGCCAAAACTGGTATACTGCGTTGAATGATTTTACCGTAACAATCATCATAGGTGCCAAACCCGCCAGTGGCATCCAAAACCAAAAAAGAAAATTGCCTGTAAGGGTGCTAGTCCATGGCATTCTGAGTGCCGAGGAAAATGTGAAATTTTGCGGAGAATGATGTACGGAGTGGGAGGCCCACAAAAAACGTATCTGGTGGCTGCAACGGTGGAACCAATAGTACGAAAAATCATCTGCAAAAAAACATATACCCCAAGCCCACCAGGCTGTAGATGAAATGGTTAGCAGGCGGAATTGAAATAACCCAGTGAAAAACAAATAAATAAACCCTTTGCTGAATGTTGCGATGGCTATTGCAACAGTACCGATGCCTATGTTGGTAAACATGGCGTTTTTATCCTTCCAAAAGCGCTGCTCGCCTACCATTTCTATGCTTTCGGCAACCACCAATACTGCAAGACCGGGCAACGTACTATAAAAGCTGCCAATTTGTATGTTCATGGTAAATTTAATAAATTGGTTCATTAGCGTTGCGTCATAAGTCGAACATATTCAATTGGTTATGATTCTGTTCTTTGAAATATTGTAATTGAGTGAGCTGAAACAGTTGATTTATGGGCATTTTTTCGAAAATAGAGATGCTCAAAATCTGTAATATTTC
>CAIRZB010000087.1 GCA_903882935.1 uncultured Parafilimonas sp. | reverse complement strand
GAGCCTGCTTCCGTTTTACTTGATTAAACAAAATTATATCCATTATTTTACCCCTTCAAAATCGTCCCCAAAAAACAGCATTACTTTTGTCCATTAGAACAAAACACCTCAAAAACAGCATTACTTTTGTCCATTAGACCTCAGAACTTGTTAAAGATGGTATGGTAGATTTAGTATTGGTGGCCGACCAGGCGTTAAGCAACCTAGAGCCTTTGTTAGAACCAGTTTCAACATTACTCCAAAAATCAGTAAATGCTTTTACGTCAAACACATTCATCTGCTGGTTGCCTACCCCTTGAAAGAAAACAGTTAGGTCAAACCCCTTGTAACTAACATTAACGTTAAGGCCATAGGTAAAGTCTGGCGTTGGGTTTAAAATCCACGTTTGGTCTTTTTCGTTTATAACACCATCTCCGTTCAGGTCTTTATACCTTATCCTGCCTAAGCCTTTGCCAAGCTGTTCGGCAGAGTTGGCAACATCGTCTTTATTGGTAAATAGCCCGTCTGCAACATAACCATATCCTGCCCCCCATGGATGGCCTAAAATATTATCGGTGGTTCCGTTGCCACCATAGGAGTTAACTACTTCCGCAGGTAGTTTGGTAACCTTATTGCGATAGGTTGCAATATTGCCGGTAATATCAAAATCAATATCCTTGTTTATGTTGCCACGGTACCCCAGCAACAATTCAACGCCTTTATTTTCTAAGCTGGCACCATTTACCCAACGGTTGCCGCCTTCGCCAATAACAGCTATATAGGCAGGCTGTATCAGCATGTCGGAGGTTTTTTTTACGAAGTAATCTACAGACCCATAAACTTTTTGGTTAAAAAAACCAAAGTCTAGCCCAAAATTTGATTGGGTGGTGGTTTCCCACCTAACATCGTCGTTACTACGCTGTATTAACTGGTAACCCGACGGTAGTATACCCGTGCCTGCACCATTTAAATCATACGCCGTTCCATCAGGTACGCGCCATGTAGGGTCGCCTCCGCTATAGTTGGTTTGGTAAAGTGTTTTATTGGCATTTCTCGTATCAATATCTTGGTTGCCATTTTTGCCCCATCCATACCTTAGTTTGAGGTCTGAAACAAAAGCATAGTTTTTCTTAATAAAGTTTTCCTGGTTTATGCGCCAGCCTGCACTAAAGGCCGGAAACAAACCATATTTGTTGTTTTTGCCAAAGCGTGAAGAGCCATCGTAGCGTATAGTGGCAGAGGCAAGGTATTTATCGTTAAATACGTAATTGGCTTTGCCAAAATAAGACTGTAGGTGTATTTGCGATGCGCCGCCGCCATTATCTTTTAACCCGGTGCCTGCATTTAGGTACAAGTAATTTATATCTTGGCTGGCAAAAGTTTGCCTGTTTGCCGAGAAATCAAGGTTGTTTTCGTTATACATTTCAGTACCTGCAAGAAGCTCAAAATTATGTTTGCCGATCTGGCGTTTATAGTCAAGCGTGTTTGTCCAAATTAACTTGCTGGAACTCCAGTTAACCATCGTTACTTTATCAATAGGGTTGTTAAGGTAACCAGATACATAAGCAAGTTGAATATCTCGTTTGGTATAATTGCTGTAATCTATGCCCAAGCTCGATTTTAGGTGCAGGTGTTTGTAAAGCTCAAGGTCGGCGTAAACATTGCCCAAAATCCGCAGATAGTTGTAATGGTTTTGCTTATTGTCCTCCAGCACACGTGCAGGGTTTTGCCTGTCGTTCATGCCGCCCCAGGGGCCGCCCCAGCCAATACCATCTATTGTATGCACGGGTATTACTGGCAATGCCTGCAAGGCAGCGTTAAGTACGCCGGGGTCCTGCACCTCTTGGGTGGTGTTTAAAGTAAGGTTTTCGCCAATTTGTAATTTGTCATTTATAAGTTTGTAATCAGTATTTAAGCGTGCCGAAATACGTTGAAATTCGGTAGTTTTTACTATGCCATTGTTGTCGGTATAATCAAGCGAAAATACTGTTCCGCCTTTTTCTCCTCCGCGGGATACGCTTATATCGTACGTCTGCCAGTCGGCCACCCGCCCAATTTGGTTAAACCAATCGGTGTTGGCCGTTTTCATATTGTTTTTTGGGGCATCAATATACGCGGGTAGCGATATTTTGTTGAGTGTATAATTGCCTGCGGTATTTTGGGCCCAGTCAAAGTCATAAACAAGGTAATGGCTTAAAGGGCTGCCCCCGTATGCAGTCGCGTCATTCGCACTGGCCTGCCAAACAGCCTTGCCGTAGCCAGCAGCATCCAATACGCTTAGCTTACTGTTGTACCAAGAGTAGCTTTTCCTCGCATTGCCAGTTACCTGCAATTCGCCTCGTTTCGCCCTTTTCGTAGTGATAATAATTACACCGCTGGCTGCCCTTGAACCATATATTGATGCACTGGATGCATCTTTCAGCACTTGTATCGATTCAATGTCGTTAGGATTTAACTCGTGCATACCACCTTTGGTGGGTACACCATCAATAACATACAAAGGCGTTGTGCCATTAATAGAGCTAATGCCCCTTACCATAACATTGATATTACCCCCGCTTGGCGACCCGTCCGTAGTAATAAACAACCCAGGTACCCGGCCTTGTAAGGCCTGTATTGGGTTGTTATTAGGCATTTTCTTAAGCTCATTTACGTTTACCACCGTAACTGCGCCAGTTAAGTCGGCCTTCTTTTGGGTTGTGTAACCGGTAACCACAATTTGGTTTAGTTCGTTACCTGCGTCTTCTAAGGCTAACGACACGTTTTGCATAGCGTTGGTAACTTTGATGGTAAGACTGGTCATGCCAACAAATGATAAGGTAATGCCATCGCCGGCGGAAGCCTCAATAGAAAAACGCCCGCTTGAGTCGGTCACAACTGTTCTGCCTTTGGCTGTGACGGATACCCCTGCCAGCGGTGCCTGGCTGGTTTTGCTGATAACCGTACCGGTTACCTTTTTGGTTTGTGAGAATGCTGCCATGCTTAACACGAGCATAACTGCAATCATTAGCAATTTTTGCATAAGTACAAGTTTGGTTGTTTATTAATGAGAAAACGAGAGACTGTTAATTGGTGATGATATGTTGTGGATGTCGGCCGGTTGGTATGCGGGGCAGCCGCCATGTTTTGATGTTACCAAGGCGCCGAGTGCGCAGGCAAACGCAAGGGCTTCCTCCGGCGGCGCCCTCTCTATAAACTTTGAGATGATGGCCGCCAGAAACGAGTCGCCGCTGCCCACCGTGTCTGCAACCTGCACCCGGTAGCCGGGGTGGTTGTAAAACTCATCGCCTATGTTAAGCGTGGCACCGTCACCGCCCTTAGTAACTATAATGGTATTAAGGCTAAACCTGTCTTTCAGTAATTGTATCCTGTCTTTATCACTGCTATAGGTGTTAAACCAGCCGGTAATCAATTCCAGTTCTGCAAGGTTTAATTTCAATATATCTGCCTTCAGCAACAGTTCTTCCACCGTTTTTTTATTGTAAAACGGCTGCCGCATGTTAATATCAAGCACTTTGGTGTTCGCCGCCTCCAAGCACTTGAACAGCGTGTTTTTTGACTGCTTATTGCGCGTTATCAGGCTGCCAAAAACAAAGTACCCTGCATTTCTAACCAACTGCGCAAAGCCCGCACCCCAGCGTATGTAATCCCAAGCGGCGGGTTTAGCTATATCGTAATGCATCTCGTTGTTTTCCCGCACTTCGGCAAATACTTTGCCCGTAGGGAATTCTTTGTCCCACTGGAAATATGAGGTGTCAATATGGGCTTTGCTAAAAACAGCCAGCAGTTCCTCGCCCATCGTATCGCTGCCAATGCGTGATATAACTGCCGGGCTTTTACCTAGCTTCTGTAAATGGTAGGCTACATTAACCGGTGCGCCGCCGGCCATTTTGCCACCGGGCAGTACATCCCACAGCACTTCCCCAAAACAAACAACAGGGTGATGGTTTGATAATGACATATAGCGTTAGTTTTTTTATCGAAGAAATTCGGCGTTATTAATGGAGTATAATGGTTTGTTCAATCTGCTCAAGCGACTTACCCTTGGTTTCGGGCATCAGCTTCCATACAAACAGCAGCTGCAAAACCATCATTACCGCGAAGAACAAAAAGGTGTTACCGCCGCCCGCCTTTGCCGAGAGGTAGGGAAAAGAGAATGCAATGGCCGCCGCCATTACCCAGTGCGTGGTGCTGCCCAGTGTTTGCCCCTTGGCCCTAACTTGGTTTGGAAAGATTTCCGATATAAACACCCATATAACCGCGCCCTGCGAAAAAGCGAAAAATGCGATGTACACAAACAGGTACACCGGCACCGACCAGCCATTGAAGCTTTGGGTGTAGAATGAATAGGAAACCAGCCCAAGCGTAACCACCAAACCGAATGAGCCAATCATCATCAGTGCTTTCCTACCTACGCGGTCGATAAAATTCATGGCCAGCAAGGTGAATGTGAAATTGATGATGCCTATGCCCGCCGTTGACAGTAGGGAGGAATTGCGGCCAAGGCCCGTCATTTCAAATATGCGCGGTGAGTAGTAGATGATGGCGTTGATGCCCGATACCTGGTTAAAAAAGGCGAACAACACAGCCAGCATAACCGGCGTTTTATACCGGGCTGAAAACAAGGGTTGCTTGTTTTGCGGCTGGCTATCGGCTTTGCGGTTTTCCCCAATATCCTTGGTAAGTTTATCTGCCGTTGCGGGGTCTATGATGGTAAAAATTTCCCTGGCCTGCTCAATTTTCCCTTTCTTTAAAATAAGCCAGCGGGGGCTTTCGGGTATAGACTTTAACAGCAACAAAAAAACCGCGGAAGGCACCGCTTGTATGCCCAACATCAACCGCCAGGAGTGTTCGCCTGTAAGCCCTATTAAATAATTGGAGAGGTAGGATATAACAATGCCAAACACCACATTAAACTGAAAAAGGCCCACCAATTTACCCCGCCTGTTGGCAGGCGATATTTCTGAAATATAAATGGGTGCTGTTACTGAGCTGGCACCTACCCCTAAACCACCCAATAGGCGAAACAGTAGAAAGCCATACCAGTTGGTGGAAAAAGCCGTACCAAGGGAGGAAATAAGGTAAAGAACGGCGATAAGGTATAGTGTTTTTTTACGGCCCAGCCTGTCAGAAGGAATGGCTCCCGTTAATGACCCAATAACAGTGCCTATTAATGCAATGGATACCGTAAGTCCGTGCTGTAAGTCGGTCAAATTCCAGTATTGCTGTATGGCCTGTTCAGCTCCGGATATCACTGCCGTATCAAACCCAAACAAAAATCCGCCCAAGGCTATTACAATCGACCAAGTGAAAACACTTTTTTTATACATGTGGCAAACAATTTATTTCTAGCCAAAAGTATATTTGTGCTACCCGGTTGTTTTTAACAATTGTAACAAATACATCAAGATTTGTATTTTAAGTAAAAAAATACAACTAAATGAATATCAATATATTATAATTTTAAATTCGCTAAAATAATTTTCTTTCTTAATTTTTATACCAAGTCTGTTAAAAATTGTTTCATTTGTATAGCAGAATTATCTGCACTTTTACAAGAGTGATTTCACTTTTAAAACGATTGTCGTGGCCAGAATTAATATACCGTATCTGATATCACTTAGTTTTTTGGTACTAGTTTCATGCTCCCAAAAAACCAAAGAAAAAACATACGTTATTGCATTTTCACAATGCGTAGCGGGCGACCAATGGCGGCAAACCATGCTAGCCGAAATGGACAGGGAACTATTTTTCCATAACAACATCACCTTCCTTTACCGGGACGCGGGCGGCAGCAGCGAAAATCAGGTGAAGCAAATTAGCGAACTGGTAAAACAGCATATTGACCTGCTGATTGTGTCGCCTAACGAGGCCAAACCGCTAACGCCGATTATTGAAAGGGTATATGATGCGGGTATACCCGTGGTGGTGGTTGACAGGCGCACCAATACCAACAAATACACTGCCTTTGTGGGCGCCTCCAATTTTGAGGTTGGGCAAAACGCGGGCAGGTATGCCGCCTCCCTATTAAAAGGCAGTGGCAATATTATTGAAGTCACCGGCCTGCCTGATGCATCGCCAGTAATTGACAGGCACAATGGCTTTATGGATATTATCTCGCATTACCCGGGTTTGCATTACCTTAAAAAGATTGATGACAACTCCAAGCCGTTTACACAAGTGGAAACCAATACCCTGCGCGATAACAGGAACATAGATTTGATATATGCCCAAAACGATTTTATGGCTTTTGATGCCTATAAGATTTGTAAAAGCTTGGGGCTTGAAAAGAAGATAAAAATTATAGGCATTGACGGCCTGCCGGTTAAGGGTGCGGGGCTTGACATGGTGGCAGATAAAAATATATCCGCTACCGTTTTATACCCGACCGGGGGGCAGGAGGCGATATTAACTGCCGTAAATATTTTGGAGAACAAGCCCTACGAAAAGGAAAGCCAACTGGTTACAACAGTGATAGATTCATCTAACGTACGCATTATGAAGCTGCAAAGCGAAAAGGTAATAAGCCAGCAAAAGGACATACAAGAGCGCCAGAAAACCATTGACAAACAAATACTCATCACCCGAAACCAGTCGACTGTAATTACTGTAATAACGCTTGCCTTTATTATTACGCTCGTTTTTGGGGGCGTTACCTTTTACTACCTTGGGGAAAACAAAAAAATAAATAGCCGCCTAGAGAAGCAGAACATTGAAATATCGGAGCAAAAAAACCAGTTGGTAGAAATGTCGGACAAGGCAGAGCAGGCGCATCAAGCAAAACTAAATTTCTTCACCAACATCTCCCACGAGTTCAGAACGCCCCTAACGTTGATACTTTCTCCGTTGGAAGATTTGATGCTAAACCCCAAAGTGCAGTTATCTACAAAGCAAACCGTGCAATTGGTACAAAAAAATGTAATGCGGCTGTATAGACTGGTTAATCAGTTAATGGACTTTAGGAAGATTGAATTTAAAAAAATGCGGCTTCGGGCATCCAACAACGAATTGGTAGGCTTTGTAAATGAAATAGTCAGCTCCTACGAAGTTTTGGCCCAAAACAAGCATATCAGCCTCAATTTTTTCTCCTCAGAAAGAAAAATGGGGGTGTGGTTTGACGTAACCATGATTGACAAGGTTATATTTAATCTGTTATCAAACGCCTTTAAGTTTACGAAGGAGAACGGTTTCATACACGTTACCGTTAACAAGAATGACGATTATGCAGTTATAAAAATTGAAGACAACGGCATCGGCATGTCATCGGAGTCCATCAGCCATGCCTTTGAGCCATTTTTTCAGGGAGAGTATGAAAATTACAAAGGCACCGGCCTTGGATTGTCACTCTCTAAGGAACTGATTGAACTGCATAGCGGGCGTATTACTGTAAAAAGCGAAAAATGGAAAGGCACCGTATTTGAAATTTTACTGCCTTTGGGAAACAGCCATTTAAAAGAGTCGGAGATGATAGCCGTGCCGGAATCTGCGACGCTGATTACCGAAGATGCCAGGATTTATACCACCGAGCTCTACGAAAAAATACAGCCCCCTGCCGCAAATGGCTTGGCAGCGGCGGAGAAAAAACACAGCATTTTAATTATTGAAGACAATAGCGATTTACAGCAATACTTAAAAAACCGGCTGGAGGAAGTTTATGATGTTTTGCAAGCCGGCGACGCTAATGTTGCGCTGCACACCACTTTTGATACCATACCAGACTTGGTGATTTGCGATGTGGTAATACCAGGCAAAAATGGCCTGGAAATTACCCGTATACTTAAATTGGATGTTAGAACAGCCCACATACCCGTTATTTTATTAACGGCCCGAAGCGATGAAAACCAAAAAATAGAAGGCCTAAAAACAGGTGCAGATGCCTATATAACCAAACCTTTTAATTTTCAGTTTTTAGAGCAAACTATTCAATCATTACTGCAAAACAGGCAAAAATCAAAAGAGCATTATTCCGGCGAGGTGCTGCACGAGGTGCGTTCGTCTGCCGCGAAAAAAAATAACAGAAAGTTTATTGCCGAGTTTTGCGCAATTGTTGAAAATAATATTGGCAATGATGCTTTTGGAGTGGAAGATATATGTACCGAATTAAATATTAGCCGCGTACAGTTATACCGTAAAGTGAAGGCCCTATTGAGCTGCAATGTTAACGACTATATAAGCAGCACAAGGCTGCAAAAAGCCAAATATTATCTACAGCACGAGGATCTTTCCATGGCTGAGATTGCTTTTAAAACAGGGTTTTCATCGGCCACGTATTTTTCTACCGCATTTAAAAGTAAGTTTGGGTTAACACCATCGGACTTTAAAGATAAAAAGCTGCCAGAAAAAAAAGAAGTGTAAATATTTAAGCCGCCAACGGCCTGGTTATAAAAAAGCCCAGACCAATAACATACTTTATGGTGCAAGCCATTAAGCCGCCAAGCGATATGCCAATAAGATTTTCCATTTACAGGCGTTTGTAAATTTTACTAAGACTATTTTTTTGGAGTTCTATTCAACCGTATAAATTAACTAAGGTGGGTAACACATTTACATGCTTGTGTTGGATGCATAGCTTGCGGATGTCAATGAGGTCAATTAGCTTTTAGCAGTTCGTCCTAATAATAATACTGAGACTACCAACGTAACTGGTTATAAGACTGGTTGTAGCAAAAAATGTGCTGAAATTAAAAATGCAAATGGGCAACTAAACCTATTAAACCATGACCTTGTTCCATATAACCCTTTTTAAGTATTTGTAGAAAATTTACTACGGAAAAATTTAGCTGATAAAAGGAATAATTTACCAATATTTAATAGTCGGTGATACTGATAACCAATTGCAGTTACTTTTAAAAATTATCGCCAAAAGCGGTATGCAACTATTTACCCAGACAAAGTATTAAAAACTAAATAGTTATTATCAGCCAGCTTTAATGTTTCTTAAATAAATAAACTTGGTGTTTTTCATAGGTTAGCAAGTCGGGCCCTATCAAGGGCCGGACTACATTTTTTCACATGCTTCATACTTTTAAAAACAAAAAAAATCTCCAACTGTTCATTACACCTTTATCGTAAACATCTATTTAAAAAAAGCGGAGCGCTACAAATACACTTTAAGGCTCGTATTATAGTTGTTGATCATCATAAACTATTTCCCAAGAAAACACACGCCCGCTGCCAAGTGATATTATCGTCTGTTTGACTTAGAGATATTTGTACCTTCATTGCCGCATTAGTGCCGACTTGCGAGTTTGCACTTTGTACTAATTATTTTGGGTTACAACTTTCATGCGTAGAAATGAACTTCAAATATGAACGGTAGCCGAGATCAAGAATTAAACTTCATAAAAAATAAAGTTATGCAAAGAAGGGCTTTAATAAAAACAGCACTAACGGCCGTACCCGCACTTGCATGGGGTGCAGGTTTTAACGCATGCAGGTTTACCGCTGGCGCAGGGAACGAAACGGTGGCGCCGGGGCCGTTTAAGCCCTCTTGGGAATCACTTAAAAACTTTCAGGTGCCAGATTGGTTCCGCGATGCCAAGTTTGGTGTATGGGCGCACTGGGGGCCCCAATGCCAGCCCGAACGTGGCGATTGGTATGCACGCTCAATGTATATTGAAGGCGACGATGATTATAACTTTCACCTTAAAAAGTATGGGCACCCCTCAGTATTTGGCTTTAAAGATGTTATTAACCAATGGAAGGCGGAGCAATGGGAACCGGAGCAATTGGTTAAATTATATAAAGATGCTGGGGCAAAATACTTTTTTGCAATGGCTAACCACCACGATAATTTTGATAATTACGATAGCAAATACCAGCCCTGGAACGCCCTTAACATGGGCCCGAAAAAAGATATTATTGGCGGGTGGGCAAAAGCAGCACAAAACAATAACCTGCATTTTGGGGTAAGTGTTCATGCAGCACATGCGTGGTCGTTTTACGAGAAATCGCAGAAAGCTGATGCTGCCGGCCCTTTTGCGGGCATACCTTATGATGGCAAGGTAACCAAAGCAACCGGCCAGGGTAAATGGTGGCAAGGGTTTGACCCCCAGGAGTTGTATGCACAGCAGCATAAGCCCAGCGCAAACGCAGATAACCAGGAAATATTTTACCAGCAGTGGGACTGGAAAAACGGCGTAACAGTACCAGACAAACAGTATTGCGAAAAATTTTTTAACCGGACGGTTGACCTGATTAATAAGTATGACCCTGATATTGTTTATTTTGATGATACCGCATTACCCCTTTACCCCATAAGCGATGTGGGTTTAAAAATTGCAGCGCATTTGTATAACCAAAGCATTGGTAAAAACAATGGCAAATTACAGGCGGTTCTTACAGGCAAGGTATTGGATGAGCAACAACGAAAATGCATGGTGTGGGATATTGAACGTGGGCAAAGCAATGCTATAGAACCCCTACCCTGGCAAACGGATACCTGTTTGGGCCAATGGCATTACGACCGCCGCATATTTGAGAAGAAGGAATATAAAAGCGCAAAAACAATCATCCATACCCTGGCCGACGTAATTAGCAAAAACGGCAACCTGCTGCTGAATGTGCCGGTAAGGGGTAATGGTACCATTGACGAAGAAGAACTGGCCGTTGTAGAAAGTATAGGTGCCTGGGTGCGCCCAAACAGCGAAGGTATTTTTGGTACCCGGCCCTGGAAAATTTTTGGCGAGGGCCCTGCAAGCGAAGAAGTGATAGCTTTATCAGCCCAAGGGTTTAACGAAGGGAAAGGCAAACCCTTTACAGGTGAGGACATCCGTTTTACCACAAAGGCAAATGCGCTGTATGCCATTGTATTAGGCGCTCCCCAAAACAATAAAGTAACAATTAAATCGCTAAAGTTAAACAGCGACTATTACCCGCAGCAAATAGGCAAAGTATTACTGTTGCAGGATAACGCCCTTCTTACTTTTAACCGTACCGCAAAAGGGCTGGAGGTAGATTTGCCGCAAAATTTATCGCAGGCATTTGCTTATACGTTAAAAATACTACCTGCATAAAAGCAGTGCCCCTGTTACAAAGCAATAGCCGCAAATAATGCTGATGTGCAGGTGTTATTGCAAAATATACGCGGCACAAAAGCAAACACTATTTACTAAACAGTAATAGTTAACTATTACGTAGTAACACGCCGTTTTAAAAATGATAAAATATTTTTTGGCCCCGCTTTTTTCAGTACTGGTTTTAACAGCAAATGCCCAAGGTATTATTGCAGAACACCTGCGCAGTGAAATTACTACCAGCAACACCAGTGCAGTTGCAGGCACTCCAGTATTAAGCTGGCAAATGGCCGCTTTAGGCAGTGGGCCAAAATACAGGCAACTTAACCAGCAGGCTTACCGCGTATTGGTGTCAGACGACTTGGCCCTTCTGGCAAAAAATACCGGCAATGTATGGGATTCAAAAAAGGTAATTTCTAATCAGTGCCTTCAAATTATTTGCACAGGGCTAACAGTTTTACCTGTGAAAACCTATTACTGGAAAGTAATGGTTTGGGATAATAAAGGGCATGCATCGCCATGGAGCCAGGTGGCTAATTGGCAGCACGGGCCAGTAGTTGCCGAAGAATGGAAAGGGGCCAGGTGGATTTCTTTTGAACCACTGCCTGACAGCCTGTTGATTTTACCGGGGTTACCCACCCGCGTAAAGGAAGAATACAGCATAAAAGATGTTTTGCCACTGCTTAGAAAAACATTTACGGTACCCAAAAAAATTAAAAACGCCACCTTGTTTATATCCGGCCTTGGGCAGTTTTGCGCCAGCCTCAACGGCAAAAAAATAGGTGACCATTTTCTTGACCCCGGATGGACAATGTATGATAAACACACGCTCTATGTATCTTTCGACGTTACCAGCACTTTATTGCCTGGCCGCAATACGCTGGGGGTAATGTTGGGTAATGGTTTTTATTTTATACCCGGTGAGCGCTACCATAAGCTGGATGCAGCCTTTGGTTACCCTAAAATGATTTGCCGGCTGGCCCTGCAATACACTGACGAAACGGAGGATAACGTAGTGAGCGACACAAGCTGGAAGGCAGCGCCTGGGCCCGTAACGTTTTCCAGCATTTATGGTGGGGAGGATTACAACGCAACGCTTGAACAGCAAGGGTGGGACCAGCCCCGGTTTAACGCCAGCAACTGGAAGCCCGCGCAAGTTGTTAATGGGCCCAATAACCTGGAGCAGCAGCTAACCCAGCCGCTTAAAATATTTGAACACTTTACACCGCAAAAAATATTTGAGCCAAAGCCTGGCATATGGGTGTACGACCTTGGCCAGAACGCCTCAGGCATACCGTACATACGCGTAAAAGGGCCAAAGGGCAGTGTTATACACATTACCCCTGCCGAGCTTTTATCGGGCGATGGGCTGGCGGAGCAAAAGTATATAGGTTCGCCTGTAAGTTTTACCTACACCCTTAAAGGCAACGGCATTGAGGAATGGCAGCCACAGTTTATGTACTACGGCTTTAGGTATTTGCAGGTGCAGGGCGCTGTGCCGCGCGGCGGGCCAAACCCTTCCGCGTTACCTGTATTGCTGGCCGTGCAGGGCCTGCATACACGCAACGCAGCTGAGCGTACTGGCCATTTTACCACCTCCGATACCCTGTTTAATAAAACCTTTTCGCTGATTGACTGGGCGGTGCAAAGCAATATGGCAAGTGTTTTTACAGACTGCCCGCACCGCGAGAAGCTTGGCTGGTTAGAAGAGGCGCACCTGGTTGGCCCTTCTATACGCTATAATTATGATATTGAAACACTTGTTAAAAAGGTTATAAACGATATAAACCACGCACAAACTGGTGACGGACTTATACCGAGTATTGCACCGGAATATGCCCAATTTGACGGAGGCTTCCGCGATTCGCCTGAATGGGGCAGCAGTGGCATTATTTTGCCTTGGTATGCCTGGCAATGGTATGGTAACCGCCACATACTAGAGGAGAGCTACCCTATGATGGCCCGTTACGCCGCCTACCTGCAAAAAAAAGCCCAAGGCCATATCTTGTATTTTGGACTGGGCGACTGGTACGATATTGGCCCCAACCCTCCCGGTGAGTCTCAGCTTACGCCGCGCGGCCTTACCGCAACCGCCATTTATTACTACGACCTTACTATATTAACCCAGGTTGCCAGCCTGCTGGGCAAAAAGGAAGATGCAGAGACGTATTTACGCCTTGCCAAAGAAGTACGGGAGGCCTTTAACACTACCTTTTTTAATGCCGAAAGCAAGCAATATGGCACCGGAAGCCAAACAGCCAATGCAATGGCTGTATATATGGGGCTGGTAAACGAAGGGAACCAAGCGGCTGTAATAGAAAACATTGTTGCAGACATACGCAGCCACCATAACGGGCTTACCGCAGGCGACATTGGTTTTCGTTACCTGCTTCGTGTGCTGGATGATGCTGGCCGGTCGGACGTGATTTATGATATGAACAGCAGGGCTGATGTACCCGGCTATGGGTTTCAACTGGCACATGGCGCCACAGCCCTTACTGAGTCGTGGCAGGCAAGGCCCGATGCATCCAACAACCATTTTATGCTTGGCCACCTGATGGAATGGTTTTATACGGGCCTGGCAGGCATCCGCCCGCAGAAAGGAGCCATTGCTTATCACGAAATTGAAATACGGCCGGAGATTGTGGGCAATATAGCCTCTGCAAGTGCTTCTTACATGTCCCCTTACGGCATTATTGCAAGCAAATGGCAAAAAAGTACAAAAGGGTTTGTATTAACGGTAAAAATACCGTGCAACACGCAGGCCAAGATATTTGTACCGGCACCAGCAGGGGCAACAGTATTAACCCCAGGCATACCTGTGGCAGAAACAACCAGCCCCAGGCAACAGGGCTACCGGGATGGGCATATGGTTTTTAGCGCAGGCTCGGGCGTTTATACTTTTTTTGTGAAGAGTAAATAAGCGGCAAAATCAAGATTAAGGCTGGCGACGAAGCAATAACTACCTGCTGTTTATTTTTCGAAATAGCCCGGAACTAAAAGTGTCATTTAAAAGGAAATTTTTCAACAAAAGAGGATTTCGGCTTAAATCATTTTTTGAGTATTTAATCACTTAAATCTTACAAAAATCAAAACAAATAAAATCATTTAAGTGTGGATTTTCGCATTAGGCTGACAGAAAAAATTATCTTTTGCTACACTTACGTCAAGACTATTTCACAATGGTAGCACAAAAAACCCTTTCGCTGAAACTTGCTCAATAATCTTCGCTTCGTGAATATCGTCGCCTTCAACCCTTAATATCTTGTCGCAATCATTTAAATCAAAACTAATATTATTTTTTGGAGCTTGTTCCTTAAGTAATTTTATAATTACCGTTGCTTGTGGTTTTGTTTTAACGTTAGTCTTGAATATTAAAACTGGCATATTTTTAAATTTTGTTACTCTTTGTTGATGTCTTATTTGCAAATTGCATTGAAAAACCTATTAGTGCAACAATTGGTATTAAAGTTACAAAAAACCATTTTGCGAATGTAAATACCGGCCCCAGTGTTATTGAAAATGAAGACAAATTTGGGTAAGTGCCTGCCATTGTGTAATGGTTAATATTTTCAAAAACGTCCATCAGCCAACCTGCGAATGGCAGCAGGTTTAGTTTTGAATATTTTGTTCCAAGGGGAAAGGCGTACGATAACAAAGAGATATAAAACAATGAGGCAGACAATGACGGAAACCAAAAATCAAGTTCGAGAAAAAATCGCCTGTATGCCCCTCTCCCTTCTGAACCTATGGCACTGTAAAACTGTTTGGCATCATCAGCTGACCAGGTCATAATTCTTTCGTCTAACACTTTTGTAACTCGTACATCATTGCAATTTTCGAAAATCGGTTTTTGTGCTTTTGGCACTAAATAACCGAAACATATACAAGAAAAGACTAATAACGATAAGCATACCCACCATTTCGCAAAGGCTTGGTTGAGGTAGTTTGAAAATCGCATAATGATAATTTTTAACTTTGTTAAAATCAGCCGGTAAATCCAGTCCTTACCGTTTGATTAAAACACAAAATTATTTTTCATCAATAATGGATAATTGTATAAATCGGTCTTTTTTACGTTGATAAAGCTTTCTGGGGTTAGTTCCAGTATACTGCCTTACACTTTTTATAAAGTGGGCTTGGTCATAGTAATCCTGCTGGGGATAAAAATCACCTTTTGCAATTTGGGGATAAGAAGAATGAACTTTCAAAATATTGCAATAGGATTTTAAAGAAAGCCCGAAAAAAAATTTGAAATATCTATTAGGAATTAGCACTTAGGTCGCACTTCGTTTTTGAATATTTTCTAAACGTATAGGCGGGGCTTGCATCATACGTTCAATTAGTGCATTAAAAGTACCCGCCATTGCATTTCTCCTGTTGAACCTGAAGTGGTATTCG
>CAIRZB010000086.1 GCA_903882935.1 uncultured Parafilimonas sp. | reverse complement strand
TTTTTGTTTTACAAAACAACAGTTCTTTATCTGCTTTTTTAATCCTCTTCAGGAGGCTTTTTTTAGGCCCTTTTTGAAATCGTTTTTAAGGGGGGCAATTTGAAATGGCGACAGGGGGTCAACTTTGCCGGAATTTACACTCCGCCTTTCGTGGTCAGTTATATATTGCAGTTTTTGGGCAGCATCCATGGTGGTGCTTATATCCCAAGTGTAATGCCGGTGCATGGCCGGGTGCGAAAACCCGGCAAGGGCTTTATCCATATTGCCTACAAAACGGCCAAGGTCTTCCATCAACAGGTTGCTTTTGTCAGTATGGTTTACCCAAAAGTGCCCCTCCAAATAGCTTAGCACGCGCAGGTAATAATCCTTGCCGTCTATTACCAGGCGGGTAATTTCCTTGCCATCGGTATTTAAAAAATAATGTTGAAAATAACCCGCCACGGGGCTTTTGCTCAAATGGTTAACAATGCTAACCTGGGCTTTAATAAAGTGCAGCCCGTGGCTTTCATCGGCCACTTTAAAAATGTAGCCAATGCCCAATCCGTCCCTCAGCAGGTAGTTTTGTTCATCGTAGCCGTTTAGCGCCGCAACGGTAACTGCCAGACCGTAATGTTCAAGCGCCAGTTGCCGTATATCCTCTTCAGAAAAAGTAATCATATCGTTCGTATTTTCCCAAAATGTGTTTTTAATGTAAAAACCATTACAACTCCGGTAACGGCATGTGCTAGTTACGTGCGTGTAAAAACTGCCCTACGGGCAAAGCCTATCAAGGTTTCCAAACTACCACTCGTTAAAACAGCTGTTCCGCAAGGTTAGCTGCGTTAACAGGGGTGTATGGATTTGTTATAAAAATCCATCAGCCAGCATAGCAACAAACCCAATGTTTTGGGTTTTTGCTTGTTAATTGTTAATTGTTAATGTGATTTAAGGCTGAATTTCTGAATCCTATTTCCTAGTATATCGCCAACATAAATGCTGCCTTCATCGTCAATTGTTACATCATGGTATCTACAAAAAGGGCCGTTATACAAACCGGTTCTTCCAAAACGGCTTATGAAATTAACTGCAGTATCAAGGGCTATTATATCAGACCCTTTAATCAACGTATCATTCACTGTTAAATAGTCAACCGCAAATACATGGTTGTTTTTCTGGTCAACTTTTAGGGCATATAATTGTACTGCCACATCGTTTTTCCATTGTTTAAGAAAGTGGCCATTAGCATCGAATTTTTGTACTCGGTTATTTTCCCTGTCAGCTACATACACATTGCCCTGTGCATCTAAGTCAATGCCGTGGGGCGTATTGAATTCACCCTCGCCAGATCCTTTTTTCCCCCATTCAAAAAGAAATTTACCTTCTTTTGAAAATTTAACCACCCTGCTGTTCCTGTAACCATCACTTACATAAAAGCAGCCATCAGTAGCAAAGGCAACATCCGTAGGGTAGTTGAAGTGCAAAGCGTCATTGCCTGCAACCCGTGCTTCACCCAATTTCATTAATAATTTTCCTTCATGGCTAAACTTTAAAACCTGTTGTAAGCCAACATCTGTAATCCAAACATTATTTTCTTTGTCCACTTTTAGGCCGTGGGGCATAATAAATAGCCCTGCCCCCCAACTATGTAATAGCTTCCCGCTATTTCTGTCGAGTTCTAGTACCGTATTGGCTGAAATAGGGGTGTCTGGAAAAACTTCATTTAGTGTCTTCCACCGTCTGCCTGCCCTGTGGATTAACACTACATGTTGGCTGGTGTCAACGTCAATACCTGTAACCTGCCCCAAATTATACCCTTGCGGTAAGTTGGGCCAATTGTTAGCGAGTTCATATTTTGCAAAATCCTGTTCAGACTTGTTTTTTTTTGCCGCCACCATTATTTGTGCAATTGCAAAAAATAATGGCACTGAGCATGAAAAAGAATAAAATTTTGGATGAATTGCCCATAAAACCTAGTTGAAATGGTTGATTGTACAGTTAAAACATGCAGCACAAATTATAAATATACTTATGTTTTTTATAACGCCAAATTGCAACCATTTTTATAAGTTGTTGTTTTTGAATTTGATACTAAAATATACCCGCGTTAAGTTAAGGGTGCCGGAGAGATACCCCGTTCGGATGTCCCCCCCCTATTTCCGGGGCATTAGCGATGGCGCACTCCGGATTGAATATAGCAACTATACTTTGGTCCCGCGTTCAACGCTCAAAAACCCAGCAATATGATAATGGCCTTTATTTTAGTCAACGGTCAAGTAATCACTTCGCAACAGCCCGTTGCCCATTGTAATTCTATGAAATGCTAAGCAGGTAGTCTTCGGCCTTTTCACATGCCCGGCTTTAACAGTTTGGTAAGGCTCAATAAGACTAATGTAGCTTTTTTCCATCTGTAGTTTTTCAAAAGGCAGACTCAAAGAATGTCGGGGCTGGATTTTAAGTGAATATCGTAACAGCGCAAGCTAACTTTAAGGATAGCCTTGGGGAGGAAAGCCCAGCTATAGTCCAACCGCCGCAGTGTGCGACGCAACGGCAGTTCAATAGTATTCCCACAGCCCGTCCCCAAAGGTATTTATTCGGAGGATACGGTGAAATAATTTTAGTGTATTACAGTTTTGACGGGTTTATGATGTTTAGTCCGCTGATATTGACAAAATCCTTTTCATTGCCGGTTATTAGGGCATAACCGTGTGTAAGTGCCGTTGCGGCAATGATGGCATCCGGCGTTTTTATCTTTTTCCCTTTGCGCAGGGCCACGCATTGCATAATAACAGCCGGTGTAATATCCAAAAGCATGCTGTCACCAATAAAGCTTTTTACATTTTGTTCGGTGGCGGCATCTTTTTCCAGCATAACAATTCAATTTGCGTAATAATAGAAATATTTGGGATGGCATCAATAACTGCATCCATAAATTGGGTGCCAGTTGCGCTAAAAGATGCTGACAAATAATCAGAAACCGAACTGGTGTCAATTAAATACTGTGCCATTCGCTGCGCATTTGCTTAATATGCTCGTTTAGCTGTTTTCCATGTTCGTTGCTGATGCTGCCCCGATATTTATCAGATAGCTTGGGTTTGGCGGCAGTAATATTTTTATCCAGCACTTTTATCAAATGCAGTTCTTCCAGTTCGTGTAAAAGCCCTGCGGCATTCTGGTTGGTTAACTGAATCAGCATGGTGTCCATCGCTAAAACATTTTGGTGTGAATGGGTTTGTTCTGAAAAATAAATATAAAGCAAATTCGGTCTGCAACGCTTTACATAATTGCAACCGCCTCAGTGCGCCACGCCTGTCCCAATGGCGGTAAGTGCGGTACACCGTCCCCTTTCTCAATTCCCCCAGTTATTTCTCATCCCCCCGCCCGGCGGGTGCTGGTGGAAAATCTGGCTGAGCAGCGCGTATAATTCGGGGTGTATTGTTTTAAACAGGGCGGGCTGCGCGAAAAAATACTCGGAGGCCACGGCGAAAAATTCGGCGTGGTTGGTTGCACCGTACACGTTAATGTCGCTCTTGCCGGCCTTTATGGCGGCTATGTTTTCGGCCATCAGGTGCAGCCAGGGGATGGTGTATTTTTTCTCCAGCAGTTCCTCTGGCAGGCCGTCCACCACGCCGTCGTCTTTGTCAATCAAATGCACAAATTCATGTATGCCTGTGTTTTCCTTACCCATTGTATTGCCAAAGCCATTGTGCAGGGCCGGTTTTGACAGTATCATCATCCGTTGCATGGCGCCCTCGCCTACCATGCCCAGCACATCGGGGTTGCCTGTGGTGGAAAAATTGGTTTCACTAAAATTTCCGGGGTATAACAGCACATCGGTAAGGTTGTAGTATTTCCATTCAGGGAACCCGAAAATGGGTATCACGGCACTGGCGGCAACCAATAGCTTGTCGAGGTCGTCCACCGTTGTATCTACCCCGTGTATGCGCACATAGCCAAGAAATGACTGAACTTTCTGCCGAAATAGTAGTTGGCCGGCATCATCAAGGTTGCGGTAAAATGCCACATGCTTAATCAATAGTTCTTTGTACCCGACAGGCATTGGGGTTGGCACTGCGGGCTTTTTACGCAGGGCAAAAAACATTGCCAAGGCAACAATTATGATGAATACAAAGGCAACAACCATATTGGGTACAATTTTATTAATTATGCTGGGTACAGTTGTGGGATTATTATGCTTAAAGGCAGTTATTGCCCTTGGACTATGTTGCGAAAAATAACCGTAATAAAGGGTGTTGGGGGAATTATAAAGATGGGCATTGCGGATGTATAAGTTGAATACAAGAACCGGTAATTACAAAATGCCTTGCTGCGTTACTTACCCCCTGCTGCTGAAGCAAAGGCTACACATTACCCACGAAACCCATTGCAATGTCAAAGCACCCTACCCTTTCCTCCGCTTCCGCCAATGGCGCCACCTTATTACAGAGGCAACGATTAGCACGATACCGCAAAACTCGGGTACCAGTTTTTCGCCGTCCAACCAGTCAACAGGGCGGTCTTTCAATTCGGGGTCTAGCAGTATGCCGTGGAGGATGAACAACAGGGCAGTGCCGTAAGATATGAGGTGCAGGTTCTTCCACAACCGGAAACCCATTTTTTTACGGACAGATTTTTGGGTGGTGATAATAACGGTAATGATTGCATACAATGCGATGGTGCCAAGGGCTACTTGCAGCTTTTGGTGCGGTGCGTTGATAGGCAGCAACACATCTGTAATGGTAAACTTGGTGGCCTTATTAAGCAGTAAAAACACGATGTGCAACACCACCAGCGACAGGGCCACATAAGCCGACCAATTATGGATGCGGTTAACGTTAAGCTGCTTTATTGGGGCTGGTAGTTTTTGCCACAAAGGTGCACGCTTGTACGTTGTGGACAGCAACATGCCCAGCAACATATTTACCGTTAATAAGGCGGCGGCACAAAGGCCAAGTACGGCAGATACATCCAGAAAGTTTACTTCATCCATATACTAATAAAATATTTAAAACGACAGCCCTAAAAGGTTTTAAACACCTGTTAGGGCTGTAGTGAAAAATGAACGTATGGTTACGACTGATTGGCGGCTAACTAGTCTTTTACGTTTACCACAGGCACCTGCTTTTCGTGTACCATTTTGTTAAAGGCCTGTACCTCGTTATCCAACACTGTTTTTAGCTTGTTCAGTTGCACATCAGCCAACCCGCTTAGTTCGGCAAAAGCCTCGGTTGCTTGTTTGGTAGGTGCACCGTACCCGGCCGAAGCCACATTGTACACACCTGCAATACGGTCGTTCAACCGTATGGGAAAGTTTAACACGTCTTCCCCGCTTTTGGCCTTGGTTTGGTCAAGGGCCTCCTCAATCGCTGTCATTTGCTTGTTAATGCTGTCGCCCAATGGCTTTAACGCTTTTGCCGAATTGCTGTCGGCCTGTGCCACCAAGGTGTTAATCTGCCCCCGTATGCTGCGTATGTTTTTAATGGCTTTTTGCACGGCAGAAAACTTATCCCTAATCTGCAACAGCAAGCCTACTTGCTTGTCGTAATCCTCCTCGCTAACGGCATAGTTAGGGTCGCCTTTAATGGCAAAAGGCACATCAACCGAATCCTTGTTAAAAACAAAGCGGGCCGTGTATTTGCCGGGTGCGGCCTTAGGGCCGTCGGGCGTACCGTTCCACAGCACCATGCCCTCAATTTTTTCGGCAGGCGGATATTGCATGTCCCACACAAACCGGTTCATCCCTTTTGCAAAAACAGGCTTGTCAGCTTTTTCCTTAGCATCTTTGTTAAAGGTTTTTACCAGCTTATGTTGTTTGTCAAAAATTCGCAAGGTAACATCTGCTGAGTCGGGTGCCTCTTTCAAAAAGTAATTGAACACCACACCGTTTGGCGGGTTAAAGCCAGCGTTGCGTACATCGGGGTTACTGCCGCCTTCGGTGCGGTATGCATCGTTCACAGCCAGCACATGCAGGTTTTTGGTTAAAATATCTGCGTTGCGTTGCTGTATCGGGCTTAGGTCGTCAAGCACCCAAAATGCACGGCCTTGGGTGGCCACAATCAGGTCGTTGTCCTTAATGGTCATGTCGGTAACCGGCACGGTGGGCAGGTTCAGTTGAAACTTCTTCCAGTTGGCACCGTCGTCATAGCTTATGTACATTCCGTACTCCGTGCCTGCGTACAGCAGGCCGGGCTTCTTTTTGTCGGCACGCAGTGCACGGGTAAAGTGCATACTGCCAATACCATCGGTTATTTGTTTCCAAGTTTTGCCGTAATCTTCTGTTTTAAAAATGTAGGGCTTAAAATCGTCCAGCTTGTATTTGGTACCCACAAAATAGGCGGCACCTTTTTTAAAGGGGTCGGTTTCCACGCAGTTCCACATCATAAACTTACCTGCTTGGGGCGGGGTAACGTTCTGCCAGCTTTTGCCACCATCTTTGCTAATGTTAACCAGCCCGTCGTCGCTGCCTGCCCAAAGCAGGCCTTCTTCCAAAGGCGATTCTGTCGCCGTGAATATGGTACAATAATACTCAACGCTGGTATTGTCTTTGGTAATAACGCCGCCGCTGGGTGCCTGTTTGGCGGTGTCGTTGGTGGTAAGGTCGGGGCTGATGATGTCCCAGCTTTTGCCCTCGTTTTCCGACACAAACAAGTGGTTGCCTGCCGCGTACAAGCGCTTGGGGTTGTGCGGCGGGAAAAAGATGGGGTAGTTCCACTGAAAGCGGTATTTCTGCACAATGGCACCGCCGCCGGTGGTGGCATCGGGCCATACGGTTATCACCCGGTTTTCGCCGGTTTTATGGTTTAGCCTGCCCAAAAAGCCGTCGTAGTTGCCACCATACACCACATCGGGGTTGGTAGGGTCGGCCACCACGTAGCCGCTTTCAAAGCCAGCCGTGGGGCTCCAGTCTGCGTCGCCTATGGCATCCCCGTAGGTACGGCTTTTTATGCGCACGGTGGTATTATCCTGCTGTGCGCCCAAAATGCGGTAGGGAAAAGCATTATCGGTGGTTACCCGGTAAAACTGGGCGGTGGGCTGGTTATTCAGGCTGCTCCAGTCTGCGCCGCCGTTAAAGCTTATTTGCGCGCCGCCGTCGTCGGCCACAATCATGCGGCTGCCGTCCTCGGGGTCTATCCACAGGTCGTGGTGGTCGCCATGCGGGGTGTTGATGTTGGTGAATGTTTTACCGCCGTCGGCACTGCGGTTCATGCCCGTGTTTAAAATATACAGCAGATCTTCGTTCTTAGGGTCAACAAAAATTTTATTAAAGTACCAGGCCCGTTGCTTTATATCGCTGTTGTCGCTGGTAAAAGCCCAGGTAAGCCCACCGTCGGTACTGGTGTACAGCCCGCCCTTGGCATTCTCCACCATGGCATACACTTTGTCGGTATTGCTGGTGGCCACTGCCACGTCTACGATGCCCCAAACGCCTTTGGGCAGGCCTTTGTTAGCGGTAAGGTTTACCCATGTTTCGCCGCCGTCGTTACTTTTGTACAAACCGCTGCCCTCGCCGCCGCTTTCCATGCTGTACGGGGTGCGTTTAACATGCCACATGCCCGCATAAAACACGCTCGGGTTGCCGGGTTCCATCACCAGGTCTGAGCAGCCGGTTTCGTCGTTCACAAACAGCGTTTTTTTCCAATTTTTGCCGCCATCGGTGGTTTTATACACCCCTCTTTCGCTGTTGGGGCCAAACAGGTGGCCCAATACCGCCACCCATACAATGTCGGGGTTTTTGGGGTGTATAACAATGCGGATGATGTGCCGCCCTTCTTTCAGCCCCAGGTTATGCCAGGTTTTGCCGCCGTCGTCGCTGCGCCAAATACCACCCAGCCCTTCAGACACATTGCCCCGCAGGGAGTTTTCGCCCTCGCCCGCATAAAGGATGGTTTCGTCGCTGGGTGCCACGGCCACCGAACCTATGCTGCCGCCAAAAAATTTATCGCTTATGTTTTTCCAGTTGCTGCCACCGTCTGCGGTTTTCCAAACGCCCCCGCCGGTGGCACCAAAATAAAAAGTGTTCTTGTTTTTGTAACTGCCCGCCACCGCTGCGCTTCTGCCGCCCCTGAAAGGCCCCACCAAACGGTATTTTACCTTGGCATACAAGATAGAATCGGTGGAATCTTTTGTTGCCGAATACCCAGGAGACATTTTTGTTTTCTTTTGCGCAGGCAGGGTTATGGCAATGCATAATAGGCTGCAAAGCAGCACTGTTGTTTTTCTCATGTCTGAAGGTTTCTGTAGAAGATAACCCGAATGTAGGCAACAAATGTTAATCGGCTGATATTAAGTGCCTGATAAGCGGTTTTTTTCGGCGGGTTGTTACCAAGTGCTATCGTTGTATTGTGTTGGGCGGGCCGTACCGGTTGTTTGGCGAATTAACCACCACTTTAATAACGCCCCCGGTAAAATGGGCAACCCACCCAAAAAACGCTGCGTTGGGTAAATTTTGGGACGGCATATTCATTTTCCAGCGGAAGCCAAGGCCGGTGGGTACCTGTTAAAATTATTGCCCTTAATAATTACCCTAGCAAAATTTATCCAACCCACCCAAGCTGGATTATTGCCCATGCCGATTTTGATGCCCTTTTTCTAGGCCATTTTGCCTACATCTTGCTTAGCAGATGTTAAAGTACAGGATCATCATCCCACCGTTTGCCCGCCTACGTTTTTTACCAACCGCCAAATCTCCCTACATTCGCCCTTATAAATAATACTGTTTAATAAAATAATTATACCACCGGTTATGGAAGCATGGAAGAATTACCAATCGCAAAACAAAGAAAGATTTTTAGAGGAGCTGTTGGGCCTATTGCGGATACCCAGCGTTAGCGCAAGAAGCGAACACAAGCCCGACATGATACGTTGCGCGGAAGAAGTTAAAAACTACCTGTTGAAGGCAGGGCTTGACAAAGCAGCGCTGTTTGACACCCCTGGCCACCCGGTGGTATACGGCGAAAAAATAATTGACCCTGCCAAACCCACCGTGCTGGTGTACGGCCATTACGATGTGCAGCCCCCCGACCCCTTGGAGCTTTGGCACAGCGGCCCCTTTGAGCCGGTGATTAAAGACGGAAAAATATTCGCCCGTGGCTCGGCCGACGACAAAGGCCAGTTTTTTATGCACGTAAAAGCATTGGAAACCATGGTGCAAACCAACACGCTGCCCGTTAATATAAAATTTATTATTGAGGGGGAGGAAGAGATTGGCAGCAAAAACCTGGAGAATTTTTTGGAAGCCCATAAAGCCATGCTGCAGGCAGACGTGGTGCTGATAAGCGACACATCGATGCTGAGCATGGAAAACCCCAGCATTGACACCGGCGTGCGCGGCCTTACCTACATTGAGGTGGAGGTTACCGGTGCCAACCGCGACCTGCACAGCGGCGTGTACGGCGGCGCCGTAGCCAACCCCATTACCATATTGGCCCAGATAATAGCCAGCCTGCACGACGAAAACAACCATGTAACCATACCGGGCTTTTATGATGATGTGGTGGAAGCCACTTTGGAAGAACGGGCGGCGATGGCGAAAGCACCTTACGATGACGCGGCTTACAAAGCTGACCTTGGCGTTGATGCTTTATGGGGCGAGAAAGGGTATACCACCAATGAGCGCACAGGCATACGCCCGACGCTGGAAATAAATGGTATTTGGGGCGGTTACACTGGCGAAGGCGCAAAAACCGTGCTGCCTTCCAAGGCATTTGCAAAAATTAGTTGCAGGCTGGTGCCCAACCAAAAAAGCCCGAAAATGGAAAAAATGCTGATTGACCATATTGTAAGCATTACCCCACCAAGTGTGCAAATAAAAGCCACTGCCCACCATGGTGGCGACCCCTATTTAACGCCCATAGACAGCATTGAATACAAGGCGGCCGCCAAGGCCATTGAAACAAGTTTCGGAAAAGCCCCCATACCGGTACGCGGCGGCGGCAGTATACCCATAACCGCCCTTTTCGAGAGTGTGCTGCACTGCAAAACGGTTTTTCTTGGGTTTGGGCTTGACAGTGACAACCTACACAGCCCCAATGAAAAATTTGACTTGTTTAACTTTTACAAAGGCATTGAAACGATACCGTATTTTCACCAGTACTATGCGGAGATGAGGGGAGAAGTTGGTAGATAACACACTCCCATGCGGCGGAGATTACTCACAGTGCTAATTCCAATTTTTTGAATTACAAGGCAGATTGCTTATGGATCACAAAAAGGTCAAAATCTCTAAGCATTTAGTTTGGTTTATTGGATAAACATTTCTATTTTGGTTCAAAGAATATAATATGAGTGCGACCTTGAAACGACCCTTTTTGTTAAAAAAATACATTGAAAAATGCTTAACGCCTTTTGCCATACTATTATGTGGTATTTTCGTGGGCTGGTTAGCTGGATTATCAGTCTCTCCTGTGTTGCAGATAATTTTAACTAGCCTACTTGCACTCGCTATTAGTGTGATAAGTCTGTTAATTGGAATCCGGCCCAGAGAATCTGGATCAATCATCCTTTCTGACAAATTGAAGAATTCTGTTAACCCTTTCCCATTGGTGTTTTTGGCCATTGGCATATCAACTGGGGCTACCTTCGGTCTGTACGCCCGTACAAATTCTTTTTTTGGGGTGGATGCCAAACATTTGAAAGCTGACCTAGAAAAGGCCGGATTTTCGTCAGACTCTGCAACCAAATATGTTCAAGCCTACGTTATAGGTCTTCTGTTCGAAAAGGAAAAAGCAGTTCCACCAATTGATAAGAAAGAAACTGAAAAAGTCATATCACATTTAGGGTCTAATCCAGTACTATATGCATCAAATTCAACTTTTTGTGATATAATGAGATCAAAACACGGAAAGGACTTGTTAGGTTTCCTGAAAGCACAACAGGATTCTAATATAAATAAATTTCTAGTTATAAGTCAGGACAGCATATCCATTGAAGCTTTAAAAAACTTCCTATGCAAATAATAGCAACTAAAAAGATATTATTAGCAGCTTTTTTATTAACTACAATAAACTTGGCAGCTCAAAATGAGGAATTAAGAAAATACATTTTTACTGTTTATTCTACCGACAAGGATTCAAAGGTATTGACTACTCAAACAGGATTTCGAGCAAAAGGATACGGTGGTATAATCACTGCTTTACATGGGGTATTATATAAAGACAACCTATATGCGTCAAATGAAAATGGGGAATACCTCAATTTGAAAATTGGAATGGTAGATATAAACAATGACATTGCGTTACTAATTCCAAATCCTATTACCCCATTTGACAATTCAGTAGGGTTTTCAATTAATAAAACCAAAAATTTAATTACTCATAAAGAATTTCAAGTTATTGGCCATCCTGCAGGCATAATGCTGAATATTAAGACAGTTTATTCAGGAAGCCCTGCAATTGAAACCCTAAGCCATTTGATTCCCCCTAAGCTTTCAGCATTTTTTTCACAACGCAACAGTCCTTTTCTACAAATTGAAGTTCTATATCTCGAAGGCAATTTAGTACCTGGGCATTCTGGCTCTCCTTTGTTAAATTCTAATAATGAAGTCATAGGAGTAGCCAATGGGGGGCTCAATGGAGGTTCAGCAGGGATTTCATGGGCAATCCCAATTGGTAATATTATATTTACCAGTATCCGTGACAACATTTCGCAATTAAATCAACTATCAAAAAGTCATCCAGAAGATTTATTTGCCCTCGAAACCGTTGAAAAGACTACTCCGGATGATACCGAACTTATACGGTGGTATACCTTTGAATCCAAAGAATTTCATTGCAAAGTTAATTTACCGGCTAAGCCGCATCAGAAGAAAGATACGGTGAAGACTGCATTTGGCATTTTATCATCCAACACTATTGAATTAGACCAATCCAACAATCCAATAGATCAAAATATTGCATATTCTCTAAGATATACATTGCTACCAGACTCTGTTTCTTCGGATAGGAAAGATAAGATGGATGGCTTTTTTGAAAGTGCTATATATGGCATGACAAACAAAGAAAATATAACTGTTATCTCAAAAAAAGCATCCGACTACAACGACTATCCCGGACGGGTCGTCAGGCTTCAAATACAAAATCAGGCAATAGTCACAGCTAGATTTATTTTAGTAAAGAGCAGATTTTACATGCTCTTAGTTATGACACAAATATCAAAAGATGAAAATACTGATATTGAAAGATTCTTTGATTCTTTTGAAAGCGAATAGTGTGTGTGTTCCGAATTGCTCATTTTTTTAACAAGCAATTATTTTGAATTATGAATCTATTAAAGGATAAAATATCTTTTCTATGACGTTGACTTAAGGACTCTCGACCCAGTCAAGCACCGGCAATTCATTATCGAAAGGGTATTTGACAAAGGCCACTGGAATGATTTAAAAGAGTTAGTACGGTTTTATTCGCTTGATGAAATTAAATATGCTTTGCAATGGGCGCTGTGGTTTAATGTAAAAACAATCTATTTTGTTAGTGCCTACTTTGATATACCATTGGAAAAAATGAGAAGTTATAGGCAAAGGCAAGAAAGCCCACCGCTATGGGTATAGTGCTTTAATAAAAAATACATTTTCGAGTATTTTAGCCCACGTATTATTGAATACATTTAATAAAATATTTCAGCCTTGAATACGGCAAAAGAAAAATTACGCATTGATAAATACCTATGGTCAATCCGGCTGTTTAAAACACGAAGCCAGGCGGGGGATGCCTGCGACAGCGGCAAGGTTAAATACATGGGCAACACGGTAAAAGCGTCTAAAGCCGTGAACATTGGCGAGGAATATGAGGTTAGGACCGAAGGAAAAAAATGGGTGATAAAAGTGGCCGGCCTGCTTGACCACCGGGTGCAGTACAGCGAAGCCATTAACTATTACATTGACCTTACGCCCGCCGAAGACCCCGACAAAATATCTTTTGACGTGCCAAGCTTCCATACAGGCAAAAGGCTTAGCAAAACCGGCAGGCCTTCTAAACAACAACGAAGGAATATGGAGGGGTTTTTGGAGTGATAATATAACGATAAAACAGGATATATGAAATCAATCTTAACCCTTACCACAATTATTCTTTACACTGGTACAAACGCTCAAAACTCTCCACCTAAAGCGGGTTTGTCTAGGGAAACAATTACTGACCCGATTAACGTAGGGGCACAGTTTCCCGGCGGCAAAAAAGCGTTGCAGAAATATTTACAGAAGAATCTTAGACCAGAGATTGCTAGTGACAATATCGTATTAAGGAGGCTTCAAAAAGACTCTATCCAAATTGTAATTGTTTCTTTTTTAGTTGATACCACCGGTAATATCAGTGAAGTAAGAGTTGAAAATCCAAGCCAGGTACACCCCAATGTGGGCATTGAAGCTGTCAAGGTAATCCAAAAAGGGCCCAAATGGATACCCGCCACCCAAAATGGAAAGCCGGTGATGTACCGGCAAAGGCAAAGCATCAAGTTTGAGGTATCACAGCGTTAAAAGCCAATGTTACGATTTTACAAGTACCTTTCCGGCCTCAATTTTTAAAGCGTTTTGTACGATGACCATTGATATTATTACCGTTTTGCCCGAATTGCTGGAAAGCCCCTTAAACCATAGCATTATGAAACGCGCACAAGACAAAGGCTTGTTAACAGTGCGTACCCACAACCTACGGCAATGGGCATTGAACAAATACGGGCAGGTGGATGACTACCAGTATGGCGGCGGCGCAGGCATGGTAATGATGTGCGAACCGTTGGCCAACGCCATTGAAGCCCTGCAACAACTAACAACCTACGATGAAATAATTTATATGACGCCCGATGGTGGCCAGTTTAACCAAAAAACGGCCAATAAACTGTCTATGCAGCAAAACCTGCTGATTATTTGCGGCCATTACAAGGGCATTGACCAGCGTATACGCGACCATTTTGTTACCATGGAAATTTCTATAGGCGATTATGTGCTGAGCGGCGGAGAACTGGCGGCAGCAATGGTGGTGGATGCCATTGGCCGCCTACTGCCGGGTGTGTTGAACGACGAAACATCGGCATTATTCGACTCATACCAGGATGGGTTGCTCGCCCCGCCCGTGTATACCCGGCCGGCCGAGTTTAGGGGATGGCCCGTACCCGCCGAATTACTAACTGGCAACCCCAAAATAATTGACCAATGGCGGCAGGAAAAATCTGAAGAAATAACTAAACAAAAAAGGCCCGATTTATTGGCCGAGTAATCAAAAAGTGTAGGCTACATGGCCAACCCAAGCACTTAGAAACGCTTTTTGCTTAATTGGGGCATTGTTGAGGCCAAATAAATTTGTTGGTTAATCAATTATACCTTTATTTTAATATGTGAAATAAAAATGGGGAGTTTTCCCGTTTTAAATTCCAATATCGGCAATCCAGAAAAACCTGTTACCCCGCGGCCATCGCCCCGGAAACCGGAATTTGAATGGCTGAAATGCCAGTCAAGTCCTGCGCCGCCGCAGGATTTTTTTTTAGGCACATTCCACAGCGTAGTTATAAACCCAAACACCAGCGTAACTGTACACTGCCTTCGGCAAAAAATTTGGTGTTAACAGCTATCTTCATGCAAAATTTACCCATGGCAGCATCTTTTTCAATAATGGGCAACCTTGTTGATGTGTTTAACAAACAAATATACCCTGCAACCGTACAAGTAACCGATGGCAAAATAACTGCCATACAACCCGCAAGCGGGCCGCATGATACGCCGTTACACTACATAATGCCAGGTTTTGTTGACAGCCATGTGCATATTGAAAGTAGTATGCTGGTGCCCAGTGAATTTGCAAGGTTGGCAGTGGTACATGGCACGGTAGCCACCGTTAGCGACCCGCACGAAATTGCCAATGTTTGCGGCATGCAAGGCGTTGATTTTATGATAGAAAACGGCAAAAAAGTACCCTTTAAATTTAATTTCGGCGCACCAAGCTGTGTGCCAGCCACCACATTTGAAACCGCCGGTGCTGCGCTGAACAGCGCAGACGTGCATGCGTTGCTGGAAAAAGACGAGATAAAGTATTTGAGTGAGATGATGAATTTTCCGGGACTGCTGTACAATGACGAAGAAGTAATGCAAAAAATTGCTTCCGCAAAAACCCTAGGAAAACCCATAGACGGCCACGCACCCGGGTTAAGGGGCTTAACGGCCAAACAATACATAGACGCAGGGATTAGCACCGACCACGAATGTTTTACAAAGGAAGAGGCGCTCGACAAGCTGGGGTACGGCATGAAGATTATTATACGCGAAGGCAGTGCCGCGAAAAATTTTGAGGCGTTGGTTGATTTGTTGAATGACTACCCGAACGATATGTTTTTTTGCAGCGACGACAAACACCCCGACAGCCTGGTAGCGGGGCATATTAACCAATTGTGCGAAAGAGCCGTTGCAAAAGGTATAGCTATTTTTAACGTATTACGCGCTGCTTGCATAAACCCTGTGCTACATTACAAACTGGATGTTGGGCTATTAAGGTTGGGCGATGATGCCGATTTTATTGTGGTTGATAATCTGCAAAACTTTAAGGTATTGCAAACCTACATCAATGGAAACTTGGTGGCGGCAGCTGGTAAGTCGTACATACCGTCGGTAGCCGTTACGCCCATCAACAATTTTAACTGCCATTTTGTAACCCAGGGAGACATGGCCTTTGCGCACAAAGGCGAGAACATGATTCCTGTAATTGAGGCTCTGGACGGCCAACTGATAACCAACAAACTGTACCTGCCTGCTTGCGTTGAAAATGGCAACCTGGTGGGCGACGCTGCCAATGATATTTTAAAAATGGTGGTGGTTAACCGGTATAACCCAGCCCCGGTAGCCAAGGCTTTTGTGAAAAATTTTGGGTTACAAATAGGTGCGATAGCCTCATCGGTGGCGCACGACAGCCATAACATTATTGCCGTTGGGGTTGATGATGCCAGCATTGCGCAGGCAGTAAATATTGTTATTAAACACTGCGGCGGGGTTAGCTGCGTTAGCGGATTAAAAGAACAATACTTAGCCCTGCCAGTTGCCGGTTTAATGAGCGCAGATGACGGCTATAAAGTGGCCGAGGCCTATACCGCCATTGATGCGATGGCCAAGCAACTGGGCAGCAAGCTTTCCGCACCGTTTATGACGCTTAGTTTCATGGGGCTGCTGGTTATACCGCACCTTAAATTAAGCGACTTGGGTTTATTTGATGGCGACAGCTTTTCGTTTGTTTAGCCCCGGCTAATTTTTATCTTCTGGGGCCACGGGGGTGGCACCCATGATAGAAACCGCGACACTGTCCGTTGCTTTGGGCAGTTTATAGCGGGTTTTAAAACTGGCACTTTGGCCGGGGGCTATCACATCGTCCATCACATCCTCGTGTTCCTCAATACGCCCACCGTCTTTATCGTAACAAAGCATTTTTATGCGTACGTTTTTATACGAACAAACGGTGGCTTTATTGGTTACTTCACCCTTTGTTACCGTTTTGTTTCCCAGCCCAAAAAAGCTCTTTTTTTGGTGGGATGTAATCGTCAAAAAATCCAAGGGGCTGTCCTTTTCCTTTTCAGCAAGGCTCTTTTTGTTTTCCTTGTACGATGTTGAGTCAATCTTTTTCCCCGGTTGGTTGCAGGCGGCCAATACGAATAAAGCGGCCAATAGCCATACGTTGCGCATAATAATAATTTTTACGAGTTGGGATTTTTGCTCCGGCAATTTTACGTAAAATGTTCAATAAAGCATCGGCGACGGACTGCATATTTACCGGCAAATGGTAAAATGGCAATTTACGAAAAGCCGAGTCTTCAAGATAAAATCATTTACACTACTTCTGGTTAACCGGCGTTTCTATAATTACAAAATGGGCTTCTTCCTCTGTTTGGATAGTGATGTTGTCTGTATCCCAAATGCCAAGGGCGTTTCTTTTTTCTATCAGGGTGCCGTTTATGCGTATGCTGCCTTCCACCACAAAAATAAACAAGCACTTATTAACTGGGCTAAACTTGTAGGGAATTATATGGCCTGCGTCAAAATAACCCAAACTAAATTTGGTGTTTTGGTTTATCCAGCAATGCTCCTGCCCTTCCTCACCGGAGATGATTGTTTTTAGCTGGTTTTTACGCTTGCTTTTGGGGAAACTGCGTTGCTGGTAACGGGGTATAATATTCTGCTGCTTCGGCTGTATCCAAACCTGTAAAAAGTTTACATCCTCCTCCCCTATGTTATATTCTTCATGCCGTAGCCCGCTGCCCGCACTCATTATCTGCACACCCCCTTCCTCAACAACGGTGCTGTAACCCATCGTATCCTTATGGTTCATTTTGCCCTGCAGCATAATGGAAATTATTTCCATGTTAATGTGCGGGTGTATGCCAAAGCCCTTGCCGGGGGTAACGTAATCGTCGTTAAATGCCACCAAGGTGCCAAAAGCACTTTTGGCGGGGTTGGCGTAATCGCTGAAGCTAAAATAGAAATTGCTTTTCAACCAGCCAATATCTTTAATGCCCCTGTCGGCATGTGGAAAATGTAGTGTTTGCATAATAGTGTTCTGTCAGGCAAAAATAGCACTTTATGCAGTAACAAACTGGCCTTTGCCATAACTACCCAAGCCGGGGTATAGTGTTAACAGCAAAGGTGCCACTTCAAAATAGGGTATGCGCATTACCAAATAGTCCATTACCAAAAACACTAAAAACAAAACCAGTAAGGCCTTGTCAAACTTCTTTGTAAAAAAGCCTACGATAAACACCAACTCCATCACCGTAGCCGATACATACAACAAATAGGAAATTGTTTGGTGTTGGATGAGCCATAAAATAAACCTAGACTGCCAGTACAGGGGCGAATTGGTAAGCAACTCCTTGTGTTGGATTAATAAAATGCCGGTCATTTCCGACGTATTAAACACACCGCGTTGCCGCAGCTTCCACAACCCGGCCGACGCAAAAAAGAACAGGAAAAAATACCGTAAGCCCGCCAATAGCAATGCAAAACCCTCTTCCTTTTTCGGCAAGAACACCAAGGGAAACAAAAGCCAGGCCAAATGCCCCTCAATAGAATTGGTGGCGTATAACGTATAACATTGCACATATACCCAATTAACCAATAGCATATAAATGCCGCTTAAGTATGCGGTTTGGCTGTTGTTGCGGTAATGCAAAAAATAAATTGCCGGGGCGGTATAAAACACCACGTCAAACAGCAGGCAGCCACTGGTATTGTTCAGCAACCATTGGTGCAGGCCGGTTTGCATAAACAGCCAAGTAAAAACATCCTGCCGGGTATAAAAAAAAACCGGCTGCATTTGGTACAGCAACATTCCGTTGTAAAGTTTATACAATAGCAATGCATAAAAAAGCATGCAGTACAACACTATAATGGCATATCGCCTGGTGGCTTTCAATTGCATATTACCCGGGTATTTTTATAAACGAGGTTCCATTATAGCTATATTTAACAGTGTTAACATACACAGCCCTAACCTTTTTATGCAATATGCTTTCCAAATAATTTTTGTACCACCCATTAAAGTAGGCATCCGTAATATGGTTGGTATATTTTGAAGAATCCTGCAAATGCAATAACCGTTTTATCGTTGTGCCCCATTGTTGGTGGTTCCATGCTTGTTGGCTGCGGTACAATTCAACAGTATAGCAAATTTTATCCCATTCGGCCGGTGTAAAATCCTGGGTATGCAACAGCTGGCCGTCTACCACTACCTCGGTTACGCAATATTGCTTGCTTGGCACCGTAACACCCGAATACATGCCATAATGGTAGATGGGAGAAAAAACCACCCCTTGCTTGGCATTTATAAAAAGCTGTACAGCCGCAAAGCCAACAATGCCCACAAACAAAACTTTGTTGGTTTTATATAGTCTATTCAAGTACATCATAAGGTATTGTTTTATTGATGCCTATTGCTGAGGTATTTTTTCATGGCTGAAAAAAATCCCCGTTTTTAGGGTGGGACTATGCTTATCATAATCTCCCCAAAGTTGCCCAATGCCAGCAATGTGCCCCAAATATAATTTAGCGCACCGAACGACTGCATTATTTGTAGCAAGCAACAACGGCCGGGGCTAAATAGTGCTGTTTAAAATTTACATACAGACAAACAACCTTTTGTGAGTACTTTTACGTTTTAGTAGAAACCGGCCAATAATCCAAAAAAAAACTTACACAGCAACAAACAATCCAATATTTACCCTTACCTTCGCCGCCCAAAAGGAAAATTTTGCCCGCCAAAATAACCTTTTTTGGGTATTTAACAACATTTAATAACTAAATTCAGGGTAATGAACAATTACGAATTGATGGTGATTTTGACCCCTGTGCTTTCTGAGGAAGATTTTAAAGCTGCCCAGAAAAAGTACACCGACTTTATTACTGAAGCTGGTGGAAGCATCGTGCACAGCAACCCCTGGGGCCTGAAATCACTGGCGTACCCCGTACGTAAAAAAACCACAGGCATTTACTGGGTTTTGGAGTACACTGCGCTATCCAGCTTCAATGAGAAGTTTAAAATTCAGCTCCTGCGTGACGACCAGGTAATGCGTCACATGATTACTGTACTTGACAAATACGCCGTTGAGTACAATTCTAAAAAGCAAAGGGGCGTACCTACCGGAACCGAAAAATTAGCGAGGGTTTAAAACATGGCAAAACCAAATGAAATTAAATACCTTACCGCTATTAAGCAGGAAAAGCCAAAGAAGAAATTCTGCCGCTTTAAAAAGTATGGTATTAAGTACGTTGATTACAAAGACATTGAGTTTTTAAAGAAATTTATTAACGAGCAAGGTAAAATTTTACCCCGCCGCTTAAGTGGTAACTCTTTAAAATACCAGCGTAAAGTAAGCGATGCCATTAAAAAAGCACGCCAAATGGCATTGTTGCCGTTTGTTACGGATCTTTTGAAATAGGCAAAAAAGGTAAAAGGTTTAGGGTTTAAGGCAAAAGGCAACACGCCGGCTTTCTTCCTTCCATCTGATACCCCTTGCCTCACACCTTATTTAGTAACCATCCCTAATTCTGTCCCGGCCAATGTCGGGATGGTTGACAGTCTGATCAAAAAACAACATGATTGGGAGTCACGGGAACTAAACACAAAAACATGCAAGTAATTTTAATTCAGGATGTTGACCATCTAGGTCAGGCAAGCGAACTGGTAACAGTAAAAAACGGCTACGCCCGTAACTATTTGATACCACATAAATTTGCCGTTGAAGCCAGCAGCAGCAACATTAAGCAAATGGAAGAAAAGCTTAAGGTTAAAGCCAAAAAAGAATCGGCCATGCTTGCTGAAATCAACAAGGTTATTGAAGTGCTTACGTCTTCACCCATTAAGGTGGGTGCTAAAACAGGCACTACCAATAAAATTTTCGGCAGTGTTACTCCTTTGCAAATCTCTCGTGGCATACGCGACCAGAAAGGTTACGAAATTGACCGCAAGCGTATTACCATAAACGAAGAGGTTAAAGAAACGGGTACCTACAAGGCTACCATCGACTTTGGCAATGGCAAAAGCTGTGAGCTTGAGTTTGAAGTGATAGCAGAATAACATTGCGTTATTAGCTCACAATAAAAAATAGCCCCTCCAAACATGTTTGGGGGGGCTATTTTTATGCCCTTCCAAATGGTGCATTTATACACCCGCATTAAACAAGCCCATATTGCCTGCTCATTCCAGTACCTTTACCAAGTAAAATGCACTGCATAATCAACCATTAAAACTGTCAACTCCAATGCAACAAACTGAATGGTTTAACCGAAAATTCCCTGCTATTGAAGACAATGGGTTATTACTTGGCATTATTGAACGGCTGAAGGGCACACCTGCACGGCTGGATGAACTTACCAGCGAAACAAGCAATGCTGTTTTGGAAATGAAAAAAAATGGCAAATGGTCGGTTAAAGAAGAAATTGGCCATTTGTGCGATTTGGAGCCTTTGTGGGATGGCCGCCTTGACGACTTGGTAAACGGGTTACCCGAATTGAGGGTAACAGACCTCACCAACCAAAAAACCCATGATGCCAACCACAACAACACTGATATTAACACCCTTTTGCAGCAATTTAGGCATTTGCGGCAAGTGTTTGTAAACAACCTACAGCGATTGGCAGATGACGACCTATTAAAAATATCATCCCATCCACGTCTAAAAACACCGATGCGCATAATTGACTTAGCCTATTTTGTAGCCGAACACGATGACCACCATTTGGCCCACGTCAGCGGCCAAATACTTTAATAGTACCCCAATAAAATAATAAACGGGGATTGGTTTACGGGTAAACCAATCCCCGTTTATTGTATTTGTTGGTCTAATGGACAAAAGTAATGCTGTTTTTGAGGTGTTTTGTTCTAATGGACAAAAGTAATGCTGTTTTTTGGGGACGATTTTGAAGGGGTAAAATAATGGATATAATTTTGTTTAATCAAGTAAAACGGAAGCAGGCTCT
>CAIRZB010000085.1 GCA_903882935.1 uncultured Parafilimonas sp. | reverse complement strand
TTTTTGTTTTACAAAACAACAGTTCTTTATCTGCTTTTTTAATCCTCTTCAGGAGGCTTTTTTTAGGCCCTTTTTGAAATCGTTTTTAAGGGGGGCAATTTGAAATGGCGACAGGGGGTCAACTTTGCCGGAATTTACATCCGTACCTAGAAGCTGGTTTTCACCTTGTGAAATTATATTAAGGTCATGCATTATGTCATATGCCGAAATTAACAGATTTCCTGCGCCACATGCGGGGTCGTAAATTATAGATTGTTTGTCAAATCGCGGTCCTAATTTTGCCAAAACTTGCTTCGCTAATATGCTATTTGTAAAAAACGCGCCATGCTCCCTCCTCTTTTCCAAAGGTATTAGTCTTCTCAACTCATCGGCAGCTAAGCCATCCACATATTTTATTGCAACCTCTTTCCAAGAATCCTTTGGGTTTAAAAGAAATGATTTTAATCCAATTTGGAGTTGATGAACAAACTCCTTATATTCTTTCATTCTTTTAGTTTAAAGTGTTTGTTTATATTAAGAAAAATAATTATATAAAATGCGATTTTCCCTTTTCAGGAGACTTTGTCATGGTATTACCATTTTCACCCGTCAAAATCACTTTTGTTACAAATTTATTGATTATTTATAGTAATCGAATCAAAATAGAAAAAATCAGAAAACCAATTGGAGAAACCCATTTATCAATAGCGTTCTGCAGAGGCGCAATACCCATGTTCCTCTTCTGCCGCGTTCACAGGCTTAAGGTCTTTCTTCCAAAAGACCGCGATAATCTAATATTTAGACTCGTGCCGTACACCAGCCATGTGCATTTATCCACCCATTTTGTCCTGTTCCGCACTGCCTTTAACTAAACACCGAACAAACAATGCTTTCACAATTGACTAACTAAAAAATAGCCCAATGACCCCGCACCCCCGCCAGCGTTGGCGTAAATCTCTAATTGAAAATGTTACCGCCGTTTTCGCTGTTTATTTTTTGCACAGCTATACTAATCCTTATGAACACACCCCATCCCAAAACAAATCTTCCTATCTTTAATGCATGAAACGCCTTTTACTATTCACCCTGCCACTGCTGCTCATTCAGTCCTGCGGAAAAAACGGAGGCCCAACCGCTTCTGTAAACTTTGATTTTAGAAAGCCGTATACCCTGCCGGCGGCGCCAGAAGCCAGCGCATTGTGCGACACATCCCTGCGGGGTATTTACAAAGGCGTTACTATAAATGCGGGAGATGAAGCTGCCACCCTTGAATTAAGCATTGCAAATGGCAGTGACGGTGTATTTGGCCGTGAGTATATGGATGGTGTTGTAAGGGATTCCTTGGTTAGGTACATGGTAGACCCAGGCACGGGGTTGTTGAAGTACCCGCTATTACGGGATGTGGCACAGATAAACACAGGGGCAAGGTACCATACAATATTTGAATCGTTTTTACCAGATTCGGCAAATGCGTTTGTGCAGTTTGCTGTTGAGCGGGGCGGCTTCGGCCCCCTTTTGGATGTTAACCTTAAAGGCAACCAAACACTGGATGCTGTTTTGAAAGAACAGTCGAACAGGCAGGTGTTTTGTTTTGAGGGAAGTTATGAAGGCGGTTATATAAACGGCAGTGCAAGCCGTGATACTGGCAGGGTGGCATTTGTTGTACGGGCCGATACAGCCATTGTAATAATGGCAAGCATTGCAAGCCCGCAATTCTTCCCCGCTTCTGGCGCGGCGGTAAGCAACAACCAATTTACTATACCAGTATATGATGGCCCTGGAGATGCGGCTTTTGTACTAAACTGTACTGTAACAGGCAATACCTGCAGCGGTACTTGGGTGCGGATTAATTCAACTGCTACCGGTACCTTTACCGCCCATAGAACACTTTAAAAGCATACTTTTCCCTAGCCGTGTTTTCATTGGTCTGTTGGTATCTATCGATTCTTGCAATGTCACTCACTGGCGCAGGTCTCCTGACCTGTACCTTGTAAGACCAATCTTTTTTATTGATTCTGCGTACATTTTTACAACCAAGTAACTGCACGGCACCGGTCGGGAGACCCGCGCCAGTGTGAGGGCAACGATATTGCATAATGCCCTGTAAGTGCTAGCCATAAAGCTTGACAGCTAACCCTGATAGGAGGTAAGACAATTGGACACTAGCTTGTAATCTATTGCCCATTTTCCTCCATAATCATCACTCCCCAAGGTGCCAAGGTATATTGGCCATTGGCTGCAACAGCCGTGCCTGTCAGCAACTCGTTACCATCTTTATGCGAATAGGTAAACGGCTGTGGTACAGCGGAGTAATTAAAATAATACCTAATGGTTTTGCCCTGCTGGTTTTGGCCATATTTAGTAACAATGGGGAATTGTAATGCTTGGTCGGCACCCCAAAGGCCAGCCGCCTCCAGCGCGTTCTTCAGCACTTTTTCGGTAATGGTGGTGCTGGTAACGCAGCCTATGTAAGTGGCCATGCCTTTGCCATATTGGTTTTGCGTAATGGCCGCATATTTGCCCCAAACGGGGTGGTTGTAGTATGCCAGCACTTTGGCCGTGGTGGGTGTAATCAACTCCATCCATTTTTGTACGGCATTGTCTTTTTCGCCTTCCGCCAATGCGCCTTTTAATGTTACATTTTCAGGCAGGGTAAACTGGCTATAAGTGATGCCGCAGGCCTGGTTGATGATACCCGGTTGCACAGTGGTACGCACTTTTACATTTTCGTCGGAAAAACCGCTTTTAAGCGTGTAAACAATGTGGCCGCCGTTTTTTACAAAATTGTTCAGGCGCGTTAGCAGGCTGTCGGGTGCGGCGTACAGGGCTGGCACCACTATTAGCTTATATTGCTCAATATTTATGCAGGTGGGGTCAATAAAATCAACGCCCACGTTGTGGCGGTAAAGGGCATCGTACAAGGGCCGCAGCATGTCGTTATAGGTGTCGCGGGCACCCCACCCAAACGAAAACGCGTTAAAGGCGGTTAGTGCCTCGTTGCTAAACAATATGGCCACGTCATTTTTCTTGGTAATGTTTACCAGCTGGGGGCTTAGCCTGTTAAAATCGCTGCCAATGGCTTTTGCCTCCTCGTAAGTGGGGTTGGGCTCAAAGTCGTGGCTTAACAGGCCTTTCCAGTAGGTTTCGGCTGAATTGTGGATGGAATGCCAGTGCCAGTATTCAACCATTCTTGCACCGGAGGCAAGGTGGCTAAAAGCCTGTAGGCGAAGCTGCCCCGGGTAAGGCACCCATTGGGGGAAGCCTTGCGCCTCTGTTTCTATCACCAAGTAGTTTTGGCCGCCCTTCATGCTGCGGGCAATATCGCCGCCCAAGGATATTTCAATGCCCGTCAATTGGTCCTGCGTGGGGTGGTAAATGTCAATGCCTGCAATATCCAGGCTTTTGGCTGCGGCAAAATGGTCTACTTCGGGCTGTATGCCATAGGAGTAACCACGCCAGTCTAAGTCAAAGTTTTGGGTAATAAATTGGCCGGGTTGCTTGTATTCGCGCACTATGGCCGCCTGCCAGGCTAGGTAATCAGTTACCAGTTTACGGCTGAATTTGGCAAACTCGGCAATCAGGCTGGCGTTGATGCTGCCGTTAACGGAGGGGAAGTCGGCCCAATTGTTAATGCGGTTGCTCCAGTAATCAAGGCCAAAAGCTTTGTTTATGGCAGCCAGTGTTTTGTATTTTGCCTGCATGTGCTGCACAAAAAGCCGCTGCACATTGGGCCCGCTGGTGTTGTAGGCCTTGGTTTCGTTATCAACCTGGTAGCCTATAATTGCTGGGTGGTTTTTAACATGCGCCAATAGGTTTCGTATCACTATTTCGGCGTGTTGCCTAAAGTGCGTGTTGGTAATATCCATGTTTTGCCGGGGGCCGTATTGGTTGGGGCCGCGCGGGGTAATGGCCAGCACATCGGGGTATTTTTTTACTAACCAGGTGGGCACGGCATAGGTGGGTGTGCCTATGATTACGTGGATGCCTGCTTTGTGCATTGCATCCAATACGCGGTCTATGTGGGCAAAGTCGAAAACGCCTTCTTGCGGTTCAACTGTGCCCAGGTTGATTCTGCAATACGCACCACGTTTATGCCTGCGGCGTGCATCATGGTAATGTCCTTGTCAAGGCGGTCGTAAGGCATGTATTCATCATAATAAGCCACCCCGTATAATAGCTGTTTTATGTTGGGTTGCGCAATAAGCGTTGTAGACATACAAAGCAATAAGGCGATGGGAAGGTGGTGGCAGGCAAACGTTAATTTTTTAGCCATGGTATGCAGATGTTTTTTTGTGTTATTGGGGCTGGTGATTGCCTCAACAACCCTTTGGCCAAAAGTACAACAACGGCGCATGGTGGGTTGGTTATCATAGGTTTTTATTTAGCGGGCGCAATTGCACAAAACCAGCCATTGCGCTTACAGCGCTATGTAGTTGGCGTTAACAATTTTCAAAAGCTGCCGGGCTATTGCCAGTACTGGCGTAACTTGCACACATGAGCAAGTTTGATGTGTTAATTATTGGCGGCGGGCCAATTGGCTTGGCCTGTGGCATAGCGGCAAAAAAAGCCGGGCTTAGTTATTTGATTGTGGAAAAGGGCTGCTTGGTTAACAGCTTGTTTAACTACCCGGTTAACATGACCTTTTTTTCAACCGCCGAACGGCTTGAAATTGGCGGAGTGCCCTTTATGAGTACCAACCCCAAACCACGCCGCAGTGAAGCACTGGAGTATTACCGTAAAGTAACTGATATATATGCGCTTAACATACACCTGTTTGAGGCGGTAGAAAATGTAAACCGGCAGGATGATGGTAGCTTTATTGTTGCCACGGGGCTCCAAACCTACTTGGCAAACAATATTGTGGTGGCAACGGGTTTTTACGACTTGCCTTTTTTGATGAATGTGCCCGGTGAGCAGCTGCCCAAAGTATCGCATTATTACAACGACCCGCACTATTATTCGTTCCAAAACGTGGTAGTGGTCGGCGCGAGCAATTCGGCAGTGGACGCGGCGTTGGAAACCTGGCGCAAAGGGGCAAAAGTTACCATGGTTATTAAAGGCGAAGGCATTGGGGAGCGGGTGAAATATTGGGTTAGGCCCGACATTGTAAACCGCATTGCGGAAGGCAGCATAAAGGCTTACTACCACTCAACCCTGCAGGCCATACGCGAGAAGGAAGCCGATATATTAACCCCCGAGGGTGTAGTGACCATAACCAACGATTTTGTGCTGGCATTAACCGGTTACCAGCCCAAACTTGCGTTTTTGCGAAAAATAGGCATTGATTTATCAAACGACGATGTACTTAGCCCCAGTTACAACGACAATACCATGGAAACCAACATACCTGGCATTTACCTTGCCGGGGTTGTTTGCGGTGGCATGAACACACACCGGCTTTTTATTGAAAACAGCCGTGAGCATGCAGAAAAATTAATAAAACATATTGTAGAAAAGTAATTTACAGCCCCCTATGCCAAGACTGCAATAAAAAACCTGCCGCAAAATTGCCGGCAGGTTTTTTATTTTTTTGATGCGTGGTTTGGGTGCTGTTGGTTGATTGTTACAAAACCATTAAACACCATTGCCCATATTGTTACTTTAACACATCTTCAATAACATGGCCTATGCAGCCGCTGGGCATTTGTATGTGCAGCAAAGCCGCAACAGTTGCCGAAATATCCGTCATGTAGGTTTCGCGGTTCAGCTTGCCGTGTTTAATACCCCAGCCGTAAAACAACAGGGGTATGTGGGCATCGTAGGGGTTCCAAACGCCATGGCTGGTGCCTGTGCTGCCGCCTTCGTAGTAGCCCGGTTTAAGTACAATTTGTATATCGCCGCTACGCTGCGGATAAAAGCCGTTTGCCAGCATTTCTTTTTGTTTGCTGTTGAGTACGGTGTTTTCCAATTCTTCGGTTGCAAATGCCCTTGAAACGCTTTCCTGGCGTACCAAAAAGCCAATCACCCAATCAATAATATCGGTTTTGTTTAAAAACTCTGTACTGTCAATCAGCTCGTTATTTAACACCACTTGGTAATTGTAAATGCCGCGTACAATACGGTCTTTGCCATACTTGTCTTTCAAAATGCCGTTCATTTGCTTAACCATGTCGCCCCCTTCAAAAATACCGGCGGGTATGCCCTGCTCTTTGGCATAACCGGCAACATTAGCCACACCGTGGTCGGCGGTTAAAAAAACGGTGTATTGGCCTTTGCCAACCGTGCCGTCTAAAAATTCAAAAAATTTACCAAGCGTTTCGTCTAAACGGGCATAATCATCCAATTGCTCCCAGGAGTTGGGGCCAAATGCATGGCCTATGTAATCTGGGGAGGAGAAGCTTACCGCCAAAAAGTCGGTGTTCTCGCCTTTTCCCAGCCCTTCGCCCAAAACAGCGGCCTTAGCCATTTCGGCAGTTAACACGTTGCCATAAGGTGTTGAGGCAATTTTACTATAGTCTTTGCCTATAAACTTGGCCAAGTCGTAAGGGAAAATGGAGCTGTCTTTACCAAAAGGCTTGCTTTCGTATGGGCTGTAGTCGTCGCTGCTGTACCTGCCGTACACTTCTTTGGGCAGCGATAGGTCCCAGTTAAGGGTATACAGCGAATCTGTCGTTTTCTTCTGGTTAAAGGCTTTAACCCAAGCAGGCAGGTCGGCGTTGTAGTAGCTGCTGGTTATAAAGTCGCCGGTTTTGTAATCGTACCAGTAGGCCCCATTTGCGGTGTGGCCGGCGGGCAATATGCTGCCGCGGTCTTTAACGGCCACGCCAATTACTTTGCTTTCAAAATTGGTGGCCAGCCTAAGTTCATCGGTTACTGTGGTAACAAGTAAGTTACGGGGGCTCATTTTGCCGGCATTGGTGCTGCTGCCCACCGTGGTGGCTGTTGAATCATCGGTACAGTACACCTGTTTGTGCAGCAGTTTGTCGTACCAGTCGTTGCCGGTAATGCCGTGTATGGCAGGCACAGAGCCTGTATAAACGCAGGTATGCCCCGCTGCGGTTACCGTTGGCGTATAGGGTATTAGCGTATTGTCGCAACTAAAGCCGTCGTTCAACAGGCGCTTAAAGCCGCCGTTGGCCTTGTAAATGTTGTAGTAACGGTATAGGTAATCCCAGCGCATTTGGTCAATCACTATGCCTACCACCAGCTTGGGCCTGGCAACACTGGTTGGCACCGGGGGCGGTACAGCCGCTTGTTTGTTTTGCGCAAATGACAGGGTGGCAATACAACTGGTAAGCAGGTAGCCAATAATTTTTCGCATTCCGTTAGGTTTTTGCAGGCAAATATAATCTTGCGCGGCTTTTAAAGCTACCAAGGTTTGCTATTTAAATTAAAAATAACAGGTATGTGTAGATAGGGCAGCGGTAACGGCTGGCGATGCGGGCCGATTGGCTTAAAATGCCGCCAGCAGCATATTTGTGGGCAGAGAAGAGCCTCGGCATGGGCTGGTGTAAGTTTTGTTGCCCAAAAAAATTGTGTAATACAATTTTGGAAAATAAATGGAGGACTAACAACGCATTTGTTTAATTGTTATAGCCTAACAAACATGCAAAAAAAAGCCCTGAATAAGACTATCCGGGCCGTTTATTAACCTATGAAAAACACCGATGCAAAAATAACACATGCTTAATGCGGTTGCCAATTAATAGTTGCTTAAGTAATGCTTAAACAAGGGTTACTTATATTTGGCTGTCAAAAAAAATGCAATACTTTTTTATACAAGTTAAAGTTTAGCCAACGCGCCTTTTGAAATTGTAATGAGCAATGCAAGCTAATTATATGGCGCGAAACATAACGGCAGAAAGGGTTTTGGGCGTTGTTGTATTAGTGGCCTAACCATAAGTTTATTATAGTGCCAATAAGTATGCTTGTGCCAAATAACGTAAGCGATGAAATTTTTTCTAGGCAGAGCAACTGCAAACTATTGCTGAATTGAACAAACGGCAATCAAAAAAAATACCAACCAAATACAATTTGTGACGGAAGTTTGCCGGTTATATTAATCATAGCAAGCTGAATTTTATTTTATGGAAAAACAGCGACCTTTATTAGCTTCAGCAATAGGTACTGCGATAAAAAGTAATCGGTCATTCACATGGTATTTGACACCTATACTGGCATAATGCTAATTGAAAAGCGCATAATTTACCACCCCCCAAAAACCTTACGGGCAAACCGAAACGGGCAATAAAGCCTGCTTCATTTTTGACCCAAACCGAAATTAAAACTGTCTGTTGCCTGGGTGTTGTACCTTTTGATTGGCACCCAAAAACTTTTCAATTGCCGAAATGTTAAAACTTTTACAACGGCATTGCCTAGCTTTATTATGCATTTTTGCTGGGTACATGCGGAACGAAACACTATGCAATGATTGCGGCTGGCATTGTTAATTAAGTATACAAAATTTGCTAGTTTGGAATTGTTTGGCGCAGGGGCAAAAAAAAGCCCTGATAAGACTATCTGGGCCGTTGCTAACCTATGAAAAACACCGTTACAAAAGTAATGTGATTATGTGTATAGTATTGTTTAGTGAGATTAAACTCACCTTAAAAAAAGATAAAAATTGATATGTGTCTTTGGACTTACTTCTTCTCAATAGGGTATAAGGCCGACAAAAAATTGCTGTTGCTTATAAATGCAAGCTTTTTTCCATCGGGTGACCAAGACGGTGTGTTTATGGTGCCTTGCCCGCCATACAAATAGGCAATTACTTTGGGGGTACCGCCATAAATAGGCATCATACGCAAATAAACATGCTTGTAAAAAGGGTGGTCAGAAGGGCTTACGTCAGTGCCAAACGTTATCATTACTACCCATTGGCCGTCAGGTGAGATATGGGGAAACCAGTTGTTTAATCCATCATTCGTCAACTGCTCCTGCCCGCTGCCGTCGGGCTTCATACGCCATATTTGCATGGTACCGGAACGTACGGAATTGAAATAAATAAATTTGCCATCGGGTGTATATTCCGGCCCGTCATCCAAGCCCGGCGCGTCTGTAAGCCTTGTTTCTGCGCTTCCGTCGGCGCCAATTCTATAAATGTCAAACTCCTTGTTGCGCTGGCCGGTAAATACAACAAACTTGCCATCCGGCGACCAGCCGTGCAAGTAGCTGGGGCCCGTGGCCGTTAGGCGTTTGGGCTCGCCGCCAGTTAGCGGCAAGGCATAGGCGATGGAAACACCGCCGTCGGCGGCACTACCGCTGCTGATACCCAGCATTTTGCCGCCAAAGGCAATAACATGGTCGTTGTTATTATGTGTTACTGAGCCGGTATTGAGTGGCGTAGGCGTGTTTGTTTTTAAATCAAATGTGTATAATAGGCCATCACTGTTATACAACAAGTGTTTGCCATCGGGCATCCAGTTGGGTGCCTGCAACGAACGGTTTGATTGGAATATGATGTTGCTGTTGTTAGTGGCCAAGTCCAGTATTTCCAACTGGCTTCCTAGGTATTCCTTATAAGGCACCAGCGTTGATGAGGCCGGTATTACAATACGCACGTTGTTAAAAACGGCGGTCTCCAATACATTGGCATTGTGGGCACATACAAACAGCCCCACAAACACATCATCGCCAATGTTCAACTCCATTTGCTCAACCGTAAACAGCTCCCCGTTTTTTGCCACCGACATTATGTAGGTGTTGCCTTTACGCTCCAATTGCAATACATCTGCACCTTTTACAGGCGACTTCATTTCTTCCGTGGCACTGTCTTTTGCCCTTCTGTATTGGAGGGAAGTTAGGCCGTCGCCATGTACTGCTGCGCTTATATGTGCTGCCGTTGAATCTAGCGATGAGCGTACCATCCAGCCAATTTTTCGGTGGTCTTCCACGCCTTTGCCTACAAAGGCCACATTGGCCCGCACAATAAAATCACCTGTCATTTTCGTGTACAAAAAATGAAAAGCATCGTGCCTGCCCCAAATGTTTTGGCCCGAACCCTGTACGGTGTAGGCTTGTTTTTTCTCATCATACAACACCTTGCCGGGGTGTATAATGCCGCCTACTTCGGTTTGGGCGGCAAAAATACCCAAGGGCAGTTGTTGGGCTTGCAAATGGGTAACCAATACAATGGCAATAAGTAAGAGGGATACATTTTTTTTCATGGCAATGCGCTTTGGCGAGTTCAGTTTGGTTTATTTAAACTGTGCTAAAGTTGGTATTATTGCTCCGCTTTGCTTGCACTAATTTTTAACAAAGCAACTACTGTGCGTAGGTGAAAGTGGCCTTTTTACCACCTATCATCACATCAAAGCTGCCCGGCTCGGTAACCGTTTTTAACTGGGCATTTACAAACGCCAGGTCGTTTTTGGTAAGGGTAAAGCTTACCGTTTGGGTGTCGCCGGCTTTTAGCCATATTTTTTTAAACGCGCGCAGCCTTTGCATGTTTGGTGTTATGCTGGCAAAGTGCTGGTGCGTGTACAATTCAACGGTTTGTTTGCCATCGCGTTTGCCGGTGTTTTTTATGGTAACGCTAATGGTAAGCGTGTCATTGCCTTTTAGGGTATTGCCGCTTAGTTGTATGTTGCTATACTCAAAACTGGTGTAGCTAAGGCCCCAGCCAAATGGGTATAACGGGTCGTACCCTGTGTTATTCATGTCGGCGTTAAATATCTCGCGAATATCTTCCGTTGGCTTTCTGTCGTACAATACCATTTCGCCCATGCTACGCGGGTAACTAAAAGGTAGTTTGCCATCTGGGTTATAGTTGCCTAGCAAAACATCCGCAATAGCCTCGGCAGATTTCTTTCCGCTCCAATAGGCCATCAAAACACCGCTCATCTTTGGTTCAATGGATGTTATAAAGCGGGGGCGGCCTTCTGCCAACACCAATATAACGGGCTTGCCGGTTGCAGCGGCGGCTTCCGCCAATTTAACTTGGTTGTCGGGTAGGGCAAGGTCTCTGGTATTGCCGGGGCTTTCTGCGTAAGCGTTTTCACCTAAACACAGCACAATCACGTCTGCGTCTTTTGCGGCGGCGGTTAGTTTGTCAACATCGTAATTGGCCGGGCTGTCAAAGCCCCGTACCGATACATTGCTAACGTTGCCAACCGGCAGCTTGTCAACCAGGGCCTGCATAATCGTTTTGCTGTCAAGTGGGTACCATTGCTCCTCCTTGCCCTGCCAAGTATAGCTCCAGCAACCGTTTAGGGCACTGATGCTTTGTGCGGCTGGGCCTGCAACCAATATCCTTGTATCTTTAGCCAAGGGCAGTATATTGTTTTTGTTTTTAAGCAACGTCATGGCTTCGTGGGCGGCATCCAGCGCAATTGTCTGGTATTCGGGTTTGCCAAAATTGGCGGTGGCTGTAGCCTCGGGGTATGCGTTTTCAAAAAGGCCCACTTTCATTTTTAACGCCAATATCCTTTTTACCGCATCATCAATGCGGGCAACGGGTACTTCGCCTTTTTGCACAGCTTCTAACAGCAGGGTGTAAAATGAAAAATCAGACGGCACCATGCTCATGTCAATACCTGCATTAATAGCCATGGCCACTGCCTTGCGCGGGCTTTCGGCCACCAAATGGCGGGTGTATAGGCGCTCTATATCTTCCCAGTCGGTTACAATCACTCCTTCAAAGCCAAGTTCTTTGCGTAAAAGGTCGGTCAGTAGGTATTTGTTGGCATGCACTGGTGTGCCGTTTATTTCACCAGAGTTAACCATCAGCGTTGAGGCACCAGCCTTTATGGCCTCCCTAAACTGGGGCAGGTAATACTCGCGCATTTCAATGTCGGGCATGTAAATGGGGGTGCGGTCCTTGCCGGTGCGTGAGGCAGAGTAGCCTATATAGTGCTTCATACAACTCGCCACGGCTGTGGGGTTTTTCAGCCCATCTTCCTCATAGGCTTTAATAACGGCGGAGCCAAATGTTTTGCCTATGTATACATCCTCGCCGTACGTTTCGGCAAACCGCGACCAAAGGGGCTGGCGGCCGCAATCCAACACGGGGGCAAACTCCCACCGCACGCCCGATGCGCGCAGCTCCTTGGCCGTAACCTTGGCCCCGGCGGCGGCCAACGCTACGTTGCGCGTGGCAGCCATGGCAATGCTCTGCGGAAAAAGCGTTGAGTTTAGGGTGTATGTTTGCCCGTGTATGCCATCCAACCCGTAAATAATGGGTATGTTAAGCCGGGTTTGTTTTTCTTCATCCTGTATTTGAGTAACAACGGTATGCCATTGGTCAAGCGTTAGGGCATGGCCGGTTACGTTTAATATAGAGCCTACTTTGTAATCAACAATGGCTTTGCGCAAAGCCGCTGTGTCTAGCACGCCGTCAACGGGGGTGCATACCACGCCAAGGGTTACCTGCGTCATTTGCCCTACCTTTTCCTCAATCGTCATTTTTTTAAGCAGTGCGTCAATTTTTTGTTTTTCGGCAGGGGTTTGTGCAAAGCAATAGCCAATGGTAAACAAGGCCATTAGCGCGGCGGTAAGCTTTTTCATATTTAAATGGTTATTAGGTACCGGTAAGGTATACATAGTTAAAATGGCTTGCCATAACAATTGTTAGGCGTGCATAATAAACACTGTGCTTGGATAAAAAAGTATTGCCTACGTTTAAAATATTGTGTGTTTGGTTAACAAGGTTTGTTATTTACAAAAGCATTGTACATTACACACCGAATAATTACAAAACCAACAGCTTTTATATGATTGTGTACGGACAAAAAGCGAAAGTGCTTGCCACGGAAACCCTTACTGAAAAATGCCCTAATTGCGGGGCGATTGCCAGCGTGCAACTGAGTGTTGTGCAAAAATACGTGCACGTATTTTGGATACCTTGTATACCCTTGGGCAAAACTGGTATATCGCAATGTGGCAATTGCAAGCAAGTGCTGAAACTAAAAAGCATGCCGCAAAGCTTTAAGGATGCATACGATGCGTTTAAGGCACAGGCTAAAACACCTGTATACATGTATAGCGGCCTAGGGTTGATTGTTTTATTATTTGCCTGGGCAACCTACCATGGCCAACAAAATGCCAAACAGTATGCCCTGTTGATAACCGCCCCCCAAAAAGGCGACATTTTTGAGATTAAAACCAACGAGAACAAATATACCCTTTACAAGGTAGATGCTGTTGTTGGAGATACCGTTTTCGTGCGCCCAAACAATTTTGAAACATCGGAGGAATCGGGCCTGTCTGATTTAAAACAAAAAGGTGACACATCCTTTGGGGAAGAAACCCAACCAATACTTAAGCCGGCTTTGAAAACCATGCTAGAAAAAGGCGATATTGTTGGGGTGGAAAGGAAGTAATGCCAGCGCTAATGTTACTTTTGAAAATTGTTTAATTACTACAGATGCTATCGCTTTTTGCAACAATAATATAAAGCCAAGTAAGGTGGGAGTTAGGCACTGCAATGCCTAATTTCTCTTTTATTACCCAACCACCGCATCGGCTTCAATTTCCACCAGCAGGCGGTCGTCGATCAAGGCAGTTACTTCCACAAGGGTTGCGGCCGGGCGTATGTGTTCAAACACCTCGCCTTGCGCTTTCAGTACCTCGGGGTATTGGCCCATGTTGGTAATAAACGTACGTATGCGCACCACATGTTGCAGGCTGGCACCAGCCTGTTGTAGCGCTTTTTCAATCTTCTTAAAAATATAAACGGCCTGCAGGTACACATCATCCAACCCAACCACATCGCCATTTTCGTCAACCGCGGTAGTGCCCGACACAAATACCATGTTGCCCACTTTAACGGCGCGGCTGTAGCCGTATTTTTTTTCCCATACCGTGCCTGATGAAATTAATTGCCTATCCATACCCAATAATTTTTATAAAGTTAAGCAATATGCTTTTGTGTTGGCCATTGGGCCGGCAGGTAGTTTTACCTGCTCCCCGTGTGTTAAAACACCTGTTTAGTAAAACACGGCTTAGGCCGCTGTTTATGCAGTGTTGGCTGCTTTTATTTTGTGCCTGTGAAACAACGAAGCTTCTGTTACACAAAACGGCGGACTCCGAAAAGCCGAACTAGAGTAGGAACAACAACAAAACTACATGTTATGTCAACTTTTAAAGTTACAATCCCCGCCGGCCCACTTTGGAGCGACGAAGATGCAAAAGCGAAAGCACCCATTATTGCCACAGCCCACCAAGGCAAATGGACAGGTGTTTGGAACACGGTTGTACCCAGCCAAATGAGCGTTATTGAAGTAGAACTTAATGTTGCCCACACTGGCACGCATAAGTATAAAACAAACGTGCTTGCCGGGCCATTGTGGAGCAACGATGAGGCCCAAAAAGTAGGCGCTGCCATCGCGGCATCGTACGGTGCCGCATTTACCGGCCAATGGAATACCATTGTGCAAGGCGTAATGAGTGTTGTTGAGATTGAATACACTTTTTAGCATGGCACCAACCAATGCAGGCAATGCTAAGTAACAGTAGCACTGCTTGCAAACACCGAAAGATGCAGCGCCTAGGCTGCATCTTTTTTAGTGTTACTAATGGGGCGTGCAATACCCAAGCGTTTTATTGATTGTTTTTTTTGCATTTTTTTTACAAACATTCTTTCTTGTAAAAAGATAAACGTATATTGACAAGTAGGTAAAAATACCTGTTTTTTTAAACGGGTATTTGCCCTGCTAATCACCCAATTGCAACCGGCTATTTTTGAGCCATCAGTTTTTAAAGCCAGCCCGGGAGGTTGTTAAAAGGTTATACTAACAAAAACAAACATAAAAACTATGGGACAATTTTTTGCTGTTTCAACAATGGCCATTAACGACATTGTGGCTAACATTGTAGCGGCCGTAACCGACGAAACGGATGCGGTAAGCGATTTAAGCGATATTGTACAGGCCTTTAACCAAAGCGGCCAAGCACCACCGGTATACCCCAACGTTGCATCGGCTGCATTGGGTGCCATTAACGCAAGCGCAGAATATGCCGTGTACATTTTTACACAAAAATATGGCACTATCCTAGGGCACAGCTTGCCTTACGACTGCGGGGTGGTATTGAACTATGCTGCAGACGGTAACCCTGCCCCCTTGGTTTTGCAACTGGCTTTTGACCTTACCGAATGGGGGCTAGACAGTGGCTGGGCTTCTTCCATAGCCGAAACTATACAGCCCCAGGTGGCCAGCAGCGCGGGCATACCCCTTACCACCTATGGGCAGGTGCCTGTGGCGGGTGGCAATTTGTGCTGGGTAGCCAGCTACGGAATTTTTACCACCAGCCAACAGCCCGGGGTGCAGAACCAACAGGGGGTTATTTGGGCGTTTTGTGCCGCCAACAGATAGCCACAACAACTTAAACAGCCTTTGCAAACCAAATTAAAATTTACTACCATGAGCAATGTTGACAATGCCGCAAACCAAACGACTTTGGTGGCCGTAAGGCCGCAACCCACCCGCGTATCGCTGGATGATGCCATACAACGCACTACCAACTGGCGTGCTTTTTTAGCCAACGCCACTATACAAGGTGGGCAAGAAAATGGGCTTGGCTTACCGAACAAGAAAATTTTAAGGGCAATAAACGTACACATGGCTGATATTGACCAACTTAAGAAAGATCATCCCGATGCAACCAGTTTTCGCCTGTACTTTGGTTTGGAATACCCAGAGGCACCGGGGGACGTTAGCGGCTTGATAGTGCCTGTTGATGTTAATAACAATGATATGCTGTACGTAAATGGTTCTATTGGAGGGCCTGACAATGGCAGTGATGCAGCAACATCAAGCATTTACGACTTTACCCAACCATGCCCCAGCATGTGCAGCCCTACCAGCCCGTTGTTTTAAGTCGTAGTATTGTAAAAAGACCATATATTTAACACCCAATGCCCACGCCCGAAATTATATATATGGGGTACATAGTGCCTGCCGCAGTGGTTATACCCATTGCTGCAGGCTTGTTTAAATACCGGTGTTGCAGTAAGCCCATAAAAATTATTTTTTATTACCTGCTTTTAAATGGTGCCATAAATATTTTGGCTGTTCTGCTGGCAGGGCACAAAATAAATAACCTGCCGTTACTGCACCTGTTTACCATTTTAGAGTTTTTGTTGCTGTCAAGGTTTTACCAAAGCATATTTACATCAAAGTGGTTAAAAAAAGCAGTTGGGTACTCCATGGTTGTTTTTACACTATTGTGCATTGTTAACTTTACTTTTTTTCAAAGCATTAGGCAGTTTAACACAAACACAAGGCCATTGGAAGCACTGCTGCTAATGGGTTACAGCTTGTTGTTTTCGGCACGTATGGCCAATATGGATGTTGATGCCAAATGGAGCAGCAACCCGCTTAACTGGGCCAACACTGCTATTCTCTTGTACTTTTCGGGGGCCTTGTTTGTATTTTCTTTTTCAAACATCACATCTGGGCGTATTACAGGGCCAAAATACCATGCGCTAGACGTGTTGATTTGGAATATACACGCAACATTGGTACTTGCTATGTATTTATTATTCGCCAGGGGGATACGCGCATGCAAAACGATTTAGAAGGCAATATTTACTTAGTGGTAATTATGTGTACCTGCGGCATAGCGCTGCTGGTGATAGCTTTTGTGGTAATTTTTAGCCACAACCAAAAAAAGTTGTTGAAGCAAAAGGAACTGGCACAGCAAGAAGCCTTGCAGCACCAAAAGGCTTTGCTGTATGCCACCATTCAATCGCAGGAAGATGAACGAAAGCGCATTGGGCAAGATTTGCATGACGATGTTGGCGGCGCGCTCTCCAATTTGCGTATGTTGTTAAACAGCGAAGCACGCCACAGCACTGCTGGCCAAGAGCAAGAAACGGCACACCACAAAAAATTGATTGACCAAATTATTGATGATGTGCGCAACATATCGCATAACCTTTCGCCGCCGGCCTTGGCGTTGTTTGGTTTTGATGAAGCATTAAACGAATTAAAGCACACCTTAGGCAGCGGTAAGGCAGAGCCGTTTTTTTCCATTACCAACCACGCCGAAGCGGTTACCGATCAATTGCCACAGCCTATTGCGCTGGCATTGATAAGGGTATTGCAACAATTAATAACAAACACGGTAAGGCATGCAAACGCAAAACACATTGGCATTTCGTTGTTTGTGGAGAATGATTGCCTTTGCATGCATTACACCGACGAAGGAAAAGGGTTTGCGTTGGAAAGCCTGCATAACAAGAAGGGCATGGGTATGCGGAATATTGATACGAGACTAAATATGATAGGGGCTACCTATACCATTAAAACAGCCACTAACGAAGGATTCTCCATTTTTATACGTTTGCCGAACAGTAAAATCGGCTAAGCTATTGTGTATGGAAAAAATAAGGATAGCCATTGCAGATGACCAAACGCTTTTTAGGGAGGGGTTGGTAAACCTGTTGAAGACCAACCCTGATTTTGAAATAGTTGCCGAGGCGGAGAACGGAAAAATAATGTTGGGCAAAATGGCAGCTGCCGCTGTACTGCCACACATAGCATTGGTTGATTTAAATATGCCCGAGATGAACGGGGTTGAATTGAACGCCGCCTTGCGCAAGCAATACCCCACCGTTAAAGTGATTATATTGTCGGTACATGGGGAAGAACGGTATATGAGCAAGATGATTGAGGCGGGTGCTTGCGGCTACCTTAAGAAGAACTGTGAAAAGGACGAGCTTTTTGCCACCATTACCAACACTTTTAATGTTGGGTTTTATTTTAACACCGAAATTGTAAATGCCATGCGTAATACCGCCCACCATAGCGAGCGTGTGCTTAAAAACCTAAACAACATACCCATTGCCTTAACTAGCCGGGAGCTGTTGATACTAAAAATGATTTGCGAAGAAAATACCAATGCGGAGATTGGGGAAAAGCTGTTTATCAGCGCCCGCACGGTAGATGGCCACCGCACAAACCTGCTTGCCAAAACCGGCTGTAAAAACACGGCGGGTTTGGTGATATTTGCCATTAAACATGGCATTTTTGAAATACAGTTTTAAGGGTCTTGAAAAAGCGTAGTTTGCTTAAATGGCATTATATGATACAAAAAGAGATTATGCCGTTTATAGTGTAAACCCGTTTTAATTACTTTGTTAAGGGAAATGTTAACAATGTAAAACAGTGCCCCTTAGTGTAGTTTGCAATCCACCAAATATGTATGGGAATAATAAACTGCCATAGGGGAGATGGCTTTTGGCGATACTAACAGCAGGCTTCCATACACCCTGCATTTTACATGCAAGGGTACACAAAAGCGGCAAGGGTTTGGGGTGAAACTGTATAAATAATTGCCGGGCCTGCAACTTGTTGTAATGCTATGCGCCAGTTTTTACCATCACCAACAAGGTTAAACAGGCTTGGCCTCGCAGCGGTGTTTTATAACCTGTAAAATATTATTCTGGATATCCTTCATTATCCACCCCGCCCATAAAGCAGCGTAAAAATTAAAGGTGGTGGTTATCGTAAAATGGCTGTATAAATGCAGGCGGTATGTAGTGGGGGTTAGCCGCTGTAAAAAATAGGTGCCGTCGGTTACATTAAAATACTCGCCGCCTATTAATATGTGCTTATCCATAGTGGTAGAGGGTATGCTGTACGTGTTAGCCTGTATGCTAAAATGCATCTTCTTTTTATCATCATATGCCTCCACCACTTCGTTAAACACCAAGCCCTTGGTAAACACGGCCTTTCGGCTGGCACCAACGCCCGCATAATTCAATTCGGCCTTTAGTGGGCGTGGAAAACCAAGCAAGTTTGTCAACACGCCTTTGTCTTCTTGGCTGCTGATTGTTTTTACCTTTAGCACATTGTCCCAAACTGTTTGCTGCGGTGCAAATATGTCAATATAGGTGTACGCTTCGTATTGCCCGGCCCGTGCTTTTGCCAAGTCTTCACCTGGCAATATTGCAAAAGGCAGTAGTACGGCAATGCTTACATTTAATTTATTGGAGGAGGACTGCTTCTTGAGCTTAAAATACCCTGCTGTTAATCCCCCTAAGCTGGCCAATGCTAAAAACACGGGCAGCATCATCAACCAACAGGCCCATCCTTCCACTGACAATACCAGGGTTAGGAAGAAAAACACCAATATAGGCACCCAGGGTTGAAAAATCCGGTAGCGAAGGCTTTGCACCTTTTTAGCATCAGATAGGGTAATGGTTAGCAAGCCAACGCCAAACGGCAGCGAGATAAAAAATGTTAGCGACATAACAGCCACAAAATCTTTTAGGATATCAATGTCAAAAATAAAGCGCAGCACCATTGCATACAACACAGGTATGCCAATAATGAAAGCAGTTTTTGTAAGACGATGTTTCATAAAAAGTGTTTTGGTTATACAAACAGCAAAGCGTTATTTGGTTACGATAAGGTGTATGTATGGTGCCCTGTCATGGCATTCTGCGCACATGGTAGGACTTTTTCAGATACACTGCCATTTAAGCGAATAGTATTTTTTAAAGCCCTTGTTGATGGAAACCCCAACGGCGGTGAAAATGCTTGCGTTAACTAAAACAAGTGGTATTTTTTACGTGGCAGCTTGGCAATTATCTCCTTAAATGCTCCATCTAGGTTGGGGTATTTAAATACAAAGCCTGCCTCCTGCAATTTAGTAGGCACTACCCAGCGGCTTTTTAGCAGCAATTCGGTTTCTGTACCTATTAACGCCGCGCCAATCTTTAGCATCCATGCATAGGCAGGCAACCCTATAGCATGGTGCGTTACGTTGCGTAAGGTTTGCATAAAAGTTTTGTTGGTAATTGGGTTGGGGCTGCTAACATTGTACACGCCTGCCATGGTAGGCTGGTTAAACATAAACTCAATCGCGCGGCAAATGTCTTCCACATGCACCCAGCTGTACATTTGCTTGCCGCTGCCTTGGTGGCCGCCTAGGCCAAACTTGCAAAGGTTTAAGTAAGGTACTATAACACCACCGTTGCCCAGCGTAACTGCCATGCGCAAGGCCACTTTGCGGTTATTGGGTGTTGCTTCAGCAAAAAATGTTTGCTCCCAACGTTTACATACCTGTACGCTAAAGTCGTTTTTTATCTCGCCTGTGAGTTCATCCTGCGGCTTGTCTGTGGCGTGGCGGTAAATGGTTGCAGAGGCTGCGTTAACCCATAATGCAGGCGGCGCAATGGCCTGGCGTATTGCCTGCCCTATGGCTTTGGTGGCATCGGTACGGCTGTCGAAAATTTCTTGTTTGTTCTTGTTGGTATAACGGCAGTTGACTGATTTGCCGGTAAGGTTAACCACCAAATCGGTGCCGTCAATTTCCTTACACCAAGGCCCGGCGTCTTTGCCGTTCCATTGCACAAGCCGCACATTTTTTTTAGCGTCATCATTTAGCTGTGTAACACCAAAGTTGTTGTTTACTGTTTGGGCAAGGCCGCGTGTGAGTATTACAATTTGGTTATCGTTGCCAAAGTATTCAGCCAGGCTTTGCCCGATAAAACCGGTGCCGCCTGCTATTATAATTTTCTTGTTTTTCATAACCGTTTATTTTATGTAGGAGATGGGTCGTTTGCGGAGGTAGAAAATTTCGGAGATGCAATGGTAAGCATATAGTACCGCCACTGGGGGAAACAAAAATGGCAATAAGCGCACTTCTGCAATAAGGATATAAACCATTGCGAAGCCATACAGCGACAATGCCAAAAGACCAATGCATAACAAAATAAATTTTTGGTAAACAGGTTTAAATTTTTGCGTGCTTATGATAAAATGTATTGTTAAGCTGGCAACAAACCAGGCTGCTGCTACCGCCTGAACGGTTGTTAGCCACCCTGCCTTTGTTGCAGTTGCAACTGCCCAGGTTACAAGCAGCAACACTTGTATTATCGCATCCCATAGCCTGTAATAATGTTTCATAAAAATATATTATAGTTATTAAATTTTCAGAAAAAATTGAAAGTTTAAAGTGAAATAAATCCCGCATCAAGCGGGACTTATTTTCAACCACACAAAACAAAACAAACTATTTAAACAGTTTTAAAAAACTACCCCAAAACCAGTTTTCTTCTGCCTTAATCATCGTATCCATCATTTTATCAGCCTGGCCTGCAAATTTCCGTATGTTTTCTACCGTTTCTGTAAAGGCTTTTATCTCTGGGTCCTTCTTGTCGCCCTCCAAATGGTTTATGGTGCTTAGCACCTTCACCATCGGGTCAAGCTCCCTTTTCTTGCGCTCATACATTATCCGCATCGATACTTTCCAAATATCCTTCTCTGCGCAAAAATATTCCTTCCTGTCGCCCGGCACTATCACTTTCTGTACCAGCTCCCAGCTCATTAGCTCCCGTATATTCATGTTTGCGTTGCCGCGGCTAATACTTAGCTGTTCCATAATTTCATCCGTGCTAAGGGGCTGGCTGGCCACCAGTAGCAAGGCATGTACCTGCGCCATGGTGCGGTTAATGCCCCACTGGCTGCCCAGTACGCCCCAGCTTTGTATAAACTGTTGTTTTGCCTCCTTTAAATCCATACAACAAAGCTAAATGTTATTTCTGAATTTTCAAAACTTATTGAAAATATAATTAGAAAAAACATACCCTTGTATTTGTTGAGGCGGGGGATGGACCGGAATTTTTATTAAAGCCACACTACCCGCCACTTACCTGGAATGTTATTGATTGCTTTTGCCGGTAAATAACTTTCACCCCATCAATGGTAGCAGGTGCCCATTTGCCGCCAGCCTTTATAATTCTAAATACTTCTGCGTCGGCACTCCATTCGCACGACTTCAAAATAGTTAGTTCGGCAGGGTTGCCCGCCTTATCAACCAGAAAACTAATGACCACATTGCCTGCCCCATTGCGGATGATATTTTGAAAACGCTCCGGTGTTACTAGGTTTTTCATAAGGTATTTGGTCCATCCCTTCGCACCGCCGGGGTAAGAGGCGCCCACCATTACATGCTCTTCTTTGCTGGTGTCTATTTGTTCTTCTATCTCCTTCAACGTGCCGTCGGGGTAAATTTCTTTTTTAAGTAAATAATCGATGGTCTTTATTTTTTTGGCATCTGCATAATATGTTTCACTAATCACGGCCGCCGTATCGTCGTATTTGTACCACCACCCGTCTTTTATCCCATTCTTCACGGTGCCAGCGCTGTCCATCCACCCATTTTGATTATACCAAATAAAACTGCCGTTGGGCATGGTCAGGCCTTCGTCTTTAAAACACTCCTGCTTAACCATCGGGCCGGTTTTTTGGTAATACCTGCAAAAAAATGTTGTATCATTTTCATGCAAAACCTGCATAAAATAAGTAGCATCTTTTAAGTCGTTCGCGGGCGACCAATCACTTTTATACACATAAAAAACATCGCTTTTTTGTTGGGCATTTGCGTAGCAAAATGTTGCAATGACAGTAACAATTAGGGCTGAAAATTTTTTCATGTTTGTTGTTATTATTGATGGGTAAATATAATACGGCGATGTTACAAAATTTAATGCGGCGGCATAAATGGCTACGCATGTTGCAAAAAAATTGTATGGTTACTTCGCTAAACATAGGGTTATTCACCATTGTTAATAATTATGCTTCATAATCTGTTGATAATAAATTTAAAAGAAATTTTTTTGCACAAAAAAATAATACCTTTGTATAATTTAGAATATTTAGGATTTTTTGTTTATAGAAATTTTTGGATATATAAACGCAGTGGGTCAGTATTTTGTCGGCATAGTAATTCAGGTTAATTCTTTAGTTGAAATATATAATTGTAGTAGCCCCCATACGCGCATAACGAAGCTTTGTTCACATTTTAATTTTAAATACTAATCCCATGGCAAAAGCAAATAAAAAGAAAGCTGCTAAAAAGGTCGCCAAGAAAGTTGTAAAAAAAGTAGTAAAGAAAGCAGCTAAGAAAGCGGTTGCTAAAAAAGCTGTTAAGAAAACAGCCAAGAAAGCTGCTGTTAAAAAAGCGGTTAAGAAAGGCGCTAAAAAAGCTGCCGTTAAAAAAGCTGCTCCTAAAAAAGCCGCTAAAAAAGGTGCTAAAAAAGCTGCCGTTAAAAAAGCTGCCCCTAAAAAAGCCGCTAAGAAAGGTGCTAAAAAAGCTGCCGTTAAAAAAGCTGCCCCTAAAAAAGCCGCTAAGAAAGGCGCAGTTAAAAAGGCTGCTAAAAAAGCTGCCCCTAAAAAAGTAGCTAAAAAAGCTGCCCCTAAAAAGGCTGCTAAAAGCGCGCCTAAAAAAGCTGTACCTGCCAAAAAGGTTTACAAGAAAAGAACACCTGCAGCTGAGCCAACACCGGCACCTGTTGTAGTTGAAACACCTTCTGAAACCCCAGCGGGTGAATAAGCAACTGTAAAGTTACTGTTCAAAATAAAAAGAGAGAAGCCTTCTTAATTAATTAAGAAGGCTTCTCTCTTTTTATACAACATCGTACATTAAATCAAAATCCGCAAAGGCTCTTCCAGCAAGCTTTTCAGCGTTTGCAAAAAGGCAGCGCCGGTGGCACCGTCAACCACTCTGTGGTCGCAGGTAAGGCTAACGCGCATTACATTGCCCGGCACAATTTGGCCGTTCTTAACAACAGGCTCTTGCGATATGCCGCCCACGGCCAATATGCAAGCATCGGGAGGGTTTATGATGGCAGTAAACTGCTCAATGCCAAACATGCCCAAGTTTGATATGGTAAAGGTGCTGCCTTCCCAGTCAGCGGGTTGCAGCTTTTTGCTCTTTGCTTTTTGTGCAAAGTCTTTTACTTCAACGGCTATCTGGCTTAGTGATTTTGAATCGGCAAACCGTACAACAGGCACCAGTAACCCATCTTCAACCGCTACCGCTACACCAATATTTACATGGTGGTTTACACGAATTTTATCGCCCAACCAACTGCTGTTTACTGCAGGGTGCTGCTTTAATGCAACGGCTGTTGCTTTCAACACAATATCGTTAAAGCTTATTTTTACTTTGCTTACTTCATTTATTTTAACACGGGCCGCAACGCAGGCGTCCATGTCAATGGCCATGGTTAAATAAAAATGCGGTGCGCCAAACTGGCTTTCGCTCAGCCTGCGGGTAATGGTTTTGCGCATTTGTGTTACAGGCACATCCTCAAAGCTTACCGTGCCTGCCGGTGTTGCAGGTGCGGCTGGTTTGCTAACGGCGGGTGCCGGTGCAGCGGCTGCGGCAGGTGCGGCTATAGCTGTTGCTACTGTGGCAGCGGCCGGTACAAAAGCATCTATATCATTCTTAATAATCCTGCCGTTGTCGCCCGAGCCTTTTACATATTTAAGGTCAATGCCTTTTTCTTCGGCAATTTTTTTGGCAAGCGGGGAGGCTAATATGCGGCCCTCATTCACAACTTCCAACGTTGGCGTGGCGGCTTTGTTGGTATCAACTTGCGGGGCTGCTTTTGGTTCAGCTGGTGCGGTTGCGGCTGGGGCAGGGGTACCGCCTTTAAGTGCATTCACCACAGCGTTTACATCAAAGCCGTCCTTGCCTATTATGGCCAGTAGGTCGTTTACTTGTATTTTTTCGCCGGCTTGCGCACCTTGGTAAAGCAGTTTGCCATCTTTATAGCTTTCCAGCTCCATAGTGGCTTTGTCAGTTTCTATTTCCGCAAGCACTTCGCCTTTTTTTACGTCGTCGCCTACTTTTTTATGCCAAGCGGCAATAACGCCCTCGGTCATGGTATCACTCAAACGAGGCATCAGTACCACTTCTTCCAGCTTTGTAACGTCAACGGCGGGCGCAGCGGGTGCTGCTGCTGCGCCCGCAGCCACAGGCTGTGTAGCAGGTGCTGCGGCGTTTTGTTCAACTTTTTCTGGGGCAGGTGCGGCTTGGCCAGTGTGTTGTGCCACCAAGGCAGTTACGTCTTCGCCTGCATTGCCTATTATAGCCAACAGGTCGTTAACCTGTAATTTGGCTGCTTTTGCACCCCCTAAGTATAAAATGGTGCCAGCCTGGTAACTTTCCAGTTCCATGGTGGCCTTATCTGTTTCTATTTCTGCCAGCAAATCACCTTTTTTTACGGGATCGCCTACTTTTTTATGCCATTCTGCAATCACGCCTTCTGTCATGGTATCACTAAGGCGCGGCATTAATATAACTTCAGCCATAAATAATTGCTCTTTTTGAAATTGAGCCGTGAAATTACAGTAAAATGAAATAGGTACAAGTTATCGCTTCGTTTTTTATGCAATGTGGGCCAACGGCATGCCGTTGGCCCACATTGTTTTGCCATTTATTAGGGTTTGGCAACAGCACTGTCTACCAAATTAGGTTCCATCGTCATACTTTGGCTGCCCATAAAGGCGCGGTGTTGTTTTTTCTTTGTAAATGCTTCGTTCACAATTGTTACAAGGCTGTTTTGCTTTTCGTCAAAAAAGCGCAGTTCGGCGTTTCCTTTTGCAACACGGCCTTTAATTTTATCTGCGGTGGCCATAAAATCCCGCATTATTTGTTTTGCCGTGTCTTTCGCTTCTGCTGTGCCGTCAGTAGTAAAACCGTGCTTGGATGCCGCTTTCATCATTTCATCCACATCCACATACATCGCGAAGCTCTTGCCGTTTATTTTTTCTTTTATATCGCTTGGCAGGTTGCCTTTTGCCACACCGGCGGTAAGGTATTTTTGCAAAACATCAATATCAGAGGCTACAACCAAGTTTTTGTCGGTTATGCTTACCGCCATGTGGCCAAACATGGGCATATCAACCACGCCGTTTTTGGGTAACTGAATGCCCTTTGCGTTTAACGCGGCAATTACTTTGTCGTACGCGGCCTTTTCGCCAATGGCTGCATTTACCACGTACTTCACCGGCGGGGTTGTCATCATTTGGCCGGGCACCGTTGGTGCGGTTTCATTGTCAATGGTAGCGGCCACGGTAATATCGCCTTTAAAGGCTTTTAGAATATCATCCATAGTCAAGTTATAGTTGGCCAGCATTTGCGATGCCATTTCTTCGGCACCTGCAAATTTTACAATCTCGCCGATGATCCTTGGGTCGAACGACATGGCCATAAAGCCGTTTACCTGCAACGGGTACTTGTCAACCGAACTGATGTCAATTTCATGGCTTGGGTATTTCTCCAAAATGTCGCCCAATGCCTTGCCTGAATAACCGGTGAATGCGGCTGTAACTTTGCCGTTGCCAAAATTTACGGTACCGGTGGTGTACGCATCTGCTACCAAGTCGCCCACTTTGCTTAGGCTTAGTGCTGAGAATGATCCCTGCCCGGCAGATGCATTGGTATAAAAAAACATGTCGCCTTGTTCTTTTTCCACATTTTTAAACGCCTCCACGGATTCCACCGACTCCGACTCTGCCTGTGCAAACAGCTTGGTGAGCAATTGTTGTGACAGTGTGCCTTCGCCGGTACTATAAACGCCCGGTGCTGCTTTGCCGCCATGTACGTTTACCAATATGGCTATATCGTTTTTCCAGCCGGCAATAAAATCATCCCCAAGGGCTAGGTATGAATAATCGCCGCCATTTTTTATTTCTCCGGTTGGTTTTTTGGTTTTTAAATATTTTTCAAACGCGGCCACATCTTTTAACGATGCCACAATGCCCATGGTGGATGAGCGGCCGTCCATGATGGAGTTTGATGATTTGCCAAAGGCGTAAAACTCCGCGCTTAAGTCAAGCCCCGAGCTTTTTATCTCGGCCCATTTGTTCAAGTCACCGGTGGAGTCACTGTCGCTTTTTGCCAGCAGTGCGGCAAGCGTATCAAGGTTCATGCTGCCGGTGGCCAGTTTTTCGGTGATACTTTTTGCATTGATGCCTGCTACCAATGCGGCATCTTTAGGAATGTATTTGGTGAGTTTTGAAGCATTTCTGCTGCAGGAGGTAACGCAAAGCACAATGATTGTGAGTGCGAGGAGGCAATGAAGTGTTTTTTTCATACAATTATTTTGAACGATAAATTTATTGGTAAGGAATTTATGGCGGGTTACTGCTGCGTGTTGGCGGTTGTTTATTATTGTTACCGTTACATACATAATATACTGCACCTATAGCCCTATATGGGTTTGTTTTCCTTATCTACAACGAATATATGTTATTGTATGGTAGGCTTTGTTAGGTGTGTGTTGTTAAATGTTATGGAAGGCAACTAACATAGATAGGCGTTACATGCAAAACGGGAACCATTGCTGATTCCCGTTTGTATAAAAACTAGTAAATTAAATGGCTCTACGTTAAACCCGCAGGAATACTTTTTTCTTGTACATAAAATACAAAAACGCCCATTTAAGCCCTACGTAACAAATAGCCATGGCTACGGGGCTGAAGGGGTTGCCGATGATTTGGCCCGCCCAATGGAAAAGGCCGTCGGTCGTAAAGTCCCAATTGATGAACCGCTCAGACAAATAAATGAGGATGGAGTTCATGCCGATGATCTTAAAAAAGAACGCCCATTTTTTGTAGCCTTTTACATCAATAATATAGTAGAACAAGCCGAGCATAATTAAGCTGTAGCCGCCAACGGTAAGTACAAAACTGCTTGTCCAAAGGTTTTTGTTAATGGGAAAATCCTTGTCCCACAAAATGGCCAACCCTATTGCAATGGCGCCGGCAATGGCCAGCCGCAATGCCTTGGTGCTGCCGCTGACTGTGCCGTTTTTTAAAAAGCTGCCAGCCATTATGCCCAACAGCCCTGTGGCCACTGCGGGTATGGTGGAGGTTAAACCTTCGGGGTCATGAATTTTTAGGTACAGCCTGCCGGGTAGTATGCTGCGGTCAATGTACGAGGCAAAGTTACCCTCCATAGTAAGGTCGCCCATAGGGAAACCCGGTGCCGAGGTAAATTTTAGCAGCAGCCAATACCCGATGAGTATTGAGCAGAACCAAATGGCCTGGGTGCTGAATTTTTTGGTGTAGATATAAATAATGTTGGCAAACATGTAAGCCAAGCCAATACGGCCAAGCACACTGCCAAAGCGAATATCGGCCAGTGGCTTAAGTTCCAGGCCGTTGTTGTATATAATGCCCAGCAACACCAATATTAGCCCGCGTTTAATAACACGTGCAAGCAGTTGGCCTTTGGTTTTACCCTTTTCCATTTCGCGGCCAACTGAAAAAGGCGTGGCGGCACCTGCAATAAACAGGAACAGCGGGAAGATGGAGTCGTACATATGGAAGCCGTTCCAGGCAGGGTGGGTAAGCTGGTTGGCTATACCGTTCCAAAACGGGTTGGGGCTTGCCTTGGCCATTTCGGAAAAGATGCCTTCGGCACCCATTATCCAAAACATGTCAAAGCCGCGCAACGCGTCAAGGGAGTATAAGCGCTGGGGCAATGTGCCAGCAACGCCCGAGGATGAAGGGTCAACAGGAAAATGGCCAGATTCAGTTGGTTTCATTTTGGAGTTTGTTAAGGGCTAAAGTTAAGGGTTTGGGGTGTTTGTTTGTGCAAGTTGGTTAATTATTAATGCATTATTGCTCAGTTTTTTGTGGTTATTTGCCGCAGAAAAACGCAGTACCCCCTTTTTCTGCCATCATTTATTTTGGCAGAGGATTAAATTATTTTTGCAGGAATGATATTAATCGTAATATTGCGATATAAATAATCCGGATGGGCGCAACTAAAGCAGAACTTTTTACCAAGGAGCAGAATGAAATGGCCAACATGGCAAAGGCCATCGCCCACCCGGCGCGTATAGCCATACTGCAGTACCTTGTAAAGAAGAATGCCTGTGTTTGCGGGGATATTGTGGAGGAACTGGGCCTTGCGCAGGCCACCACCAGCCAGCATTTGAAAGAGTTAAAAAATGCCGGCATAATACAGGGCAACATTGACGGGGTAAGCGTTTGTTATTGTATTAACCCAAAGGTTTGGAACCAATACCAGGCTTTATTCAATGCCTTTTTTGCTGAGGTGGATTTGAAGGGTAATTGTTGTTAAGGTTTTTTTTGATTGGATTAATCGCAATATTGCAATAGATAGTATATGTCAGAAACAATCTACATTCTACCGGCAACAGATAGCAACAGGCAAGCTATCATCAACTTGTTACAAGGGGCAAAACTGCCTGTGGACGATTTGCCAGTTGAATTAAACAACTTTTTTGTTGCCTGCGTAAACGAAGTTGTGGTAGGTGCCGCAGGCATTGAGTTGTATGAAACGTACGGCCTGTTACGTTCATTGGTGGTTAACGGTAACTGCCGTAATCTTTCCGTTGCGGCTAAATTGGTGGAGGCAGTGGAGCGCAAGGCTGTTGAATTACGGCTTGCGGGTATTTACCTGCTAACCGAAACCGCGCAAGGGTATTTTGAAAAAAAAGGTTACACCGTAATTAACAGGGGTGCTGTGCCTTTGGCAGTTAAGCAATCATCTGAGTTTAGCCATGTTTGCCCGGTAACTGCGGTAGTAATGCGAAAGGATATTGCATTGCAATAGTAGATTGGCCAATTATGTTTTCAAAAAAAATAAATTTAAAAATAAACCATCATGGAAACCCAAGAACAAATAAAGGAAACCGTACGGCAAAAATATTCAGCCATCGCGTTGCAGAGCAAGGAAACCAACGAAACTTCCTGCTGTGGCTCAGGCTGCTGTACCACAGAAGTGTATAATATTATGAACGACGATTATACCGCCATACAAGGCTATGTGGCCGATGCCGACTTGGGTTTGGGCTGCGGCCTGCCAACCCAGTTTGCAAAAATTGCTAAAGGCAATGTGGTGGTTGACCTTGGCAGCGGCGCAGGCAACGACTGCTTTGTGGCCAGGGCCGAAGCAGGCGAAAGCGGCAAAGTAATTGGCATTGATTTTACCCCAGCCATGATTGAAAGGGCAAGGGCCAATGTCGAGAAAAGAGGCTACCATAACGTTGAGTTTAGGCAGGGGGATATAGAGAAAATGCCTGTTACCTCAAACATAGCCGATGTGGTGGTAAGTAATTGTGTGCTAAACCTGGTGCCCAATAAAAACGAGGTGTTTAAAGAAATATACCGGGTGCTTAAACCGGGCGGCCATTTTAGCATTTCGGATGTGGTGTTGCTCGGCAAACTGCCTGAAGCATTGCGCAAAGATGCCGAAATGTACGCGGGCTGCGTTTCTGGGGCCATCCAAAAGGAAGTGTACTTGGAGCTGATACATGCCAACGGCTTTAAAAACGTAACCATCCAAAAAGAGAAGACCATTCATATTCCCGATGACATCTTAAAAAATTACCTGGATGCCAAAGAGTTGGCAAGCTTTAAAGCAGGCAACACCGGTATTTACAGTATTACCGTTTATGCTGAAAAGCCGGCCGTTGTAAAGGACGCCTGTTGCGCGCCAGGGTGCTGTAATTAAAAAGCTTTCGCCGGTTGCGGGGACACAACAGGTGGGGGCGCTCGCCCGTGTTTGGTCTTCACCAATCTGGCAGCACCTACAGTAACTAAGGATGCGTGTTGCGCGCCAATGTGCTGTATTTAAATCCATTTGCGGATATCAAGTGTTTTACGCAAATGTTGCAAAGCCGGTGCAAGCAGACCCCAGCAAAGGCAAGCATACTGTTTAAAACCTTGTGCAATAGTAATGCCATATGAAAAAAATGGACCCAATTATAATACTATGCATTGCCGTGTTATTAATGGTAGTGGCATTAATTATTGCCATAATATGCACGCCGCTAAAACAATGATTGCTTTGGTAGTAATGATTGAAATTGTATAAAAATTGGAAAGTTGCAGCAATTAATGTAAGTGGTTACAACCTGTTAACTAACCAGCAAAGAAAAAATACGGCATCGGTAGCGGTGCTGTATCTAACATTAAAACAAGTCATTAGCGTTGCGTCATAAGTCGAACATATTCAATTGGTTATGATTCTGTTCTTTGAAATATTGTAATTGAGTGAGCTGAAACAGTTGATTTATGGGCATTTTTTCGAAAATAGAGATGCTCAAAATCTGTAATA